>CAUVOF010000100.1:0-7198 GCA_963553325.1 uncultured Cardiobacterium sp.
GCGGCGTGGTAGTAGTGTTCGAGCTGGAAGTTGTGGAAGTCCATCAGTTCGCGCAGGCGTTCGCGGAAGGTGTCCGGCTGCATCAGGTCGGCGAGGCGCAGGCCGCGGCGCGCGATTTTGTCTTCGTAGGCGGGGCCGATGCCGCGCCCGGTGGTGCCGATTTTGTTGTCGCCGCGCGCGGCTTCGCGTGCCTGGTCGAGGGCGACGTGGCTCGGCAGGATAAGGGCGCAGGCGGGCGAGATGTGCAGGCGTTCGGCGACGGGGACGCCAGCGGCGGCAAGCGCGTCGGCTTCGTGAAAGAGGGCGCGCAGGCAGAGGACGACGCCGTTGCCGATGTAGCTTTTGACGCCTGCGTGCAGGATGCCTGCCGGGATGAGGTGCAGCACGGTTTTTTTGCCGTCGATGACGAGGGTGTGGCCGGCGTTGTGCCCGCCCTGGTAGCGCACGACGGCGCCCGCTTTTTCGGTGAGTAGATCGACGATTTTGCCTTTGCCTTCGTCGCCCCATTGGGCGCCGATGACGACCAGGTTTGTGCTCATGGTGTGTTTCCTTAATTTAAGTGGGGAATGCGGGGTTTTACATACGGGGTAGCGACTAGGGGGTATGTAAATTTAGTAGAAGTCATAGTACAGCCGCCATAGCCCGTCTGCGTTGCGGGCGAACATCAGGCTGCCGCTATCGACGACGTTCAGCCCGGCTTTGTTGTCGCTTGATATTTGCAGGACGAATTCGCAGCCGTCGCCGAATTCGGTGCCGATGCCGGACTGGCAATAGGATGGGTAGCCGCCGATTTTGTGGGTATAGCAATGGTCATCTTCGCCGCAGATGTCGCCGTAGTATTCAAAACTTTCGTCTTTTTCTTCGGCGTCGTTTTCAAGCTCGCAGATGCGGTCTTCGATGTCTTCGGGGATGCCGCCGCCGTCCCAGATTGGCAGGTCAATCGCCTGATATTGCGGCTGTAGCGGGAAGGCTTTGAGGTGGGCAAGCTGCGGGAATTCGTGGCGGATGAGGGTGTCGGTGGCGCGGTATTCGCGGATGAGCCAGCCTTCGCCGTTGTCGCTGTCGCGCTCAGGCAGTTCTGCGCCGATAAAGAGGGTGAGGTGCTGGATGCCTTGCAGTTGCGGCGGCAGGTAGGGCAGGGCGGGTAGGTAGAACTGAGCCAGCGCGTAGAGTGGTTCGCTATTGGCATCAAGTGGCGCTTGTGCTTCGTCGGCACGGCAGAGATAGACGCGGCCAATCCAGTTTTCTTGTTCGCTGTTAGTCGGTTGTACGCCGCCGGTTTCAAAGGCGGTGCAGGGGCGGGCGAGTTTGGCGCGGATGTCGGTGATTTGTGCTTGCAGGTAGGCGGTGTTGTTCATGGTCGGATTTCAGTTGGTAAATCTTAGTAGGTAGCCATTGGGGTCTTGGATGAGGAATTCTATTTGTTCTTCCGCGATACCATTGACCAGATAGGTGCTTTTGGTAAGTTCGCGGTAAATGTCCATTTGTCCGTTTTTAATAATTTCATAGAGTGTTTCTATGTTATCTACGGCAATGGATAGGTTTATTCCCCGCCCTAATGGGTATTCCAATGCGCCTGTGTTCCAGCCTTTGTCATGGATTTGTTCAAACATGAATTGGCTATCCTCGAATGACATGAAGACAAAGTTTTCTTCGCTTCGTTCGTATTCTATTTTGAATCCCAGTTTTTTATAGAAGTCTTTGGTTTGTTTTATGTCAAACACGGATAGTTCCGGTATTAGTTTGTTAAAGTTCATGGCAATGTTTTTGTAAAGGCGGACGGGTTTTTATGGGTTGGGTTATGGCGATTTGTCTTGCCAGGCAATGGCGCTGATGCGCGGATGGCTGCGCAGGATGGCATCCAACGCGGTAGCGGGGTTGGTGTATGTAAATGGACATCTATTCTTCCGCGGCCAGCGGCGTTTCTTCCGGGCGGTGGCGCAGGTGCAGGCTGATGAGCTGGCGCTGGTTTGCCTTGCTGACGGTTGCCAGCCAGTCGCCGAGTGTGGCGCTTTCGCCGATTTCCGGCATTTTGCCGAGGATGTGCTGGATGTAGCCGCCGATGGTGTCGGCGTCTTCGTCGGAGAGGTCGGTGGCGAAGGCTTCGTTGTAGATGGCTATCGGCGTCAGCGCGCTCACCTGGTAGCTGCCGTCGCTGTTGGCGATGATGGGGGCGGCGGCGATTTCGTCGTGTTCGTCGTCGATTTCGCCGACGATTTCTTCGATGACGTCTTCGATGGTAACCAGGCCAGAGAGGTTGCCGTATTCGTCGATAACCAGCGCCATGTGATTGCGGTTGGTTTTGAAGTCGCGCAGCATCGCATCAAGCGGTTTGCTTTCCGGGACGATGGTCGCTGGGCGCAGGAGCGGCATGATGGTTTCTGGCAATTCGCCACGGAAGGCGTGCGGCAAGAGGTCTTTGGAGAGGAGGATGCCGCGGATTTGTTCGTGGGTTTCATCAACGACCGGGTAGCGCGAGTGGCCGGATTCGATGATGACGTTGCAGATGTGCGCCAGCGGCCAGTCTTCTTCGATGAGCAGGATTTGTCCGCGTGGCACCATGATGTCGCGCACGCGCGCTTCGCCGAGGGTGGTGAGGCGCGTGAGCATTTGTGCGGTCTCTTCGCCAATGTCGCCATTGCTGCGCGCCTGGCTGACGAGTTCGTGAAAGGTGGTGTGAAAATCGGCTTCTTCGTTGTTGTTAAACAGCGCGCTCAAGCGGCTGAGTAACGAGGGGGGCTTGTGGTTGTCTGCGTGTTCTTCGCTCATGGTGGGTTATTTTTTTCGGGTGAACAGGTCAAGGATGCCGGCGACGATGCCGGGCTTTTCTTCTGCCGCGTCGTCTTCAAAGCCGTAGAGTTCTTCGTGACGGCGCATTTCGCGGTAATCGGCTTCGTATCGGGCGATGGTTTTGTCATCAACTTTGCGCCGCACCGAGGTGCTGCCGACGAGCATGCCGTTGTCGATAATGGGCGCGATGGTGGCGTAAACCCAGTAGTAGCGCCCGTCCTTGCGCAGGTTTTTGACGTAACCGTGCCATTCTTCGCCACGGTAGAGGGTGTCCCACAGGTCTTTGAAGGCGGCTTTGGGCATATCCGGGTGGCGGATGATGTAGTGCGGCGCGCCAATCAACTCTGCCTGGCTGTAGCCGCAGACTTCGGAGAAGACGCGGTTGGCGTGGGTAATGATGCCGTTGGCATCGGTGCGCGAGATGAGAATGGTGCCGTCGTTTTGGCTGTAGCCTTCATTGACGGTATAGACGACACGGCGTTCGCCATCGTAGTAAGTGAGTTCGTGGCGGGTGGATTTGCCGGCGGGTTTTGCCATGTTGGGCAGGCGGCGGGACATCGTTCTTTCCTTTTAACTGTCTGGGGTTTTAGGGGGGTTGCGGAATGTTCATATTATGCCAGTTTAGCTGCGGTTTTTGGCGTAAGGGTTTGCCTTGTCGCGGTAGCTGATGCGCACCGGCGTGCCGTGCAGTTTGAAGTGTTCGCGGAAGAATTTGCTCAAATAGGTGGTGTAGCTCGCCGGGACGTTGGTGGTGCGCGTGCCGTGGATGATGATGTGCGGCGGGTTGCGTCCGCCCTGGTGCGCGTATTGCAGTTTGATGGAATAGCCCTGCACCAGCGGCGGCTGGTGGCGGCGGTAGGCGGCTTCCAGCGCTTCGGTCAGTTTGTTGGTGGAGAGTTCGGCCATGGCCGCGCGATAGACTTTTTTCACCGCCGGCAGCAGTTTGCGGATGTTGCTGCCGTGCAGCGCCGAGATGTAGAAAACTTCGGCGTAATCGACGAAATGCAGCTTGCGCTCAAACTGGCTGCGGATGGCGTTTTTTTGTTCGTCGTCAAGGTGGTCCCATTTGTTGATGGCGATGATGAGGGCGCGGCCGCGGCGGGTGATTTCACCGAGTAAATGCGCGTCCTGCTCGCTTACACCTTCGTGCGCGTCCAGCATGAGGATGACGACGTTGGCGCGCTCGATGGCGTCCAGGGTTTTGACGATGGAGAATTTTTCGATTTTGTCATTGACCCGCGCTTTGCGCCGCACGCCAGCGGTGTCTATCAGGGTGAAGCGATCGCCGCGTTCGTCTTCGTAGGGGATGGCGATGGCGTCGCGCGTGGTACCGGCGACCGGGCTTGCCACCAGGCGCTCTTCACCGATGAGGCGGTTGAGCAGGGTCGATTTGCCGGCGTTGGGGCGACCAATAACGGCGAGCGCGATGCCTTCTTCTTGCGCTTCCGCCTCGTCTTCTTCGCCAAACAGCTCAGCATCGGGCGATTCTGACAGACGAGCGACAACGCGCTGCGCCAGTTGTTGCAGGCCGCGGCGGTGTTCGGCGGCGATGGCGAGGGTGTCGGCGATGCCGAGCGCGTAGAAATCGGCGAGGATGAGGTCGGGGTCGGCGAAGTCGGTTTTGTTCACTGCGAGGATGACCGGCTTTTGGCTGCGGCGCAGTTCGGCGGCGATGTTTTCATCGACTGCGGTCAGGCCGTCGCGGCCATCAACGACGAAGATGACGACGTCGGCTTCTTCGACGGCGGCGCGCGCCTGCTTATCGACGCGGCGGTCAATCTGTTCCTCTTCCTCGCGCAAGAGGCCGCCGGTATCGACGATGCGGCAGGGCATGCCGGCGAGGGTGGCGTCGCCGTAGTTGCGGTCGCGGGTGAGGCCGGGGGTGTCGGAGACGAGCGAGTCGCGGCTGCGGGTGAAGGCGTTGTAGAGGGTAGATTTGCCGACGTTCGGACGGCCAACGAGGGCGATGAGCGGCTTGCGGCGGACGGTTTCAGTTGCAGAATTCATGCGGAATAGGCGGATGGTTGGCGAAAAGGCGGCTATCTTGCTTGAGACGTGCGCCGCTTGCAAACCCAATCTGCCTCGCCCGCTTATAATGCTTGTCTCTTCGTAACACAACGCCCCCCCATGCCCCGCAATCCCTTTCCCGCCGCCGCCCTTCTGCTTTGGCTCGCCTTGCTCGCCGCCTTTGCCACGCTCAATTACCGCCTCGGTCATAGCGAACGCTTCCTTGAGCCAGCGACTGTGCAGCAGTTGCAGATTGGCTGGCAAAACAACGACATTACCCTGACACGCAGCGCCACCGGCTGGATGGGCGACGGTCGTCCAACCCGCCCTGGCCGTGTTGAGCAAATGCTGGACATCCTCGCCACCTGCCACAGCCCGCAGGCGCTCGCCGCCATCAACGCCCCCGCCAAGCGACAGGCGCTGACACTTAACATTGACGGCAAAGCCTACACCCTCGGCAGCTACAACCCCTTTCACCACGCGCATTACCTTGACGACGGCACCACCGCCTGGCTGTGCAGCGAAAACCTTAAAGCCATGCTCGCCCAGCCGCCCGCCAGCTGGTTTGCGTCGCCATAACCCGTTTCCCGTTCATTAACCCGGAGCTTCAACCATGAGCCAAACCTTCACCCCCGGCGGCAACGCGCCGCTTGACGCCAACGACATTTTCGAACCCAAAGAAATGGACAAAACCTTCGGCTGGGGCTTCCGCTGGACGGCGGGCAGCAAATGAGCGGGCAGACCCTCATCCCTGGCGCCAATACCGTCCTGCAAACAAACAGCATCAGCCTGCGCATCGACAGCGGTATTGACATCGACAGCGCCGTCTGGCGGCTCGCTGCCGACGGCAAAGTGCGCGGCGATGGCGACATGATTTTCTACAACCAGCCGGCAAGCGATGACGACAGCGTTCACTACCACGGCGAACACCGCTACCACCTCGACCTCGCACGCCAACCGCAAGAGGTCAGCCGCCTCGTCATCGCCTGCACTGCCGACCTGCCGCTGGCGCAGTATCGCCAGCTAACGCTGCACGTCGCAGACGGCGCGCGCGAGTTGCATTGCCCGGTATTGCTGGACGAACGCCGCGAAAGCGCGCTGATACTCGGCGAATGCTACCGCCGCAATGGCGAGTGGAAATTCCGCTTCGTCGCGCAAGGCTTTAACGGCGGCTTGCAACCGCTGTGCGAACACTTTGGCGTGGAAGTCGCGGGCGAAGCGCCCGTTGCAGAAGAAAAAAGCGCCAGCGAGGCGGCACAAAACCCGCTGCACGGCGAGCGCTGGACAGAAAGCGACAGCCTCGCCAGCGCGCAGCAACACCAGCCGCTTGCCGACTGGTTCGCCGCGAAAAACATCGCCGCGCACTTCAACTACGCGGCGGTGGATATGCGCGGCTACTACGACGAAGCCGCCGCGCTGCTCGGCAAACACTACCCACTTTTCAAAGAACTGCTCGGACAAATGAACTGGGCGTACCGCCACCGCCACAACGGCCTCAAGCACGACCTGAAAAAATACCCGCCCGCCGACGCGCAGCGCCTGCAAGCCCACTGCCGCACGCTCTACAACAACACCCTGCTTGCCCGCTGCCACTACCACAAAGGCGAGAAAAGCCTGCACATCCAGTTGCAGCAGGCGCAGCCGGTGCGCCAATTCTTTGGCGGCGGCTGGCTGGAATGGTTTGCCCTGGGCGAGCTGCTACAAATCGCCGCCCAACGCGGTGCGGCTTACCGCTTTTCCTGCGCGCGCAACGTAGAAATCATGAGCGGCGCGGACGACAAACACGAGCTGGACGTGATGTTTCTGCCGCTCGGCAAAACACCGCTCATCATCGAATGCAAAAGCGGCGAATACCGCAATGCGCTCGACAAACACCTCACCTTGTGCAAACGCCTCGGCCTGCCCGCAAGCCACTACCTCATCCTGGCAAGCGACCTCGACACGGCACAGGCGCAAGCGCTGGGCGCGATGTACCCGCTCACCTTCGCCACCCCGCACACCTTGCGCGCGCATTGCCAGGCGCTGCTGTAGCTCGAAATATACATACACGAACCCCGCTAGCCTGTATGTAAATGGCCGCCTTAGAGCGTGTTTACAATTGGACAGTCCCCCTCCCCCGCAGGGCGAAGCCCGCAGCGGGCGGGTACCCATGCAAAATGCGGACGCATTTTGCATGGGGCCCGGGGGAGGGACGGGGTGGGGGTGAGCGATATTGTCGATAACTCAGAAATCCAGTTTTTCAATTGCTCGCTGCCTCACCCCCCATTTACATACACGAATCCCGCTATCGCGTATGTAAATTGCCTGCCGTCAAACCACCGTCGCTACGCGATTTTTCACACCCCACCCGGGTTCCCTTGAAAAAGGCGGACGCCTTTTTCAAGGGGATACCCGACCCTCC
>CAUVOF010000101.1:0-7140 GCA_963553325.1 uncultured Cardiobacterium sp.
GACAAATCGATGTGGTGAATAATTACCCGAATTTCCCGGTTTGGAAAGAAGTCTACTTAAGGAAAAACATGACAGAACTGTCCCGCGAACCCGTCGCCGACCGCGCCGAAAACCAATTTCGACGGCGTGAAATTCGCCAAACCATACACTGGCGGTAAGCACAAAATCCTGATGGTCGCCACCGACGAGCGCTACGTGCAAATGTAAAACGGCAAATGGTTCTCCACCGGCAACCACCCGGTCGAAACGCTGCTGTCGATGCTGCATATCCACAAAGCGGGCTTTGCCATCGACGTCGCCACGCTTTCCGGCAACCACGCCAAATTTGAAATGTGGGCGATGCCGGGCGAAGACCAAGCGATTGCCGAAATCTACGCCGAATACCTGCCGAAACTCGACAAGCCCGCCAAACTCGCCGCCGACGAACTGCTGCAAGCGGCAGGCGTCGCCCAATAACACAAAACCCAGCAGATGCGCTGCAGCGCACCTTTTTCATACCGGAAGAATCACACCTATGAACACGGAAAACTGGCAAACCCTGCTTGACGAGGCCGACGCGCTCAACCACAACGCCCGCCTGTTGCGGTTGTTTGAACTCGAACCCGTCGTTGCCGCCGCAGCCGACAGCGCACAAAAACAGCGCGCCCTCGCCCGCATTTACGAAGCGCTTAGCCGCTACCAAAGCGCCTTTACCCATTTCCAGGCTGTCGCCGACCGCCGCGGCGAAGAAGACCGCCACACCTTTGCCCGCCTGAAAAACATGGCAGCGAACTATGGCGACCGCTTTGCCGCCAAACGCCCGCTGCGCATCACCGCTGAACTAAAGGTCACGCTGCCACAGTTCAAATACTGCCCCGACCCGCTCGCCGCCAACATCTTCAAAACCCAAGAAGAAGCCGTTACCTGCGACTGCTGCGGCAAAGCGACGCAGATTTTCTATAACAGCCCGTTTTACAGCCAAGCGACCATCAATGCACTTTGCCCCGATTGCGTCGCCAGCGGCAGCGCCGCCGCAAAATTTGCCGGCGAATTCGTCGATAGCGGCAGCATCTCGCACGACATCGCCGAAGAAAGACGGGACGAACTCTGCCACCGCACCCCGTCCTATAGCGGCTGGCAGCAAGAAGAATGGCCGGATCACTGCGACGACTACTGCGCCTTCATCGGCTATACCGGCTGGCAAGAACTACAGGCACAAGGCATTGCCGACAACATCGTCTGGCACAACGACCGCCCCGACCCCGAATACCTGCAATACATTGCGGCGGATGGCTCGCTGGTCGGCTATCTCTTCCGCTGCCTGCATTGCGGCCAGCACGTCCTGCACATTGATTCGGACTAATACCGCAAAAAGCGCCCCGTAGGGCGCTTTTTTCATGCCTAACCCGGCTTGCCGTCCACGCGCGGGCGGAACCAAATCAAGGTGTAGCCATGCAGCAGCAGACAGAAGGCGAAAATCCACAGCACCTGCGCCATCGCAATCCACAACCGGAACTGGCTAAAGGCGACTAACGGCAGAATGGTGCGGAAGACAAAACCGACGCAGAGCAGGTAAAGCGCGACCACAGCGACGCGCGGCGGTTCATGAATACTGCGCCCGGAATGGCCGAGGCTGACCCGTGCCATCATCGACAGCGTCAGCAGGCCAATACCGGAAAACGTCAGCGCGTGAATGGCGAGCGAATCGCTCACCTTCGTCCAAACCAACTGGCTGGCAAAAAGCAGGAAGCCGAAAATCATCCCGGCAAACGACAAATACATACTCCACAGCAGCGGGCGGCGCCAAATGCCGTATGTGTACCACCCCGCAAGCCGCCAAGCGTTGCAGACAGCGGTAGCAAAGGCGAAGACGGAAGCGACGCCATGCCACGGCGTAAATACCTTCAACAAGAAAAAGGCGGTAAACGTCAGCAGGCAGGCGCGGTCAAGCAAGGCGCTGTTTTTCGGGGTAAAGGGATAGCCGACGCCTTTTTCGGTGAAAAAGGGCATGACCCGCCGCCCGATGGTGAGGACGATGGCAATCACAATAAAAATGCCGAGATAGAGGCTCCAAAGAATGCCGCTGGCGAGGGTTTGCGTCAGGCCGAGAATAAACAGCACCTGGCCGATGGCAAGCAGCGCCATTTTTGAGACTAGCCCCATTTGCCGCCATTGCTTCACCGCAAACACCGGCTTGGCAACGCCATAGAGACCGCCGAGGGCAAAGATGAGGTCAAAACAGGCGGCGATGAGCAGACCATGCTTGGTCAGGTCAAACCAAAAACCGCAGTCCGCCTTACAATCCGCGCCCGTCGCCTCAGCGATAGATTGGGCGATGGCAGCGTGCAAGAGCGGCAGCAAGGCAAAGCACAGGCGGGCGACAAGCCATGGCAGCCAATACAAAAAAAGCTGCCAGCCGCGCGGCATCGGCACGCCCGTCCAGTTCTGCACCGCAGTAAAAAGAAAACCGGTTACGACGGCGGCGGCGTAGCCGTAGAGCATCTCATGCCCGTGCCACCAGGCGGGGACAAACTCGCCCATCATGCCGTAATAGCCAAACTGGTACGCCAGTAGCCACGCCAGCATGGTCAGCACAGCAAAGACGGAAGCGGTAAAGAAAAAAAGGCGAAAACCCAAATTGAGAATCGCGGGATAGCGGGACATTGCATTACTCCTGAAAAAACGCGCCTAGGATAACACCCGCCAACCGCCGCACCGATGACGGAAATCAACCAGCCTGAAGCCTTAAAAATGGCGGAAAATTAAGCCTGGACGCCGCCCAAAACACAGCGTTTTATTTGTTAAAATTTGCGTCATTTATCACAACAACGAGAGACTGACATGTTTAGAAAAACCCTACTCGCCGCCATCATTGGCACCATTTCCCTCGCGCATGCCGCCCGCTGGAACGACGAAAACCTCGCCAGCGCCCGCCAGCAAGCGGAAGCGGAAATCAACCAGTACCTGCAAAAAGGCACAGGACCAATCGCCAAACTCGCCGACGCCAACATCCGCGAATGGCTGACAAACGCCCAATACAGCAAAGACAAAAAAGGCGCGGCGAACAAAGACCTCGCCCACCTGCAAAACAGCGCCGTACTGCTCGCCAAACTGGCAGAGCGCAGCGAATACAGCGACGACAACCGTTCCATCGCCTTCCGCGCCCTGCTTGCCGCCTCGCCTGACCTGCGTGGTTCCAAAGAAGACTGGCTCAGCGACACCCTCGCCCTCTACGAAGTCGTCATGCGTAACGACAACGACAGCGTGCCCTTCGCCCTCGCCGCGCTTGCCAAACTCGCCCCCGACTTCAACGACAGACAAAAAGAACAATACAACAACCTCTACAACCGCTTCGCCTTCAAACTCAGCGACGTCAGCGTTGATAACAAACAAGACAAACCGCAAATCTGCCTCGAATTTAGCGAACCCCTACTCGCCGCGCCGCAGCAAGATTGGCGGCAACGCATCAGCATCACCCCCGCCCCGGAAGACGAAGGGCGCTACAGCGGCGACAAAATCTGCTACACCGGCGTTTGGCAGCGCGAGTACCAAGTGCGCATCGACCCGAAACTCGCCGCGCAAAACCACCTCGAATTGGGGCGTGAAGAAACGCGCAGCATCAACACCGAAAACCGCGAACCGATGGTGCGCTTCGCTACCCGCGGCAAAACCCTCATTCTCGACCCTGACGCGGCGCTGACCGTCGAAAGCAGCAACGTCGAAAAAATCAACCTCGAACTGTGGCAAATCCCCGGCAACAACCTCGCCGGCGACGCGCACGAAGCCATTGACGACCCCAGCGATTTCGAAGCCTACTACCTCGGCGACAGCGCCAGCAAAATCTGGACAGGCAGCTTTGAGCCAGAAAAAAGCGACACCAACAGCATCGTACAAAGCCGCATCGCCTTCGCCGACATGGCGGGCAAAGAAACACGCAGCGGCGTGTACGTCCTCACCGTGCGCGCCGAAGGCCAATACCAAAGCGCGCTGCTCGGCTTTACCGTAACCGACCAGGGACTGACCGCCTACCAAACCCGCGACGGCTTGCTCGCCGAACTGCGCGACCTGCGCAACAACCAACCCGTTGCCGGACAAAACGTAACCCTCTACGCGCAAAACAACCGCATCCTCGGCGAAGCACAAACCGACGCGCAAGGCATCGCCCGCTTCAGCGCCGCACAAAGCGGCGGCGAAGGATCCGACGCACCGAGCCACCTCATCAGCCAGCACGACGGCCACCTCGCCTACCTGCGCGTTGCCGGCCAAGGCATAGACCTCTCTGACAAAGGCATGAGCGGCGCACCTACCAGCGGACAGACCCTGACCCACTGGAGCTGGCACGACCGCGGCGTGTACCGCCCGAACGACACCATCAACGCCCTGTGGCTCTTCAAAACCCCGGAAGGCAAAGCCTGGAGCGACAGCCCGCTGTGGCTGGAAATCCGCCGCCCGGACGGCATCCTCGTCCACAGCCAACTGCTCAACGCCGACGACAGCGGCGCCTACCGCTACAGCGCCAACATCGCCAATAACGCCCGTCTTGGCGCCTGGAACCTGCGCTTGAGCCTCGGCAAAGACGGCGCGCGCCTCGTCGATGAAAACTACCGCGTCGAAAGCATCACCCCGCGACAAATCGAAAGCACGCTCACCATCAAAGCAGACAGCGACAACAAAGTCGGCATCGACCTCAAAGCCGACTGGCTCTACGGCGCACCCGCTGCCGACATGCCAAACGACGGCACCTGGCGCATCACCCAGGGCGACCTTGCCAAAACCAACCCGGCATGGACGGGCTGGCAAATCGGCCGCCACGACCAAACCGCCGCCAACAGCGACGCGCAGCGCATCAACACCGCCGCAACCGACGCCGACGGCAAACGCCACATCGACCTCACCCTGGAGCGCCCCTTCGATACCCGCCCGCAAGCATTACAAGTCACCAACACCCTCACCGCACCAGATGGCAGCCCCATCGCCGCCGAAGCCGAAACCCTGCTGCCGCGCAGCGCGCCCTACATCGCCCTGAAAGCCGGCGACAACAGCGCCCAAGTCGCCTTGCTTAACGACAAAGGCGAACAACAAAGTGATAACCTCAACTGGACGCTCTACCAAGTCAAACGCGACTGGTACTGGTACTACGACGACGGCGACTGGCGCTACCAAGACAACGACACTCGCACCCCGCTGAAAACCGGCAGCGTTACCCCCGACGGCAGCACCCCGGCGACCCTCGAACTGCCACTCGATAACGGCATCTACGTCCTCGAAGTCCAGGGCAAAGACGCCGCCACCGCCGCCAGCCTGGAAATCAACCGTGGCTGGTACGGCGACCCCGGCAGCGACAACCCCGCTGCCATAACCCTCGCCAGCGACCACCCGACCTACAAAAAAGGCGACACCGTTACCCTCAACCTCGAAGCGCCCTTTGATGGCAAAGCCAGCGTCAAAATCGCCAGCCGCGACGCCATCATCGAAAACCACGACGTCGTCCTGAAAAACGGCAAAGCACAACTACAAATCCCGTGGCAAGACGACTGGGAACAAGGCATTTGGCTGCTTGCCAACGCCTGGAACGACAAAAGCGACGACCACAACCGCCGCGCCGTCGGCCTGCACTGGCTCGGCGCCGACCTCGCACACCGCCGCCTCACCCCGCAAATCAAACTGCCAGAAAACCCGCTGCCCGAACAGCCGCTTGACCTTGAAATCAGCGTCCCCGACGCGGGCGACAACACCTGGGTGAACATCGCTGTGGTCGATGACGGCCTCTACCAACTCACCGCACCGAGCTTCAGCGACCCGCTGGACGCCTACTACGGCAAAAAAATCCTTGGCCTCGAACTCTACGACACCTTCGGCAGCATCATCCGCCAAACCAACGCCCGCCTCGCCGCACTGCGTAGCGGTGCCGACGGCGAAGACAGCGCCAGCGAACGCGCCGCCCTCGCCGCCCTGCCCGACCTCGACCTCATCCTGGTTGCCAACTGGAGCGGGCCGCTCAAACTGGGTGCCGACGGCAAAGTGCAATACAGCGTGCCGCTGCCGCATTACAACGGCCGCCTGCGCGTCATGACCGCCGCCTGGAACAGCGAAAAAATCGGCACCGGCGAACAAACCGCCATCGTCAAAGCGCCGGTCGTTGCCGAGTTACAAAGCCCGCGTTACCTGACCCAGGACGACAGCGGCGTCTTCACCCTGCGCCTGCACAACACCACCGACAAAGCGCAGAACCTCAACATCCAGCTCGAAACCCAAGGCATCGAACTCGCCGGCGAACCCATCCCGGAAAGCACCCTCGCCCCCGACCAAGTCGTTACCCTGCGCTACCCCTTCCGTAGCAACAAAGCAGGCGAAGCGCACATCAAGGCGGCTATCAGCGGCGACTACAGCGAAACCCTGGAACGCCGCATCCCGGTACGCGCGCCGACCCTGCCGCTGGTACGCAACCAGTTCCAAAAACTGGCAGCGGGCGAAAGCCTCGAATACACCGACCTTGCCGACGCCCGCCTGGCGCTCAACAGCGGCATCCCCTACGACGCCGGGCGTTACCAAAAACAACTCGCCGACTACCCGCTCGGTTGCAGCGAACAAACCATCGGCAAACTGTGGGGACTGCTTGGCGCAAGCGAGCCGGACAAAGCGCGCCTACAAGAAGCCGAAAATCGCCTGGCGAACCTCGCCCACTACGACGGCAGCTACAGCCTCTGGGGTTACGGCAACAGCGACACGTGGCTGACCGCCTACGTCGGCGAAGCCCTGCTGGAACTACAAAAACGCGAACAGCTGCTCAACACCGCGCAACTGACCCGCCTGCTGCAAAACCTGCGCGAGCGCAACGACGGCAGCTTTGACCCCAGCCGCGCGCACAGCGACAGCTACGCCTACTACACCCTCGCCGCCGCCGGCGAACCGGTGCGCGGCAACCTCTTGCGCTACCACCGCGAAGCGGGCGACAAACTTGACCACAACGACAGCCTCGACATCGCTACCGCCTTGGCGCTTTTGGGCGAATACGAAGCGGCGAGCGCACGCATCACCGCGCTCTATAGCGAGCAGGACAGCGACAGCTACCCCTACAGCAGCGACACCAGCCTGGCGGCGCATAACCTCGTCCGCCTCAAACAACTGGAAACCCTGTGGCAAAACGTCAAAAACGACCCG
>CAUVOF010000102.1:0-7090 GCA_963553325.1 uncultured Cardiobacterium sp.
GGAGCCTTGTCATCCCCGTCGAATCCAGGAACGCCCCCAAGTGCCGCGCATTATACACGCACAATTGAAAAAATCCAGCCCTGCTGCATATCGTTTTTTGCCAGTAAGAGGCGTACAATTTACTTTTTTGCATGGATATTTGACATGATTGCCTGGATTGAAGCGCAACGGGCGGGAATGTTTGCCCGTCAATATTGGCTACGCAATATCATTGCGGGAATTATCGTTGGTGTGGTTGCCTTGCCACTATCAATGGCGTTTGCCATTGCCACCGGGGTAAAACCGGAGCAGGGAATTTATACCGCCATTGTCGCCGGATTGGTGGTTTCTATTTTTGGCGGTTCGCGCGTGCAAATTGCCGGGCCCACCGGCGCATTTATTGCCATTTTGGCAGGCATTACCGCAAAGTACGGCATTAACGGTTTGCAGGTGGCGACATTTCTCGCGGGGGTAATGCTGTTATTGATGGGATTGTTCCATTTGGGGGCGATGATTCGCTTTATTCCGATGCCGGTTATTCTTGGTTTTACCGCCGGCATTGGGGTGGTTATTTGGGTTGGGCAATGGGCGGCTTTTTTTGGCTTACCTAAGGCAACGGGCGAGCATTTCCACGAACAACTCTGGTCATTACTCTCGACCTTGCCGCAGCTACACCCGGCAACTACCGCGTTGTCATTGTTGTCGCTGGCATTGTTAATTATTGTGCCGAAGGTGCCGCTATTACGCCGCATTCCCTCGCCAATGTGGGTCTTGATTGTCGCCACGACTTTGCAGGCGGTTTTTCAATTTGCGGATGTAAAAACCATTGGCACCGCTTATAACGGCATTCCGACTGGTCTGCCGCATTTTGCCTTGCCCGCTTTTAATTGGGCGGATATTGCAATACTGATTCTGCCCGCTTTTACCATTGCCATGCTTGGCTCGATTGAGTCATTACTTTCGGCGGTGGTTGCCGATGGTATGGCAGGAACACGCCACCATTCCAATCAGGAATTGATTGGGCAGGGGCTTGCCAATATGGTGTCGCCGTTATTTGGTGGTTTTGCCGCTACGGGCGCTATTGCGCGGACGGCGACCAATATTCGCCAAGGCGGCAATAGCCCGCTTGCCGGTGTGGTGCATGCGATAACGTTGGCATTGATTCTTTTGGTCGCGGCACCGCTTGCTGCCAATATTCCGCTGGCGGCATTGGCGGCAATTCTGTTTCAGGTCGCTTGGAATATGAGCGACCCAAAACGCTGCATCAATATGATTCGTCGCGCGCCCCGCGCCGATAATGCGCTTTTTTTGATTACGTTCTTTTTGACGGTATTGGTGGATTTGGTGGTCGCGGTCAATATCGGCGTAATTCTCGCTACTTTGCATTTTTTGGGGCAGATGGCAAAAGCAGTCGAGGTCAAAAAAGGCGAGCAAAGCAGCGATGCAGAGCATTTGCCGGATGATGTGCAGATGTTTGTCGTCAATGGCCCGTTCTTTTTTGGCGCAATGGAAAAATTTGAGCAGACGCTTGCCGATATCAATACGCAGCCGCGCGCGGTTATTCTGCGGATGCGTTGGGTACCTTATATTGACATGACCGGCATTCTGACGTTAGAGCGGGTGATTAGCGATTTTCAGAAACGCGGCATTCGCGTTATGGTTTCTGGCGCCAATGAACAGGTGCGCGCCGGTTTAAGCCGCAGCGGTGTATTGCATTTGCTTGGTGAAGAGAATTTTGTCCGCGATTTTGCGGCAGCGGTGGAAATATTAAAGCAATAAGAAAAGCCCCTCTTTGAGGGGCTTTTTTATTTAGCGGCTCACTACCCGCACCGCTTTGCGGATTTGCTCGATTTTCTCTTTTAACGCTGGTTCGTGGTCGGCAAGGACGGTGATATGTCCCATTTTGCGCCCCGGACGGGTTTCGGCTTTGCCGTACCAATGGATGTAGGTTTCGTCCAGCGCAAGCACCGCGTCCAGCCCTTCGAGCAGCGCCGGGCCGCTGTGGCCGTAAGCGCCGATGAGGTTAATCATTGCCGCCGGGCGGTATTGCTGCACTGATGCGAGCGGCATGCCGGCGAGCAGGCGCCACATTTGTTCAAATTGGGAATTGGCGCAGGCTTCGATGGTGAGGTGGCCGCTGTTGTGCACGCGCGGCGCGGTTTCGTTAATCCAGATGTCGCTGTCTTTGGTAACGAACATTTCCACCGCGTAGAGGCCGGGTGCGTCGAAGGCTTGTACCAGGCGTTCTGCCAGTTGCTGCGCCTGTTCGCGCAGTTTTTTGTTGAGGAAAGAGGGCATTTGCACGTAATCGACGAGGTTCAGCACGTTGTCAAAGACCATTTCGGCGACGGGATAAGTTACGGTGTTGCCTTCGCCGTCGGCGGCGACGATAACCGCGATTTCATGCGCGATCGGGCAGAGTTCTTCGATGACCGACGGCGTATCCCACAGTTTTGGCAGGTCTTCTTCGCTGACGATGACTTGCACGCCCTTGCCGTCGTAACCGCCGGTGCGCGTTTTCTGCACAAAGGGCAGCGGGATGCGTTCGGGGTCGATGTCAGCGCGGCTGTCGGCGAGGTAAAACGGCGCGGTTGGCAGACCGTGGTCGGCGTAGAATTGTTTTTGCAGGCCTTTGTCCTGGATGAGGCGCAGCACGCGCGGCGCAGGGACGACGCGCTTGCCCGCTTCTTCCAGCGCTTCCAGCGCTTCCACCGAGACGTGTTCGATTTCGATGCCCACCGCGTCGGCGTCCTTGGCAAAATCGAGTACGGTTTGTTTGTCGCGGTAGTCGCCCTGTTTGAACAGCCCGGTGAGCGCGGCGCAGGGCGCGCGCGGGTCAGGGTCGAGGACGGCGACTGGCATCGGGTAATCCGTCGCTTCTTGCAAAAACATTTTGCCGAGTTGGCCGCCGCCGAGTATCGCCAGCTTCATGTGTACACTCCTTAGTCTCTAATTGCTGTGGCGTTTGCCACGTCCCATAGGCGGCTTGGCCGTGCCTCGCCACCCGTTTCGCCCGCAATCACCGGCAGCGCGGGGAAGTAGTGTTGGACTTCTGCCGCGCTGCGTGCCGGTGGCGCTGCGCTGGGGTTAGCAGAGGTAGAAATCAGCGGGCTGCCCGCCCAGTCGCACAGTTGGCGCACCAACGGATGCGTGGAAACACGGATAGCGATGCGCCCGCTTGCCGCGTCGCGCAAATAGTCAGGCACGGCGGCCGCGGCAGGCAATATGAAGGTGGTGCTGCGTGTGGCGGCGATGGCTTGCAACTGCGCGATGAGGGCAGCGTCCAAGCCGTCCACCCAAGCGGCGCATTGCGCCCAGCTGGCAGCAACCAGCAGCATTCCCTGTCCCGGTTGGCGTGCGCCTTTCAGCCGCAAAATTTCTGCGAACACCTCCGGCGCACGCGGGTCGCCGCCGATGCCGTAAACCGCTTCCGTTGGATACGCAAAAACCTGCCGCGATTGCAGCAGGTTCAAAAAAGTATCTTTTTCCGGCGGGATCATCATTTAGTACGACCAGCCGACCGGACAGTCGCGCAACTGCGCCTGATAGAGCGCGGCGCGGTCGGCGACCTTGTCGCTAATCGTCATCAGCCACGGCTTTTCCAGAAAACTGCGGTTTTCAAAACCGCCCAGCCCTTCATGATATGCAAGATACTGGTTTTTCACGTCATTCAAATCAACGCCATTGCGGATGACATTTTGGTTGGCGTACCAGCCGATAAAATCCACCGCATCATCAAAGCGCTCGCGCGACACATTCTGCCGTCCGCGCTTCAACTGGTACCACTCCCACGTCGGCGCCTTCACCTGCGCGTAGCCATACGCCTGCGAAGTACTCATTGCCGTCGGATTAAAACGCGACTCCTGGTGCATGAACGCCAGCACCTGCCACGGCTCGATGTGCCAGCGCAGGCGCGTCGCATCGAGTGCCTCCGCCCAGTGCGGGCGCTGCGACAGCAAGACACAGGCATTTTCCATCGAAGAAACCGCCGGCTGCGGTTCATTTTGGTAGCGCGGGTCGCGCGGTGCGAAATTATCCCAAGGGTCCTGGCTCATATCGGCGCTGACTGGTCGCTGACGATGCTTTTTGTGTCCCGAATAAGAAGACGAACAGGCCACCAAAACAAGGCATGCCAAGACGCATAAACTCCCGTGCAAACGCATTGTTGCTCCGCTATCTGCTAAAATGCGGCATTCTACAACCGGCACAAAACAAAGCCAAACCACAACGCACGAGGAACCCTCATGAGCCAAACCCCGGAAGCCGCCAACTTTATTAAAAACATCATCGAAGAAGACCTGAAAAACGGCAAAAATGGCGGCAACGTCATCACCCGCTTCCCGCCCGAGCCGAACGGCTACCTGCACCTCGGCCACGTCAAATCCATCTGCCTCAACTTCGACATGGCGCGGCGCTTCGGCGGTTACTGCAACCTGCGTTACGACGACACCAACCCCGAAAAAGAAAACGAAGAATACATGGCGAGCATCCAGCGCGACGTGCACTGGCTCGGTTTTGACTGGAAACACCTCAACCATGCCAGCGACTACTTCCCGCAACTGCTGGACTATGCCTTCCAGCTTATCGACAAAGGCCTCGCCTATGTGGACAGCCAGAACGCCGAAGCAATCCGCGAAAATCGCGGCACCCTGACCGAACCCGGCCGCAACAGCCCCTATCGTGAACGCAGCATCGAAGAAAACCGCGCCCTCTTTCAGGAAATGGTGGACGGCAAACACCCGGATGGCAGCCACGTCCTGCGCGCCAAAATCGACATGGCCTCGCCCAACATCAACATGCGCGACCCGGTCATCTACCGCATCCGCCACATGGCGCACTTCCACGCCGGTGACTCGTGGAAAGTCTATCCGATGTACGACTACACCCACTGCCTCTCGGATATGCTCGAAGGCATCACCCACAGCCTCTGCACCCTCGAATTTGAAGACCACCGCCCGCTCTACGACTGGGTGCTGGACGTGCTCGACACCCCCTGCCACCCGCAGCAAATCGAATTCGCCCGCCTCTCGCTCGAATACACCGTCCTTTCCAAGCGCCGCCTCATCCAGCTCGTTACCGAAAAACACGTCAATGGCTGGGACGACCCGCGCATGCCGACCATCGCCGGTATGCGTCGCCGTGGCATCCCGGCGGGCGCACTGCGCGAATTCTGCCGCAAAATCGGTATCAGCAAAGCCGACGGCACCATCGCCATCGAATACTTTGAAAGCACCATCCGCGACTACTTGAACGAACACGCCGCGCGCCGCATGACCGTCGTCCGCCCGCTCAAAGTAACCATCACCAGCCTGCCAGACGATTACGAAGAACACTACGACCTCGCCAACCACCCGCAGGATGAGAGCCAGGGCAGCCGCCGCGTACCCTTCAGCAACACCCTCTACATCGAGCACGACGACATCAGCGAAGACCCGCCGAAAAAATGGAAACGCCTCGCCCCCGGCCAAGCGGTACGCCTGCGCGGCAGCTACGTCATCACCTGCGACGAAATCATCAAAGACGCGGCCGGCAACATCACCGAACTGCGCTGCCACCACGACCCGAACACCCTCGGCAAAAACCCCGAAGGCTACAAAGCCAACGGCGTCATCCACTGGGTCAGCGCCAAACACGCCATAGACTGCGAAATCCGCAACTACGACCGCCTCTTTAACCGCCCCAACCCGATGGAAGCGGATAATTTCTTAGATGCCATCAACCCACAGTCGCTCACCATCATCCACGGCGCCAAAACCGAACCGGCCGCACCGGCAGCAGCCGGCACCGTGTACCAGTTCGAACGCCTCGGCTACTACGCGGTTGACCCGGACAGCAGCGCGGACAAACCCGTCTTCAACCGCACCGTTGAACTGCGCGACGGCTTCAAATAAACCGCGTTTCGCGTAAGGCCTGTGCAAAATCTAGCGGGATACATAAGACCGCTTTCCCTAACGAGTTACCCGCATGATTCACACCCCCTGGCACTACGCCACTGCCACAACCCGCTACGACCCCGCGCGCATCCTTTGCTACGACAGCGAATTTGTGCGCGAACGCAGCTACATCCCCAAACTCGCCCTGGTACAAACCTGCCAGCCGGGCAGCGAGGCGCAACTCTACGACCCGCTCAACGGCGACGTTCCCTGGGCGAGCATCCTGCAACATCCAGCGCCCATCGTCCTGCACGCCGCCACGCAAGACCTCGAACTGATGCAACTCTGCGCGGGCGGCCTGCCTACCAGCATCCGCGACACGCAAACCGGATTTGCCCTCTGTACACCAAAACTCGCCGTCAGCTACGCCGCGCTGGTAGAGCATTACCTCGGCATCGCCCCGGACAAAAGCCAAACGCGCAGTGACTGGCTCGCCCGCCCGTTGCAGCCGGCGCAACTCGACTACGCCGCCGATGACGTCGGCCTGCTCGCCCGCCTTTACCCGCTGCTCGTCGCTGACCTGCACCGCCTCGGCCGCCTCGACTGGTGGGCGGAAGAAAGCGCGGCGCAACTCGCCCGGCAACGCCAGCCACGCGAACCCTGGCACTGGTACCGCCTGCAAGAAGCGCCACAACTACAACACGCCGACAAACCCGCCGCGCAAATCCTGGTTGAAGCGCGCGAACGCCTCGCCGCCGCGCACGACCTGCCGCGTCGCGCCATCATGAGCGACCGCCAACTCATCGCCATTGCCAAAAAACACCCGGACAGCTCGGAAAGCCTCGCCGAATACCTCGCCGATGACCACCTGCTCTGGCAAGAATTGCCCTGGCTGACAGAACGCTTCAACGCACAAACCCTGCCGCCCGCACCGCCAATCAGTCCGCGCCTCTCGCCCGCCAAACGGCAGCTCTACGACAAACTCTGCACCTACACCACCAGCACCGCCGCCGCGCTCAACATCCACCCGGATACGCTCGCCCCCACCCGCACACTCAAACAATACATTGCCACCCCCGACGCCAACAGCCCGCTCCTCAACGGCTGGCGCGCCGCTTACTTCCGCGAACCGCTTGGCAAACTGCTGTAAACACCGCCCCCCAACCCCATTTACGGCGAATTGTGGCGTATAGGACAAAATGGAGGCTAAAAAACGCTGTAAGCCTTATGCTGCAAGG
>CAUVOF010000103.1:0-7043 GCA_963553325.1 uncultured Cardiobacterium sp.
CAGTAAACGGTAATTTGAGCGTACACAACTCAAATATATCGTGTTTCCGTTGCTTCTTGTTTGCCCGTCGTTTACCAGCATACATTTTAGGACACCACCCTAGGACGGCGGGAAGGCACAGCCAAAGCTGGTTACCAGCTTGGAAAAGATAATCTAACGTTTTGAAAAAAATGGGAAACTCCTTTGCGGGGTGCTATGCCTGCAACAGCTTGAGGGTGGCGCGGATTTGTCCTGCCTTTTCGTGCTCGCCAAAGCGGGCGAGCATCTGTGTAAGCATTTGCTGCGCCTTGTCGGCGTGGCCGGTTTTGGCAAGGGCGCGGGCGGCAAGGATGTAATTGTCGATAAGCTGCGGGTGGTTGGGATGGTGTTTGGCGAACTGCCGCGTCAGCGCCAGCACCGTTTGGTATTGCTGCTGGCGCGCGGCGTATTGCGCCAACGGATACACTTCGTCTGCCGAGAGAACGGCGGGGTTAATGCGTGCGAGTTCCGGGCGGATAAGGTCGAAACTCGGCTGGTGGCCACGTGCGGCAGCGGTGATGAGCCGCTGCAGCATCCCGTATTGCGGCGCCAGCGCATAGATGCGGCGGTAGGCGGGGAAATAGCTGGCGGCATTGTGCGCCTCGTCGGCATAGGGCACAAGCAGGGCGAGTCCGGCATCGATTTTGTTGCTGCTAGGGCGTGTTGACAATTGGGTGTAATGCATTGATTTTAAATATAAATACCAATTTTCAGAAATCGGTGTATTCCTAATAAAATCAGTGGATTACTTATGAATTGTCAACAGCCCCTAAACAGCGCATCGGCGCGGGCGAGGACGGCGGCAAAGGTTTTCTGTGTCTCCAAATCCATGTCGCTGGTGTCGGCGTCTTTGAGCAGGCTGAAATCGGGCGAAGGGGCTTGCGTGGCGCTATCGGGCGAGGTATCACCTTTTGCGGGGGCGGGCGGCGGAATGTCGTTTTGATCAGCAGGGGCGGTATCAATCGCTGCTTGCGCGCTCTGGTCAATGTTGTGGGAGGAATTTCCCATATCGGCATAAGTTTCTGCCGATGACCATACTGCGGCCGACTGGTCGTCATCATCGTCCGGGATGGGTGGGCGCCGCCAGCCATGACAGAGCATCGTCGGATAGAGGATGACAAACATCCACGCCAGCCCGACGAAGTAAAGCATCAACGTGAAAGAGGCAATAATTAGAGCCAAGAAAGGCATCAGTTCGCCAAAACTGGCTCTCATTCCAATGCCCGCGATTAAGGCGAATAAGCCATAGGTGGCAGGCATCGCCAACAGCGTGCTGAGTCCTACATCAGCGAGGCAAACTATCAGATAACTCAGAAGGATATGGCAGTAACGTGCGAAACCGATACGCGCGCAGGCGGCAAGCAGTGCGGCGGGCGAAAAGATTGCCACGAGGGTGCGCGATTCCAGAAAACTCTCATGAATGGCAGGCAGCAGGGCGAAGAGAACCGGCGCGTAAAACTTGGCGGGCGGGAAGGCAAAAGGCAGGGTGAGAATAACGATGCCGGCGAGATACTGCGCGAATTCGGGTAGGCGGAGTTCGCCCGAAAGTGCAGACGTCACAGGCTCAATGCTTTTGCCTGCGCGGATACGGGCGGCATTGTCAATCGTCTTGCAGAGCGATGGCAGCCACAACAGCACCATAATCAGCCATTGCAGCAACGAGCCTAAGATGCCGTCGCCCGTGTCAAAAGTGAGGGCTCCTGGTATGAAAAGCAAAGACAGCAGAACCAGGACGGAGGGAAGGCACAGCCAAAGCTGGTTACCGCCCTTGAAGATGTAACGTAGGGTCTGGGAAAACATGGGGAACTCCTTGGCGGGGTGCTACGGCTGCAACAGCTTGAGGGTGGCACGGATTTGTCCCGCTTTTTCGTGCTCGCCAAAGCGGGCGAGCATCTGTGTAAGCATTTGCTGCGCCTTGTCGGCGTGGCCGGTTTTGGCAAGGGCGCGGGCGGCAAGGATGTAATTGTCGATAAGCTGCGGGTGGTTGGGATGGTGTTTGGCGAACTGTCGCGTCAGCGCCAGCACCGTCTGGTATTGCTGCTGGCGCGCGGCGTATTGCGCCAGCGGATATATCGCGTCCGCCGGGATGTCGGCGGGGTCGATGCGTGCGAGTTCCGGGCAGATAAGGTCGAAACTCGGCTGGTGGCCACGCGCGGCGGCGGTGATGAGCCGCTGCAGCATCCCGTATTGCGGTGCCAGCTCATATATGCGGCGGTAGGCGGGGAAATAGGCGGCAGCGTTTTGAGTTCTTCGTATTTCATTTCCTGACAAATCGATGTGGTGAATAATTACCCGAATTTCCCGGTTTGGAAAGAAGTCTAATAGATTCCGGCAAACACCGCGCCACTGGCGGCAATCATGATGAGGTAATGGATAATGCCAATTTCACCGGCTGCTTTGGCAAGCTGGCGCGGATGAAATGCCGCCTTGAGCGATGCTTCTTGCAGGAGCGAAAGAAAAAGCGCCGGGAAAAGTACAATCAGAAAAATCAGGACGCCCACGGCAAGGCGGAAGGATTGATAGGGATAAAGCTGAAAGACGCTGTCAAAAATGCGCAGCGCGATATATCCAGCCAAGAGAATGCCAAAGAAACGCAATACTGCGCCCATATCAATCATGCTGAACGGATCGGTCGGGACATGATCATCGGCGAGGTTACGAATGCGGGCGCTGTTATCGAGAATTTTGCTGATGGCAGCGAAGAAGGCAAGTAGCAGCAGGATGTTAATCAACAGGGACGGATCGTTGTTTTCCTGTGGCGGAAGCGAGCGGTAGGCGGAAACCCGCATACTTTCGCGTGCATGGATACTGATGCCGTAGCTGAATGCAAAGATGCCACCCACGATGGCGAAATAGAGCAGGTTGCCAAGCCGGAGATTGAAACGCAGCGCGCGGAGTAGATTGACAATAATGCGAGTGATCACGGGATGTTCCTTGTGCTGAAAAAAGATGGGGGCAGTTTACAGAACTTTGCATGTATCGCTATACGGTGATTTTCCCTTACATACAGGGTAGCGACTATCGTGTATGTATATTTGGCAGACAGATGTGAAAAAGCCCGCCATTGGCGGGCTTTTTCTATGCGATAGCGGTTTATTCTTCCGCCATCGCCATCAGGCTGGCATTGCCACCGGCTGCGGTGGTGTTGATGCTGTGGCTGATTTCTTCGTAGAGCGGCAGGATGTCCACGCCGCCGGTGGCGTCGATGATTTTCACCAACGCGCCGTCGCGGGCGGCAAGCGCCGTTTTGATTTCCAGCGGCAGCGGCGCCAGCGCCAGCACGTGGCGGGCATGCGCAGCAACGGCTTCGTCGCTGACGCGAATCAGGCCGTCGGCGTTTTTCGCCAGTGCTGCCAGCGGGTGTTCTTTGTGGACGTGCACATGGCCACCGGCAACCGCGATGGGTATCAGCGCCGTCAGGCTGCGTTCGATGTCGCCGCCGTAGAGGGCGATGTGCGGCGGCAGGTGCCAGCTGATTTGGTTGCTTTCGCCAGTCGGGCCGCCGAGGGTTTGTACGGCGTGGCGCAGCGTGGTTTTTTGTGCTTGTTCGACGGCGGCTTTGAGGCGGTTTTGTGCGTCGTTGTCCAGCCCGCTTTGCGCGATGAGGGTTTGTAGTTTCGGCAGCGCTGTTGTGTCGGCCACGCCGGCGCGGTCGAGTTTGGGCGCTTGCCAAGCGTCGCCCTGGCTGAGTTTTTGCAGGTAGAAACTGCCGCCCGCTTTTGGCCCGGTGCCGGAGAGGCCATGTCCGCCGAAGGGCTGCACGCCGACAACGGCGCCGACGATGTTGCGGTTGACGTAGATGTTGCCCGCTTCGATTTGGTCGCTGATGCGCGCGATGGTGCTGTCGATGCGGCTGTGGATGCCGTGGGTCAGCGCGTAGCCTTTTTGGTTGATTTGTTTGAGCAGGCTGTCGAGTTCGCCCGCGCGGTAGCGCAGGACGTGCAGCACCGGGCCGAAGACTTCGCGTTGTAACTCGTCGAGGTTGTTGAGTTCAAACAGTATCGGCGCGATGAAGGTCGAGGCGGCGGCGTCAATGTTGTCGGCGACCGCGGTTTCGTAGTGCGCGCGGGCGACGGTTTTCATTTTGTCGATGTGGTTGCGCAGGTTTTGTTGGGCATCAAGATCGATGACCGGGCCGATGTCGGTGGTCATGGCGCTTGGGTTAGCGATGCGCAGTTCGTTCATCGCGCCTTTGATCATGGCGAGGGTGCGGTCTGCGATGTCTTCTTGCAGGCAGAGGATGCGCAGCGCGGAGCAGCGTTGTCCGGCGCTGTCGTAGGCGCTGTTGATGACGTCGAGGCAGACTTGTTCGGCAAGCGCGGTGCTGTCAACAATCATCGCGTTCTGTCCGCCGGTTTCGGCGATGAGTACCGGGTTGTCGTCGCGCGCGGCGAGGGTGCGGTTGATGCGCTGGGCGACTTCGGTCGAGCCGGTGAAGACGACGCCGTTGATGCGTTTGTCTTGGGTGAGCGCGGCACCGGCGTCGCCTGCGCCGAGGACGAGTTGCAGCACGTCGCGCGGCACGCCCGCCTGGTGCATGAGTTGTACGGCGCGGTAGGCGATGAGGCTGGTTTGTTCGGCCGGTTTGGCGATGACGGTGTTGCCGACGGCGAGGGCGGCGACGACTTCGCCGGTGAAGATGGCGAGCGGGAAGTTCCAGGGGCTGATGGCGACGATGGTGCCGACTGGTTTGCGGGCGGCGCAGGTGGTTTCGGCTTCATTCGCGTAGTAGCGGCAGAAATCCACGGCTTCGCGCACTTCGGCGATGGCGTTGGTGAGGGTTTTGCCTGCTTCGCGCACGGCGAGGCTCATCAGTTCGGCGGTGTGCGCTTCAAAGAGGTCGGCGATGCGGCGCAGGATGGCGGCGCGCGCGGCGGGGGCAATCGCCGCCCAGCCGTGTTCGGCCGCTTTGGCGGTGGCGACGACGTCGGCGATGGCGTCCACTTTGATGAAGGCGGCGTTGCCGACGCTGTCTTTGTGGTTCGCCGGGTTCGCGACGTCGTGCACTGCTTCGCTTTCGACGGGCGCGGCGGTGATGCTGCTCGCCTGCACGCGCGTGGCGGCGGCGCGGTTCATTTCGCTTTCGAGTTGTTTCAGGGTGAATTCGTTGCTGAAGTCGAGGCCGCGCGAGTTCGGGCGGCTCGCGCCATAGAGGGCGCGCGGCAGCGGCAGCGCGGCGTGCATTTTGCCTTGCGTTTGTGCGGCGGCTGCCAGCGGGCTTTTGACGAGGTCGTCAATGCTGATGTTTTCATCGACGATTTGGTTGACAAAGGAGGAGTTGGCGCCGTTTTCCAGCAGGCGGCGGACAAGGTAGGCGAGCAGGGTTTCGTGCGTGCCAACCGGGGCGTAAACGCGCACGCGGCGGCCGAGGTTTTGCGGGCCGACGACCTGGTCGTAGAGGGTTTCGCCCATGCCGTGCAGGCACTGGTGTTCGAAGTCTTTGTCCTTGCCCATTTGGTAGATGGCGCCGAGGGTGTAGGCGTTGTGCGTGGCAAATTGCGGGAAGATGGCGTCTTGCGCGCCGAGCAGTTTGCGCGCGCAGGCGAGGTAGGAGACGTCGGTATGCACTTTGCGCGTGTACACCGGATAGCCGTCCAGGCCATCGACTTGCGCCCATTTGATTTCGCTGTCCCAGTAGGCGCCTTTGACGAGGCGAATCATCAGCTTCTGTTTGTTGCGCCGCGCGAGGTCAATCAGGTAATCAATGACAAACGGGCAGCGCTTCTGGTAGGCCTGCACCACGAAGCCGATGCCGTTGTAACCGGCAAGGTCGGGGGCGGAAACCAGCGCTTCCATCAAATCCAGCGAGAGTTCGAGGCGGTTGGCTTCTTCGGCGTCGATGTTGATGCCGATGTCGTATTTTTTACCGAGAAGGTAGAGTTCTTTCAGGCGCGGCAGAAGTTCCGTCATCACCCGCTCATGTTGCGCGCGTGCGTAACGCGGGTGAATGGCAGAGAGTTTGACGGAGATGCCGTTGCCTTCGTACACGCCCGCGCCCGCCGCGTCCTTGCCGATGGCGTGAATGGCGTTGACGTAATCCTGATAGTAGCGGTCGGCGTCGGCCTGGGTCATTGCCGCCTCGCCGAGCATATCGAAGGAATAGCGGTAGCCCATTTTTTCGCGCGCCTTGCCGTTTTTCAGCGCTTCCTCAATGGTTTGCCCGGTAACGAACTGTTTGCCGAGCAGGCGCATCGCATAGTTCACGCCCTGGCGGATAAGCGGCGCGCCGCCTTTGCCAAGGACGCGGGTAAGTGCGTTGCCCAGCGAGTTTTCATCGGTTTTCGCGGTCAGCTTGCCGGTAACGAGCAAACCCCAGGCGGCGGCATTGACGAACATCGACGGGCTGTTG
Source organism: uncultured Cardiobacterium sp. (assembly GCA_963553325.1). GTDB lineage: Bacteria > Pseudomonadota > Gammaproteobacteria > Cardiobacteriales > Cardiobacteriaceae > Cardiobacterium. The sequence continues at coordinate 6,368 of CAUVOF010000103.1, forward strand.
CCGAGGTGGCTTTTCCAGTTACCGCCGGCGAGCTTGTCGGCGATGAGCGTGTCGCGCGTCGCCTTGTCCGGGATGCGCAGCAGCGCCTCGGCAAGGCACATCAGCGCCACGCCTTCCTCGCTGGAAAGGGCGAATTCGTGCATCAACGCATCGACGCCACTTGCCTTGCGGCGGTTGGCGCGCACCTGCGTAACCAAACGGCGGGCGAGCGCTTCGGCCTCGCGCGCTTCTTCCTCGCTTAACTGCGCCTGCGCCAACATATCGGCGACAGCTTCAGCCTCATCGCGGCGGTAGGCATTGGTAATCGCATCGCGCAGAGCGGATTGCGGACGGGTAAAGGCGAACATGATGATTACTCCTTGAATGAAATGAAGGCAAAAGACGGGGCGGAAAACCGCCCCTGATGTTTACTGAACAATTATGCAACTTTTCCGTGTTTGTTGGTGTGATAATCACGGTCGGCCTGTGCAAAACGCTCAACAATCGCCTGTTCCGGCGCCTTGCTCAGCAGCGAAACCACGACAATCGCCAGCGCGCAGGCGATAAAACCGGGGACGATTTCATACATCGTCGGATAGCCCTGCGACTTCAGCCAGGGGTTCATCGCTTCCGCCCAGGCAACGACGACAACCGCGCCGCTAATCATGCCGACCAAAGCACCGGTTGCGGTCATCCG
>CAUVOF010000104.1:0-6990 GCA_963553325.1 uncultured Cardiobacterium sp.
GATGGCGGCGATGTCAGCCGTCATCCGGATATCGTAGGCGTGGCCAATTTCGATGGTTTGCTGATTTTGGAATGGCCCCAGGGCGGGGTCATAGACACGCGCCTGTTCGACCATTTTGTGACGGTCGGTATGGAAGTAGTAATGGGCAATCTTGTCGGCAATATCGCTTTTTATGCCGAGCAGTTTCAGGGCGCCTTTACCGGAGCGGACGGAGGCATCGAATACTTCGCGGACAATGTCATCCGCCCCTGCCTGATAGAGGGCAAAGGTATGGAGGCGGTCAAAGGCGCGGGCGACGATTTTAATGTTCGGGTTAATCTCGCGGGCAAAGCGGATAATTTGCAAGGCCTGCTCGCGGTTATCAATGGCGACCACCAGCATTTGCGCTTTTTCAATTCCGGCGGCAATGAGCAACTCATGCCGCGAGGCATCGCCAAAATGGGTTTTCACACCGTATTTGGTATAGCCCTGCACCATCACCGGATCCAAATCAATAATGGTAGTTTCAAAACCGCTCATTTGAATCATTCTTTGAATGTGCTGGCCGAATCTGCCCATGCCAATTATCAGAATCGGATTTTGTTCTTCGATGGTATCGGCTTCGCGGGTTTCGGTATTGTCCGGTTTGGCAAAACGGTTATGCAAAAGAATGACCAGCGGCGTCAGTACCATGGAAAGGACGACGATGGCGGTCATGTTGGCGTTCACCGTGTCGTTAATAACGCCATTGCCGTGCGCGGCAGCAAAGAGGACGAAGGCGAACTCGCCGCCCTGCGCCATGATGACCGCGCGGTCGAGCGCATCGGCGTGGCTGCTTTTTGCCAAACGGGCGACGCTGTAGATGCAGGCGGCTTTAGTCGCCATCAGCGCCAGTACGCTGGAGAGGACGAGCGCCCAGTTACGGGCGACCACGCTCAAATCGAGCGACATGCCGACGCCGAGGAAAAAGAGGCCAAGCAGTAGGCCGCGAAACGGCTCAATATCGGCTTCGAGCTGGTGGCGGAAGGAGGATTCGGAGAGCAGCACGCCAGCGACAAAGGCGCCCATCGCCATCGACAAGCCGCCCGCTTCCATCAGCAGCGCCGCGCCGAGGACGACAAACAGCGCCGCCGCGGTCATCACCTCGCGCGCGCGGGTGGCAGCGAGGATGCGGAACAGCGGGTTCAGCAAGAACAAACCGACCAGCACCAGCGCGACAAGTGCGCCGAGCGAGATGCCGAGCGACTGCCACAGCGGCCGCGTCGCTTCCTCGCTGGGCGCAAGCGGCGAGAGAAAGGCGACGATGGCGAGCAGCGGCACAATCAGCAAATCTTCAAAAAGCAGAATAGAGACAATGCGTTGCCCGCGCGAGCTGGCGGTATCGCCGCGCTCATTGAGCGTTTGCATGACGATTGCGGTTGACGTCATGACAAAGCCCGCCGCACCGACAAAACTAATCTGCCACGGGAAGCGGTACAGCATGCCGACGCCGGTCAGCAGCACGGCGCAGACCAAAACCTGCAAGCTGCCGAGGCCGAAAATCTGGCGGCGCAGCCCCCACAAATGCGAGGGCTTCATCTCCAGCCCGATGATGAACAAGAACATCACCACACCAAACTCGGCGATGTGAATAATCGCGTGCGAATCGGTCACCAGCTTCAGGCCAAAGGGGCCGATGACCAGGCCGGCGGCGAGATAACCGAGTACCGAGCCAAGACCAATCCGTTTGAAAAGCGGCACGGCAACCACCGCCGCGCCCAATAAAGAAACGACGCGGACGAGATCGCCCGCGGCTTCTGCTGCCATAAAAACTCCTGTGGGAAAAAGAAAGCGCGGCATTGTAGCGGGTTACGTCCCGCCTTGCCGCATTCGCCGACGCCTGCCACGCGAGCGGTAACAGCATCGCGGATTATTGCCATAACTATAAAAAAATATTGCCGTTTTTCCATAACATCGCTATTCTGCGCGCCCCTAAATTCAAACAAGAGGAATTGCCATTTATGCAGAAAAGCCCCCTTGGCCTCGCCCTGCTCGCGCTCATTGCCGCGCACAGCGCCCACGCCGCGGCAGACAAAAACAAAGCCAACGACTCCACCGTAACCCTCTACGGCTCACTCTCGCAGGGCATCAAAATAAGCGACCGCGGCAAAAAAGGCGACGGCAAAATCGACTACCAAAGCGACCACCTGCGCATCGGCGTCAAAGGCACGCAGGCGCTGGACAACGGCATGCAAGTCTTCTTCAACCTGCACTTCACCAGCAAAGAAACAAAAGACGGCAGCGGCGTCAATGGCCTGCGCGAAGCCTACGTCGGCCTCAAGGGCGACTTCGGCAAACTGACCCTGGGGCGGCAAAACACCGCCTGGAAAAGCTACATGGGCAAATCCGTCTTCGATGACGCCGCTATCGGCCTCGCCCGCCCCAGCAAAGTCATCCGTTACGACCTCGACAACATCGGCGGCAGCGGCTTCAGCTTCGCGGTAGATGGCATCCTCGACGGCTCGCACGAAGTCATCAAAGGCGGCAAAAACCGCGCTTTTAACGTCTATGACGCCACCGTCGGCTACAAAGGCCACGGCATCGACGCCGCGCTTGGTTATCAGGCAACCAGCGTGCCGGCGATAGCAACCGAGCTGGGCGGCAAGACCGACCAAATCTTCGGCGCATCCGCAGAATTCACCTTCCTCGAAAACAAAGACAAAAAACAGTCGCTGGCATGGGCGATTGACTACCAGCACCACACCGGCTTTGGCGAATTCGGCGCGACCTCGCTCGACTACACCCTGGGCGCGCACAAAATCCGCGCCGGCTGGGAAATGCTTGACTACGACAAACAAAAATTCTGGCAGCAATACCACCTCGGCTACCGCTACAACCTGAGCAAGCGCACTTACGCCGAAATCAAGGGCGCCTACCGGACACAAGGCGGCGAACACAGCTACCTGAGCAAGTTGCTGCTGCGGCATGAGTTCTAACGCCTAGAAATAGCGCCACCGTCCCATTGCTGCAAAATATACATACACGAACCCTGCTACCCTGTATGTGTAGCGATACACCGAAAGTTTCAGACAAGGCGCGCTGCCGAAGACAGTACGCATTTGTACGGCGCGGGTTTCCCTAAAAAATGGCTTTGCCATTTTTTAGGGTGCCCGGTCAGGCAGCGCAACACCGTATGAGGCTTTCGGTGGATTGCTATAAATCGCCCATCGTTCTGTTTTTCCGCACTGATACATCGCAAACAATGCCTGGCGTGGCTATCGCTTTATCGCTATACTTCGCCGCCCCATTTTGGGGCAAATCATAAATAACTACAGGAATTACAAATGGATCGTAGATCATTCATCAGCGGCGCTGCTGCCGCTTCCCTCGCCCTTGCCGCCACTGCCCGCGCGGAAGAACACAAGCACGGCCATGACCACGGTGCGGCTGCTGCCAATCCGAACGATGCCGTTGTCAAGGCAACTGCCGCCTGCATCGCCGCTGGCCGTGCCTGCCTCGCCCACTGCATCCGCCTGCTGTCTGAAGGCGACAAGAGCATGGCCAACTGCGCCAAAGCAGCGAACCAAATGCTGGCGCTGTGCGACGCGACCAACAGCCTCGCCGCGCAACAGTCCGCGCTGCTGCCCGCCGTTGCCAAACTGTGCGCCGACGCCTGCAAACAATGCGCTGACGCCTGCAAAGAACACGCAGACCACCACGCCGAATGCAAAGCCTGCTTTGAAGCGTGCAACGACTGCGCCGAGCAATGCGGCAAAATCGCTGCCTAAGCGACAAACCCCACAAAAAGCCCGCCTATTGGCGGGCTTTTTTGTTGTTTTAGAACTTTTCCCGCACTGCGGGCTTCGCCTGCGTGGGAGGGGGAATTCTATGAAAAAAGCGGGGCGAACCCCGCTTTTCTTAGTAGTACTCGCCGTGGCGATAATCCCAGGTGTTAAAGGCGTCGGCGAGGTACATCATGATGCGGTCGATGTCCAGGCCTTTGCGGATGACCACCGGGCAGGGATGCACGGAGCGTTCGCCTTTTTGTTCGGGAATGAGCGCGCCGTCTTTATCGACCATTGACACCATCACCCCTTGTTCGTAGCGGGTTTCCACGGTTTTGTCCGGCTGGATGGAGGCGACGTAGTCGTCGGCTTCGATGACTAAATCAACTTTGCTGGCGATGCGCTCGCCGATGCCTTCGACTTTGCCGCGGTTGCCCTTGCCGGAGGGGTTGGCGGAGGAGGCGTAAATCATTTTGCCCTCGGTGCGCCAGAGGTGCTCGGCAAGCTGTTCGCCCGGCACGCCGAATTTGATGACGAAGCAGCTGGTGCCGCGGCCGTCCATCATCAGTTCGTCGCGTCCGTCTTGTGGCAGCGCCGCTTTGGCATCTTCGCGCCAGGGCAGGATGCAGCCGAGGAGGATGTCGGCGTCCCAGTGTTTTTGGTAGAAGGCTTCGATTTCCGGGTTGAGTTGGGCAAGGGCGCGCAACTGCTCCATGCTGCCGCAGAGGACGACGCCGGGTTTGTTGCGTTTGCGCTCTTTGGCGTCGAATTTGCGCTCCAGGCCGGCTTTGTCGGTCGCCATGATGATGTAGCCGACTTTGGTCGGGCAGACGATGACGCCGCCCGGCTGTTGCAGCGCGGCGAGGCCTTCGGCCGAGAGGGTTTTGTTCCAGTGGGTGCGTTGGGTCATGGGGACTCCTGTAGGTTTAAGGGATAGAAAAGATAAACAGGTGCAAGCGGCTTATTTGCGCTTTTTCTTGGTGGTTTTGGCGGGCGGTTCGTCCCAAATGACTTTGCCGGTCTTGAGGTCAATCGCGCCTTCAAGCATGCCGCCGCCTTTGGCAATCACCGGGATGGCATAGGACAAGATAAAGTCGGCGGCGTCCACGGCGTTTTTCGGCTCGCCTTCGGGGGCAAGCGCGTTTTCGTTGTCCAAGATGCTGCCGTGTACGCGGGTGGCGACGGCGTGCAGCGTATCGATGTTGCAGTATTTGCGGTAATGCGTGCCGCAGGTCTCTTTTTGCGCGGCGACGTCATAGTCTTCCGCTGGAAAAGTGCCGCCGAGGAAGCTTTTTTCGCCATTGGGGTTGGTGAAAGACATCAGTAATTCGACATCGCTATGCGCGGTCATTTTCTTGCTTTTTGGGTCAAAGGAGATGCGGATGACAAATTCCAGGCTGTTCAGCAAGGTTTCTGTGTCTTTGCGATTAAAACTCCAGCCGCCCCGCTCCCAGTGGTTGTAAACCTTGAGCGCTTTTTGCAGGGCGGCGATGGTGTCGTTATAGGTTTTTTTGTCTTGTTTGCTGCTGGCAACCGCCCGCTTGATGTATTGGTTCAGCCCCTGCGGTTTGCAGAGGAATTGTTGTTCGTCCATGCCGTAGGGGCTTTTCGCAAAGTATTTTTCGCTGCACAGGGTGGTTTTTTCCGCCGCGGTGTAAAGCGCGGTGTCGTCGGCATGCGCGAGGGTGGCGCAAGCGGCAACTGCCAGGGCGGCGAGGGGAAGTTTTTTCGGCATGGGATTCTCCTATTTGAGGAAAGCAGCGACGACCGCGACCAGCGTCATGAAGAACATCACCCATTTTAGGGTTTTCGGCTCAACTTTGACGGCAAGGCGCACGCCGTAGTGCGCGCCAATCATGTTGCCAACGGCGAGGACGAGGCCGGTCGTCCAGTTTACTTGTCCTTGCCAGACGAAGATAGCGAGCGCGACCAGGGTAAAGAGCAGGGTGCAGACGAGTTTCAGGGCGCTGGAGCGGACGATGTCGTAGCGCAGGCAGCCGGAGATGGCGGTAATCAGCACGAAGCCAACGCCCGCCTGGACGAAGCCGCCATAGACGCCGCCAAGCCACAGCCAAAACCAGGCACGCCAGCCCGCCTGTTTGACGGTGAAGGGAATGGTGCCGGGCGGCGGCATGACGACAGATGGCACAAAGAGCATGATGGCTGCCATTGCCAGCATGGTGCCAAGCAGAAGCGGTTTGATGAGAAAGGCGGGGGCGAAGGCGGCGACGACCGCGCCGCAGATGCCACCGATGATGGTCGGCACGACGATGCCGGGCAGGTCGTCGGTCGGCAGTTTGCCCGCTTTGAGAAAACCGCGCACGCCAACGATGCTTTGCAGGGCGATGCCAACGCGGTTGGTGGCGTTGGCGGTTTGTGCCGGAAAGCCCATCATCATCAGGACGGGCAGGATGATGTTGGAGCCGCCGCCTGCCATGACGTTTATTACGCCGCAGATAACGCCGAGGCCGGAGATGAGGAGGTAGTGGTGTAGTTGCAGGTCCATATGGGTTGTGGGGTTAGTGGGTGTAAATGGGGTCTTTGGGTTGTATCGCTTTTCGATGTAGAAAAGGAAGCGAAGCAAGCCGCCGATATGCGCCCTCTCCCGCTTCGCAGAGGTGGCGGCATGCCAACACACCACGTGGCAACAAAAGAAAATCCCCTTCCCCCGTGGAGGAACACTACTGTCCAAGATAAATTTTTAGATGAAATTCTTTCTAAAACAGCATGATTTATACAGCACCCCCTGTAGTAACGCGCCGCATCACACCTCGAAAAGCCGCTTTTGAACGCTATTTTGGGGTATTTGACGCATTGCGCGTGGGTCTGTATGGTGATTATTTGCATGATTTATAAGAATTTTATCGACCAGGAATTATCTTGGACACTAGTGCCGTGGAGGAAGGGCAGGGATGGGGGTAGCAAGCACGCCGCGCGGCAACAACCCCATTATACATACGCGAACCCCCGCTACCCTGTATGTATAGCAATCCACCGAAAGCCTCATACGGTGTTGCGCTGCCTGACCGGGCACCCTAAAAAATGGCAAAGCCATTTTTTAGGGAAACCCGCGCCGTACAAATGCGTACTGTCTTCGGCAGCGCGCCTTGCCGGATCCCATGAAAAACGCTATGCGTTTTTCATGGGTACCCGCTCGCTGCGGGCTTCGCCCTGCGGGGGAGGGTCGGGGGCTCCCCTTGAAAAAGGCGGACGCCTTTTTCAAGGGAACCCGGGGTGGGGGTGGACG
>CAUVOF010000105.1:0-6970 GCA_963553325.1 uncultured Cardiobacterium sp.
TATAACCGCCGCATCAGGATTGTTGAACGATGAGTGATTTTTCGTATTTGCCCGACCGGCCGCCGCCCGCGTCTGAATTTGGCCTGTGGTGCTGGCTGCGCCGCAATTTGTTTGCCTCGCCCTTGCACGCCGTTTTGACCGTGCTGGCGCTGTATGCGCTTTACCGCATCGTGCCGCCGCTCTTCAACTGGGCGCTGTGGCAGGCGGATTTTCGCGGTTCGACCGCCGCCGATTGCACCTCCGGCGGTGCTTGCTGGGTCTTTATCAAGATGCGCTTGAGCCAATTCCTCTACGGTTTTTATCCGGAAAGCGAGCGCTGGCGCGTTTGGCTGCTTTTCCTCGGCATTACCCCGGCGACGTTTCTCGCGCTGTGGTGTGGCAACGGGCGCAAACGCCTGCTGGCGCTTGCCTTCGCGCTGTTCGTCCTGCCGCTGCTGTCGTGGTATTTGCTACGCGGTGGCGTTTTCGGTCTGCGAGAAGTACGACCAAACCTTTGGGGCGGGATGATGCTGACGCTGGTGGTCGCCTCCGCCGGGCTGCTGTTTTCCCTGCCGTTTGGCATTTTGCTGGCGCTCGGCCGCACCTCCGACATGCCGTTTTTGCGCGGCGTCTGCGTCGCTTTTATCGAGCTGTGGCGCGGCGTGCCGCTGGTTACGGTGCTCTTTATGGCAAACGTCATGCTGCCGCTGTTCCTGCCGCCGCAGCTGCATATCGACAACCTGATGCGCGCGCTGATTGGCGTCGCCCTCTTTGCCTCGGCCTATATGGCAGAGGTGGTGCGCGGCGGCCTGCAAGCGATTCCGCGCGGTCAGTTTGAAGCGGCAGACAGTCTCGGCCTCGGTTACTGGGCGAAGATGCGCCTGGTCATCCTGCCGCAGGCGCTGACCACCGTCATCCCCGGCATTACCAATACCTTCGTCGGCCTGTTCAAGGACACAACGCTGGTTTCCATCATCGGTCTTTACGACTTCCTCGGCATCGTCCACTCCGCCGGACAAGACCCCGCCTGGCTCGGCCACGGCATGGAGGGCTACGTCTTCTGCGCCCTCGTTTACTTCGCGCTCTGCTACGGCATGAGCCACACCAGTTACCGCATCGAACGCCACTTCACCCCGGAGCGCGCATGACAGACGCCATCACCATCCACCGCCTCAACAAGTGGTACGGCAAATACCACGCCCTGAAAGACATCAACCTCGACATCGCCAAAGGCGAGCGCCTCGTCATCTGCGGCCCGTCCGGCTCGGGCAAATCGACGCTGATTCGCTGCATCAACCGCCTGGAAAGCTATCAGGAAGGCGAAATCCGCCTCGATGGCGAGCTGCTCAACGGCAGCGTGCGACAAACGCGCGACCTGCGGCGCAAAGTCGGCATGGTCTTCCAGCAATTCAACCTCTTCCCGCACCTGACTATCCTCGAAAACCTCACCCTCGGCCCGGTGTGGGTCAATAAACAGCCGCGCGCGCAGGCAGAAGCGGTAGCGCGGCAATACCTAGCGCGCGTCGGCATCCACGACCAGGCGGACAAATACCCTGGTCAGCTTTCCGGCGGACAACAGCAGCGCGTCGCCATCGCCCGCGCGCTCTGCATGGATTGCGACGTGCTGCTCTTTGACGAACCGACCTCGGCGCTTGACCCGGAAATGATTAAAGAAGTGCTGGACGTGATGGTGGAGCTGGCCGAACACAGCCAAATCACTATGCTGGTGGTGACGCATGAAATGGGCTTTGCCCGCACCGTCGCCGACCGCATCGTCTTCATGGACAAGGGCGAGATTCTGGAGCGCGCCACCCCGGAAGATTTCTTCACCAACCCGCAACACCCGCGCGCGCAGGAGTTCTTGAGCCAGATATTGCAGCAGCCGGGGTAGGGGGTTGGTGCTGCTTGTCGAGGCAAGTAACCACACTGCTTGACGCGAACCCAGTAACCATGTCGCTTGAACGCGAAGTCAGTAACGGTTTTTTTGTCGTGTACGAAGCTTTAAAGAATTTTTCATAGACTTTGAAAATTTACATAATTAGACTTCCTTCCAAACTGTCTTTTCTGCGGAATTTATTTATCCCTGCCCTCACCCCAACCCCTCTCCCACCGGGAGAGGAGCTTTTTCGGATTCAAGCATTGGCATCGGTTTCCTGCAAAATCGTGGTTTGGAAAGATGTCTATTATAATATAGTTAAACATCTAAAAAATCATAACGGCGTTGCGTCGCCTTGCCGTACTACCTGTACTGTCTGCGGCGACGCGCCTTGTTACGCTTTTTTATCTATTCAACTATAATCTAGAGATTATTAAAAATAGGAATAAAATCATGAATAAAATTATTCTTCTTTCCCTTGCTTTAACGCAAAGTGCAATAGCTGAAAAAATTCCTAGCGGAATATGGCAGCAAATTGATTCTAATGCAGGAGCTTGCGGGCACTGCCAAATAACAACAAATGCTGTGACACCTGATATTTTAAGTATATCGTCAAATAATGGATGGGTTGGATATGCTTCTTACAACAGTCAACAAGACAAGTACATGGGAGTCATGCAGTGGGAGAGTGGCAAAGGTGGGGCATACGAAAATATCCTTCTATCTATTGATATAAAATATGATGGAAATATGGCTTATCTCGAAGCAAAATCAAGTATAGGTAATTTTTCTGTTAGATATCTGAGAAATTAAGACCTTTGCGAGACTGGGTATTTTTATGCCATTCATGTTTTTCGTTTCTATATATTTCAGCAAGCGTAGGCAGGTAACTCGTTGACCACACGCTTACGATATATCAAAGACCGCCAAGCGGGACAAACACCGGCTTTTGCTACTCACGTTTGCGCTTACGTCGCGAAACTGACGCCAATACCAAAAGCCGACGCTTTTGCCTTAGCGAAATCAAAAAAATCCGTCGTCCTGCGGCGGATTTTTTTGCGCGAACCCCGTAACCACAAGGTTGTAATCCGTCGCGGCAACGTGCTTTCGCTTTCACAAAAAAATCCCCGGCATAACCGGGGATATTTCGTTCAGGAACAACCGCCCTGCCCTACCCGCCTGCGCGCGGGTTTTATTTTGTCGCCCGCTCAAGCGCCAGCAGCCGTTCCTTGATATAGAGCGCGCCCGTGCCGCCGTTGTAGCCGGTCAAGTTACCGCTTTTGCCGATGACGCGATGACAGGGCACCACCACCGACAGCGGATTGCTACGGATAGCGCCGGCGGCAGCGCGGGTGGCGTTCACGTTGCCGATGGCGTCGGCGATGTCCTGATAGCTGCACGTTTGCCCGCAGGGGATGGCGCGCAACGCCTGCCAGACGCGCACCTGGAACGGCGTGCCGACGAGGCGCAGCGGCAAGTCAAAATCGCGCCGCTTACCGGTGAAATAGGCGGTGAGCTGCGCCGCTGTTTGCGCGAGCAGCGGCGTTTCCTTTTCCTGCAACGTCGCGCCGAGCAACTGCGGCACGCGGCTGTCGCTGTGATAGCCGTTGCTGGCAATCAGCCAGTCGCAGAGGACGAGTTCGCCCTGCCAGTCGCCAAGCAGCAAATCGCCAACGGGCGAGGGGAAAATCTGAGTAAAAATAGCGTTCATAACACAGCGTTTTTTCCGTAAAAAACAGGGGCGGAATGCTAATATAGCGCGCGTTTTTTGTGCAAACGGAAGAAGTTATGCCCCCGATTTCCCGCATTACCCTGATGGGCACCTCCGGCGTCGGCAAGACGACGCTGGCGACGCTCTTACAAGGCGCCGGCTGGTTTCACTACTCCGGCGACTACCGCATCGCCACCCGCTACCTGAACGAACCCATCAGCGACTGGCTGACCGAACTCGCCCGCCGCGAGCCGACCCTCGCCTCCCTCTTGCGCGACGACGCCGTGAGTGTGCAGGGCAAAGTCAGCATCGAGCGGCTGCACATCCTCTCCGCCTACATCGGCAAACTGGGGCGCGACGGTTACGACGCCGCTACCTTCATCGAGCGGCAGCACCTCTTTCGCGCCGCCGAACAAGCGGCGATGCAGGACGTACCCGCCTTCATCGAACGCGCCGAACGCCTCTACGGCTACAAAGCCTTCATCAACGACGCCGGCGGCAGCATCTGCGAACTCGACGACCCAGCCATGTTCCAGACGCTGGCCGCGCACACCTGCTACATCTACATCGACACCGACGAAGCCCACTACGCCGAACTCGAAGCGCGCGCCATCGCCTACCCCAAACCCATCTGCTACCACCCGCACTTCCTGCAACAAATGATTGGCGAATACGGCCTGATGAAAGGCGGCCTGACCCCCGACCGCTTCGAATCCGACGACTTCATCCGCTACGTCACCCCGCGCATGATGGCGCACCGCCGCGAACGCTACCGCGAACTCATCGCCCAATACGGCGGTATCATCCTGAATGCGCGCGACATCTGGCAACTGCGCGACGCCGCCGACTTCCACGACCTGCTCAACGCCGCACAAAGGAACTGACCCATGCCGCTCGTTGCCCACCGCCCCCTCGCAGCCCTGGACCGCCTGCGCGCCGAAGGCCAAGAAATCCTTGACGTCGAACGCGCCCATCGCCAGGACATCCGCGAACTGCACATCGGCCTGCTGAACATCATGCCCGACGGCGCACTCAAAGCCACCGAGCGCCAATTCCTGCGCCTCATCGGCAACTCCAACCGCATCGCGCAGTTCTACGTCCACATCTTCACCGTCCCCGGCGTACCGCGCAGCGCCGAAATACAAGCCTACATCGACAGCCACTACGAAAACTTCGACGACCTCGCGCGCGACGGCCTGGACGCCATCATCTTCACCGGCACCAACCCCGTACACGCCGACCTCGCGCAAGAAGCCTACTGGCCGCACGTGCAGCGCGTCTTCGACTGGGCGGACAAAAACGTTACCTCCGTCCTCTGCTCCTGCCTCGCCTCGCACCTCGCACTACAACACTTCCACGGCATCGCGCGGCAGCGGCGCGAGAACAAACTCTTTGGCGTCTTCAACCACCGCGTACTCGACCGCAGCCACCCGATGCTCGCCAACATCAACACCCGCTTCGACATGCCGCACTCGCGCTGGAACGGCATCAGCGCCGCACAACTCGAAGCGCGCGGCCTGCCGGTGCTGGTTGCTGGCGAAGAAAGCGGCGTGGCGATGGCAAGCTCGCCCGACGGCTTCCGCCAAATCTACTTCCAGGGACACCCCGAATACGACCGCAGCAGCCTGCTCAAAGAATACCGGCGCGACCTCACGCTGTATCAAGAAGGCAAACTGCCGCAGCCGCCCAAACTGCCGACGCACTACTTCACCCCGGCCGGACAAAAAATCCTGCGCGACTACATCGAATCCGGCCGCCCGGCGGCAGAATTCCCCGAAGCGCAGCTACTCGAAGAAATCGACGTCACCTGGCGCGACACCGCCAAAGCACTCTTTGCCAACTGGCTCGGTCTCGTCTATCAGCTCACACACAAAGAACGCCACCTGCAATACATGGACGGCATCGACCCCGCCGACCCGCTCGGCAGACTGAAAGGGGGCTAAAAATACCCCCTGCGAAGCGGGTGGGTACCCATAACGACCACAACCAAACGAACGAGCAACAGCCTCATGCGCATCCACACCATCCGCTTTGCCAACCTGAACGCCCTCGCCGGCGAATGGGAAATCGACCTCGACCACCCCGCCTATGCCGACAACATCTACGCCCTCACCGGTCCGACCGGCGCGGGCAAAACCACCATCCTGGACGCCATCAGCCTCGCCCTCTACGGCCGCACCCCGCGCCTCGCCCGCATCACAAAAACCGACAACGAAATCATGAGCCGCCACAGCGGCGACTGCCATGCCGAACTCACCTTCAGCACCCGCGCCGGCCGCTACCGCAGCCACTGGAGCCAGCACCGCGCGCGACGCAAAGCCGGCGGCGAACTACAAAACCCCAAACACGAACTTGCCGACGCAGAGAGCGGCGAAATCCTTGCCAGCGGCCTCAAAGACACCGCCGCCGCCATCGAACGCCTCACCGGCATGGACTACCAGCGCTTCACCCGCGCCATGCTCCTCGCCCAGGGCGACTTCGCCGCCTTCCTCCGCGCCGCACCGGACGAACGCGCGCCGCTACTCGAACAAATCACTGGCACCGAAATCTACAGCCGCATCTCCATCGCCGTACACGAACGCCTGCGCGCCGCCCTCGCCCAAGAACAAGCCTTGACCGTACAAAGCGCCGGCATCATCCCGCTTGACGACGATGCCCGCGCCGTCCTTGTCGCCGAAACCGACAACCTCGCCGCCGAACTCGCCGCCCTTGAAAGCCGCCAACAACAAACCGCCGCCGCGCTTGAGCGCGCACAAAACCGCGCCACCCTACAACACGAACTCGCCGAACTCGCCGCACAACAGCGCGAACACGCAAGCGCCCTCGCCCGCTTCGCCCCGACGCGCGACCGCCTCGCCGCCGCCCAACACGCCGCGCTGCTAGAAACCGACTACGCCCGCTTGGACACCCTGCGCCGCACGCAGCGCCAAGACCAAGCCGCCCTTGCCAAAGAAGACGCTGCCGCGCCCGCCCTCGAAACCGCCTTTACCGCCGCCCAACAGCAATACAACAGCGCCAGCGCAGACCTTGCCGCCGCAAAAGAACGCCTCGCCGCCGCCCGGCCGCTGTGGCAACAAACCCGCGCGCACGACCACACCCTGCGCCACCAGCGCGAGCAACTCGCCGCATATCAAAAAAACGCCGCCGCGCACGCCGCCGCCCAGCACGCGCTTGCCGCTGCAGAACAACGCGCCAACATCACCCGCGAAAACCACGCCCGCGCCGCCAGCGCCCTTGCCGCCGCCGAAACCGCCCTTGCCGCCCACCTCGCTGGCCGCCTGCTGCGCGAATACCAAAGCGAAAAAGAAAACCTCCTGCGCGAACTCGCCTACCACCAGCGCATCGCCAGCCTCGAACAACAACGCGCCCACCTGCACGACGGCGAACCCTGCCCGCTCTGCGGC
>CAUVOF010000106.1:0-6935 GCA_963553325.1 uncultured Cardiobacterium sp.
TTCCGCCCGATGCTCGAACTCAAAGTGGAAAACCGATGAAAAACAAACCGCTGCTCATCGCCCTCGATGTCAATCGCGGCGCGGATGCGCTCGCCCTCGCCGCCCAACTCTCCCCCGAACACTGCCGCCTGAAAATCGGCAAAGAGCTCTACACCCGCGAAGGGCGTCAGCTGGTCGAAGCCCTGCAGAAAATCGGCTACGACATCTTCCTCGACCTCAAATATCACGACATTCCCAACACCGTCGCCGCCGCCTTGCGCATTGCCGCCGACATGGGCGTGTGGATGGTGAACGTCCACGCCAGCGGCGGGCGCAAAATGCTCGAAGCCGCCGCCGATGCCGTTGCCAAGCACCAGTGCGCGCCGCTGCTCATCGCCGTGACCGTGCTTACCAGCTTGGGCGACAGCGAACTGCGCGAAATCGGCATCGACGAGCCGCTTGCCACACACGTTGCCCGCCTCACCGCGCTTGCCGCCGATTGCGGCTTAAATGGCGTTGTCTGCTCGGCACACGAAGCGGGTGCAGTCAAAGCCGCACACGGTAGCGACTTCCTCACCGTTACCCCCGGCATCCGCCCGGCAGGCAGCGCGGCGGATGACCAAACGCGCACCATGACCCCGGCCGCCGCCCTGCAAGCAGGCAGCGACTACCTCGTCATCGGCCGCCCCGTCACCCGCGCGGAAAAACCGGCTGTCGCGTTGAGCGACATCCTCGCCTCGCTCAAGGCAGGAGTATGACCATGCGTGGCTCAAAAACCGTTTACATCCTGCCCAACCTCTTTACCACCGCCTCGCTCTTCTGCGGCTTCTACGCCATCCTCGCTGCCATCGATGGCCGCTTCAGCTTCGCTGCCATCCTCATCTTCGTCGCGATGATTTTCGACGGCTGCGATGGTCGCGTCGCCCGCCTCACCCACACCGAATCCGAATTTGGCGTGCAATACGACTCGCTCGCCGACCTCATCTCCTTCGGCGTCGCCCCCGCCATCCTCATCTACCAATGGTCGCTGCATTACGCGCTGACCGACCCCAACTATCCCGCCAAACTTGGCTGGTTTACCGCCTTCATCTACACCGCCTGCACCGCGCTACGCCTCGCCCGCTTCAACGTCCAGGCAGACAGCGCCGACAAAGCCGTCTTCATCGGCCTGCCCAGCCCGTCCGCCGCTGCCATCGTCGCCGGCTTCGTCTGGACGGGCAGCAACTACCACTGGAACGGCGGCAACCACATCTTCCTCTCCAGCCTCATCACCTGGTACAGCGCGCTGACCATGGTGAGCAACTTCAAATACTACAGCTTCAAAACCTTCAAACTGCAAAGCCGCTTGCCCTTCAGCAAAGCCGTGCTGCCCGCCTGCCTGCTCGGACTCATCTTCCTCGAACCGGCACCGGTACTCTTCGCACTCTTCCTCATCTACGGCCTGCACGGCCCCATCTGGACACTATGGCGCCTCAACAAACGACGCCAGGGGCGTAGCGGGTGATAGCCCTCCACCCCAACCAGCAAACCGCACTGGCGCTGCTTGGCTACAAACTATGGCTGCCGCGCGCCGAACTGGCAGCGCTGCGTGCCGCGCCGCCTGCCGTCCCAACGACAACGCCGGAAACGCCCGCCCCTGCCGTTACCTCGACCGCACCCGCCACAACCGCTGCCAGCAACGCCACCATCCTGCCGCTGCCCGGCATTGACGCCCACGTTCATATCGCCCGCGATTACCTCTTCCTCAGCGGCGATGCGCTGCGCTGCAACTGGCTGTTGCCGCCGCTGTGGAGCGAAGGCGGGCGGCTGATGCCCTTTGCCAGCGAAGGCGAACGCCGCCTGTTGCTCGCCCTTTTTCGCGCGACCGACAGCACCGAGGCCTTACAACTGCTCAGTGCATTCTTTGACCTCGCCCGCGCTACCCCCCTGCCCGCCCCTGCCGCAAACAGCGCCCCGCCTGCCGAAATGGACGCCAAACCGCTTCTCGTCTGTGGCGAAGCCTTGCACAGCGCGCTTGTTCAGAAAAACAGCACGTTTGGCAAAGCCGAGGCGAAAGCCTATAATTTTTTACATCCTTACCTTGCCTACAACGACCCAAGCCAAAAAAACACCCTGTGGCGCCAATGGGTCGAAATCAAAAGGAACCTGTTTTGAAAAAAGCCCCCATATTCCTCGCCCTCCTCAGCACCCACCTCGCTTTTGCCGCGCAACCGGCCTGGATTAGCGACGAACTGCGCACCGCCGTCTATGACAAACCAGCGAGCGATTCCAAATTCCTCGGCACCCTGCGCTCTGGCGACGCCGTCGAAATGCTTGAGCGCAACGGCGACTACGTCCACGTCAAAACTGGTGAAATCAACGGCTGGGTCTCGGCGCGCAGCATCATGGAAACACCGAGCGTACATAGCCGCTTCGCCGAACAACAGCAGCAGCTACAACAACTACAAGGCGAGGCGCAAAACCTGCAAAACACCGCCAACGACCAAACCCAATCATTGGACGCATTGAAAAACCGCCTCGAAGCCCTGCAAAACGCCGAACAAAAAGCGCGCGACGAACTCGTTGCCCTACAACGCGCCTCCGGCAACGCGATGGCGATAGACCAGCGCAACCGTGAACTACAAGACGCCGTAGTCAAACTCGAACAAGAGAACCTAAGTCTCAAACACCGCAACACCCGCCTCGAAGAAAGCCTTGACCAGAAGCAGCTTTACATCGGCGGTTTCCTCGTCTTTGCAGGCTTTGTCCTGCATTGGCTCTCCGGCCTGTTCCGTCTCGGCCAGCGCCGCCGCAGCAGTTTCGACGACCTCTAACGTCGTCGCATCAATGACCGTCAACCCAAGGAAAACACCATGACAAAAATCCTCGACATCGTAAAACCCGGCGTGGTTACCGGTGATGACGTACAAAAAATCTTTGCCGTCGCCAAAGAAAAAGGCTTCGCCATCCCGGCGGTAAACTGCGTCGGTAGCGACTCCATCAACGCCGCTCTCGAAACCGCGGCGCGCGTCAAATCCCCCATCATCATCCAATTCTCTAACGGCGGCGCACAATTCCTCGCCGGCAAAGGCATCAAACCGGCAAGCGGCGCGCGCCCGGACGTCCTCGGTGCCATTGTCGGCGCCAAACAAGTCCACACACTTGCTGCCGAATACGGCGTGCCGGTCATCCTGCACACCGACCACGCCGCGAAAAAACTACTGCCGTGGATAGACGGCCTGCTCGATGCCGGTGAAAAACACTTCGCCGAAACCGGCAAACCGCTCTTCTCCTCGCACATGATCGACCTCTCCGAAGAGCCGATTGAAGAAAACATGACCATCTGCCGCAAATACCTGGAACGGATGAGCAAAATCGGCATGACGCTGGAAATCGAAATTGGCATCACCGGTGGCGAAGAAGATGGCGTCGATAACTCCGGCGTGGACGAATCCCGCCTCTACAGCCAGCCGCAAGACGTGCTCTACGTCTATGACCAGCTGAACCCCATCAGCTCACGCTTCACCGTCGCAGCCGCCTTCGGTAACGTGCACGGCGTGTACAAACCGGGCAACGTCAAACTCAAACCGAGCATCCTCGGCGACTCACAAGTCTTTGTCGCCAAAGAGCGCGGTCTGGCCGCCAAGCCGATTAACTTCGTCTTCCACGGTGGCTCTGGTTCCAGCCGCGAAGAAATCCGCGAAGCCATCGGCAACGGTGCGATCAAAATGAACATCGACACCGACACCCAATGGGCATCGTGGGACGGCATCCTCAACTACTACAAAAAGAACGAAGCCTACCTGCAAGGCCAGCTCGGCAACCCGGAAGGCCCGGACGCGCCGAACAAAAAATACTACGACCCGCGCGTCTGGCTGCGCAAAATGGAAGAATCCATGTCTGCCCGCCTCGAAGTCGCCTTTGACGACCTCAACTGCCGCGACGTGCTCTAATCCTCGTAAACAAACCAAAAGAATGCAGCCACGGGCTGCATTCTTTTTTGCATAAAAATCGCTTGGTCTTATGCGATTTTTGGCGGGCTGAAGGCGGTGAGTTCTGGCGCCTCGCCTGTGTATTTTTCGACGTTCACCACCGCGGTGTAGCCGGTGTTGCCCTGGGCGAGGCGCGAGGTGCCACGGTCGATGGCGAGCACGTTGCCGCAGCCGTTTTTACAGAGCGCGTTCGCGCTGCCGTCGGCGGGGTCGTACCACGCGCCTTCGTGCAGGGCGACGGTGTCTTTTTTGATGCGCTCACCACCGCCCCCGCCAGCACTTGGCCGCGGGCGTTATAGACGCGCACGAGATCGCCGGTCTTGATGCCGCGTGCGGCGGCGTCTTCCGGGTGTATCCACAGCGGTTCGCGGTTGGCAACGGCGTAGTGTTTGCGCAGGCTGGTCTGGTTGAGTTGTGAGTGCAGGCGGTAGTGGTTGTGCGGGGTAACGAGTTGTAGCGGGTATTCGGCCGGCGCGTTGCCGAGGTATTCGACGGGCGGCAGCCAGCTGGCGTGTGGCAGGCAGTCGTCGTAGTGCATCGCTTCGATGGTTTTTGAGTAGAGTTCGATTTTGCCGGACGGAGTGCCGAGCGGGTTGAGGATAGGGTCTGCGCGGTAGTCGGCGTAGCGCACGTAGCGGTCGGCTTTGGGGTCGCGCGGGTTTTCGTAGATTTTGTTTTCTTCCCAGAATTGTTGGAAGAGCGGCATGGCGATGCGCTGCTGCCGCGCGCTTTGTTGGGCTTCGTCGTAGAAGCTTTTCAGCCATTGCATTTCACTTTTGCCTTCGCTGTAGGCGGCTTCGACGCCGAAGCGTTTGGCGAGGTCAAGGAAGATGTCGTAGTCGTTTTTCGCCTCGCCTTGGGGTTCGACGATTTTTTTCATCGGCACGATGTGCATATTGGAATAGTCGCCGGTCATGGTGAGGTCGTTGCGTTCGTAGCTGGTGGTCGCCGGCAGGACGATGTCGGCGTGTTTGGCGGTCGCCGTCCAGTAGGGTTCGTTGACGATGACGATTTCGGGTTTTTGCCAGCCGGCGCGCAGGCGGTTCAGGTCTTGGTGGTGGTAGGGGTTGCCGCCGCACCACCAGATGAGGCGGATGTGCGGGTAGTGGCGGGTTTGCCCGTTGTAGGCGTATTCGCCGCCAGGGTTGTGTAGGGCGTCGGCGATGCGCGCCACCGGGATGGCGAGTTTGCTCGCGCCGCTGGCGAGCCAGTCGGTGCCGCTGCCCGCGCTTGCAGGGCGGAGGAAGCGCTGCATCAGGGTGAAGGCTTTGTGCAGTGAGCCGCTTGAGCGCCAGCCGTAGGAACCGGCGAAGATGCTTTGCGGGCCGTAGCTCGCGTAGATGCGGCGCAGTTGTTGTTCGATGATGTCGTAGGCGCGTTCCCAGCTGATGGGGATGAAGGTGTCATCGCCGCGTTTGCCGTCGGGCTGGGTGATGTTGTCGAGGTTTTCGAGGAAGCCTTTGCGTATCATCGGCCGTTCAACGCGCACTTTGTTGTGTACTTGGTCGGCGACCACGGTTTGCAGCGGGTTGTCGCCGAGATCTTCGATGGCGGGCACCGATGACTGGATTTTGCCGTCTTTGACGGTAACGGCGAGCGGCCCCCAATGCGCGGCGGTGATGATGGTTTGTCCGTCTTTGACGGTTTCAGCGAAGACGCGCGCGCTAAAGCCGGGGATGACAAGCGCGCTGCCGAGGGTGGCCGCTGCCGAGGGTGGCGCTGTTTTTGAGGAAGCTGCGGCGGCTGGTGCGGTATTTTGTGGTCATTTTGTGCCTCCGGTGATGTCTTTGGCGTGGTTTTGCAGGTAGTAGGTGAGCATTTGTTTGCCGGCGTCGTCCATCGAGGTGCGGCTTACCATGCCATTGACGATGGACGGCCATTAGTTGGCGGTGTAATGCCCGGCAGGGATGACGGCGTGGCAGTCGCCGCAGTAGGCGTTGTTGAGCGCGTTGCCGTAATCCCACAACGGCTGCGCGTCGGCGAGCAGGTTGGCGTTTTCTACCCAGGCGGTGAGGGTAACGGGACGCCACTGGCTGCCGGTCTCGGCATCGGTGCTGTAGTCGCCGTTTTGCAGGCGGTCAATGGCATCTTCGGCAACGATGGCGCTGATGATGCGTTTGCCGCTTTGCGCGTAGATGACTTGCATCGCCCCTTCTTGCTGGTAGCCGCGGATGGTAACGGCGCGCATGTTGCCGTCTGCGCCGGTTACTTGCATCGCCGCCGTCGGCAGGATGTTGGCGATTTCGGTTTTTTTGTCCTTGTCGGCATAAAGCGGCAGGCGGGCGACCGGGTAAAGCGCTTGTGCGTCCACCGGGGTGTGCGCGGCGATTTCGGCAAGGTGTTGCGCCGCCGCGTTCGCGCCTTCGGTAAATTCCGGCGGGAAGTGGGCGATGCCACGGTGGCAGTCGATGCAGGTCGCGCCGCTGTCGCGTGCCGCGCGGTGGCTCTCGGCGGCTTTTTCGCTTTGTGCAAAAAGATCCATCGCGCCCGGCGTGTGGCATTGGCGGCAAGTCGCCGAATCGTTGGCTTTTAACTGCGCCCAGACTTTCTTCGCCAGCTCGCCGCGTCTTGCTTCAAACGCCGCCTTGTCCGGCATCCCGCCGCGCAGTTCCGCGATTAAATCCGCGGTGCCGGTGGTTGCCTTCGTCCAGGCATAGTTCCAGTCGCTGTCGTGCGGGATGTGGCAATCGGCGCAGCCCGCCTGAATGCCGTATTTGGTGGTGTCCTAAAAAGTATGCTGCCTCAAATGCGCCCGTAGTTGATATAGAAAAAACCAATGGCAAATGCCTTAATGTGATAGAACATCTTCTTGGAAAAACAGCAGGTTTTACGCACCGCGCGACGTATCCGTTGGCGCAAACGGCAGTTGTTTCCCTCAATGCCGGCGGTATATCTCTTTCCCACCTGATGCTCATCATCCTGAAAGGCCTTAAGAACGTGTTCATTGTCTCAGCCTCTGCTGTAAACTATCGGCATGAACAGAAA
>CAUVOF010000107.1:0-6844 GCA_963553325.1 uncultured Cardiobacterium sp.
TGTTCATGCCGATAGTTTACAGCAGAGGCTGAGACAATGAACACGTTCTAACAAAACCGGTTATGCGCTCGCCGCTTTCGACCAATCATTAGCCGCAGAAACCATCATGCCCCAATCACCCCTTGCCCCATTCCGGCTCGAATTTGCCAACCCGCGTACCCGTGGCTGGGGTGGCACGCATATCATTGAATGGTTTGCTACCCAAGCCTGGGTGACAACCGGTTTTGTCCTTTTGCTCATGCTCTTGCACAACTATCGCGGTGCGCCGTCCATCCTGCTGGATTACTGCTGGCTGTGGCTGCCGCCGTATCTGTATTACGGTCTTTCTTTCGTGAAAGGCGATATTCGTTTCCATTGCAATGGCACATTGCCGCCGCCCTGCCTGGTATGCGACCCGCAAGGGCTGACCATTTACCGCGCCAGCCGCATTCGCTACCAATGGCGTTGGCAAGACTTGAAGCGTGTTACCCGTCATGGCATTCTGAAAACACTGCGCATTGAAAGCAAAAACGGCGCGGTACTGGATTATCGCCACAAACGATTGGAGCGCGAATATGACACTTATGCGCAAATTGAGCGGGTTGCACAAGATTATTTGCGCGGAATAGCGCCGTCATTACCACCGCCAGCACCGCCCGATTTGGATTACCGCTGCCATAGCGCGCGTCTGGCGACGGGACGTTTCGCCAGCTTGAGTTACGGAAGCACGTTTGCCTTGTTATTTCTGCTTTTCCTGGGCAAGAGCGTGAATCCGTGGGCGCATGGCGCACCAGTGCCGCTGTTGTTGCAGCTTTTTTATGTTGTCGCCATGAGCCTGATTGTTGCGGGTATTGTCGTGCTGCTTGTTTTTATCGCGCGGGCATACCGTGCGTATTTTTATCCGCCGGAGAAAAAATTATTGGTGCATATCAATTGCCACGGCATTCATTTTTTCCGTAGCAAAAACAGAAAACGTACCCTGCATTGGCAAGAGTTGCGCGCTGCCCGCGCCGAATCCATTTCCAGTGGTAAAGGAGGAATCACCTATTATCTTGCCATTCATGACCGTCTTGACCGTGAATATTGGATTTATATCGGGTTGCCGCAGAGCAAACAGCGCTTTGAGGAAATAGCCGCAATTATCAACGCCATACTTGCCGACAAGCCCCTTCCCAATATCATGCCAGCCGTGGCAGTTAGACCCACCAAGCGGACGCTATATTGGCTCTTTTGGCTGAATACCGTTTCCACACTACTGATGTGCCTGTTCTTCCTGATGAACGGGAAAGCCTTACCGGAAACAACGCGCGATTTTTTTGCAATATTTTTTATAGCGCTATTGCTGATAACCCTGTGCGCAAACCTAATCTGCATTCTGTTTGCCGACGAAGACTAATTCACCAACAAATCCGCTCAACTCGGTGCAGTTCCTTAAAATTACTGCCGCTTCCTTCTCATCGCCATCTTCAAACTTCCTCGGAAAATAGCTGCTGGCGGCAGCGTCTTTTCGCTGACTAAAGCAGGCGTGCATTTACTGCGGGCAAAAAAACCCCCTGCAGAACAGGGGGGAAAATAACTCACACATTCAGGCATCATGCCCCTTCCTCGCAATGCCTCCTGCACAAGGTTGTGACGGTAACATTCTCGACCAAAGAATGAGCGCTAATCCTAAGCTTACCTTCACGCTAATTAACATAGCCTTTCAAGTGCCAACGAAAAAATTATCCATAAAAACAAATAGAAATATCTAGAATTTTACGGATTGTCGCAGCCAAACCACGATTTACGCGCCAAATGCGGTGTTGTTGTATTTTTTACGTTTACAATCTGTTTTTGTTGTAAAAATACTAAAAATTACGCCGTTGTCACGTTTGCGGCGTTTTTCCTGCGACTGTCCCAAAATGTCATTAACTGACGTTAAGAAAACCAACCTGCCCCACATTGCCCCCGCTTGTCCGTTAGCAATAATTTCAATCGGTGATTTCAGAAAAAATCGTTTAGTAATCAAGGGTAGCGCCGCTTACCGCGGGCTATAATTGCCATGACCTAAAACACATAACAACTTCCGGCAATGACCGGAAACAAGGAATCATCATGGCATCCACGTCCCAACCGCAGACGCTTTACGAGAAGCACGTCAAAATCCGCCCGCGCCCGGTCAAGGGGCGCTTTGCCAATTTGCGCAAAACCGCGCTGTTGGTGCTGCTCGGCATCTTCCACATCCTGCCCTTTTTCCAATGGAACGGCCGCCAGGCGATTTTCTTCGACCTGCCGCACCGTCGTTTCTATATCTTCGGTCTCAATATCTGGCCACAGGATTTCATTCTGCTGACCTTTATCCTGCTCGGCCTCGCCCTGCTGCTTTTCTTTGCCACCGCCTTGCTCGGGCGCGTTTGGTGCGGTTACGCCTGCCCGCACACCGTTTACACCGAAGTGTTCCTCTGGATTGAGCAGAAAATCGAAGGCAACCGCTCCGAACAGCTGAAACTCGCGCGCAAACCGTGGCGCGGTGAGAAGGGACGCAAGCGCGTGCTGAAATACACCCTGTGGGTGGCGGTAGCAATGAGCGCGGGTATCGGCTTTGTCGGCTATTTCGTCCCCATCCGCGAACTCATCCCCGATTTCTTCACCTTGCAGGCAGGCGCGGAAACCTACCTTTGGGTCGCGCTCTACGGCAGCTTCTGCTACCTGCAAGCGGGCATCGTGCGCGAGCAATTCTGCAAATACGTCTGTCCCTACGCCCGCTTCCAGGGCGCGATGTTCGACCAGGACACGCTCATCATCGCCTACGACCCGCAACGTGGCGAACCGCGTCGCCGCCTGAAAAAACAAGACCGCGAAACGCCGGACGCACTCGGCTTCTGCGTTGATTGCACCATGTGCGTGCAAGTCTGCCCGACCGGCATCGACATCCGCGACGGCCTGCAAGTCGAGTGCATCGCCTGCGCCGCCTGCATCGACGCCTGCGACAACATGATGGACCAAATCAAAGCGCCGCGTGGCCTCATCCGCTACACCTCAACCAACCGCCTCGCCGGTAAAAAAACCAAACTGCTGCGCCCGAAAACCTTCGCCTACGGCGCAGTTCTGATGGCAGCTTTCAGCCTCTTTGTCCTTTCTATCGCCGGCAAGGGCGACTTAGACGTAAACATCCTGCGCGACCGCAACGTGCTGGCGCGCAAAATCAGCGGCGGCCGCATCCAAAACATCTACACCATCAAAGTGCTGA
Organism: uncultured Cardiobacterium sp.; assembly: GCA_963553325.1. Classification (GTDB taxonomy): domain Bacteria; phylum Pseudomonadota; class Gammaproteobacteria; order Cardiobacteriales; family Cardiobacteriaceae; genus Cardiobacterium. The sequence goes on from CAUVOF010000107.1 coordinate 3,209, forward strand.
ACAAAACCGAAAAACCGCGCCAATTCACCCTTGGCGTTGCCGGTACCGACGGCGCGGAAATCGACGGCAAAACCCGCTTCAGCGTCGCGCCCGGCGCCGTCTTTGAAACCGTGCTGCGCGTCAATATCCCGCGCAAAGCGCTTGATGGCAACAGCATCAACATCGACTTCATCGTCACCCCGCAGGACAACCCGGCGGACGCCCACCAACAAAGCAGCAAATTCCTCGCCCCCAACAAATGACTGAACAACACATCCCTTGGTACAAAAACCACATCCTGCTTCTCATCATCCTCATCCCGCTCGCCACCGTCTGCGGCAGCATGTACACCATCTACCTCGCCGTCAGCAGCAAAGAAGCGCCGATACTAGAGGACTACAGCAAAACCGGCCTCTCGCCGCAAATGCGACAAGAAGGCCGCACCGACATCACCGCGGCGCTGGCAGACGGCGCGCTTACCCTGCAGCGCGACCCGCCGAGCATCGAAGCGCTTACCCTTGAGCTACAACACGCGAGCAAAGCGGCGCTTGACCAGACGCACACCCTGCATGCCGACCGCCCCAACCACTACCCGCTGCCCGCCGCCGTGCAACAAACCCTGGGCGAGGCGACCTGGTACCTCACCCTCGCCCCCGCCGACCGCGCCTGGAAAATCAAAGGCAAATACCCGCACCCCAAAGCCGACGAACCGCCGCCGCCCGCCGTCATCCACCTTGCCAACCCATGAGCGCCTGCTACCACTGCCAGCAGCCCATCCCGGCGGGCATAAACATCAGCGACGCACACGGCAACCACTACTGCTGCCACGCCTGCCAAGCCGTCGCACAAATCATCAACGCGCACCACCTTGAGCAGTACTACCAAGTACGCGACCGCCCGGCGCCGCGCCCCGAAAACCTGCGCGACGCCAGCCACTGGCAGGCCTACGACATCCCCGAAATCGCCGCGCAATACACCTACCAGGACGGCGACGAACAAGAAATCCACCTCTACATCGACGGCCTGCACTGCGCCGCCTGCACCTGGCTCATCGGCCGCGCCCTACAAGAAGCGCACGGCATCAGCCACGCACGCATCAACCTCGGCAGCGGGCTCGCCGAAATCCGCTGGCACGACACCCCGCTATCCGCCATCCTCACCACCATCGCCAGCCTCGGCTACAACCCCAACCTGCACAGCCCGGACAAAAACGACGACCAACAGCGGCGCGAACGCAACCACGACCTGCTGCGCCTCATCGTCGCTGGCCTCGGCATGATGCAAGTAATGATGTTTGCGACAGGCCTCTACACCGGCGCCTGGCACGGCATCGACCACGAATACGAACAACTGCTGCGCTGGATCAGCCTCCTCTGCTCCGCGCCGGTCATGCTCTATGCTGGCTATCCTTTCCTCAAAAACGCCTGGCTCGGCCTGCGCCACCGCCAACCGAACATGGACCTGCCCATCGCCCTCGCCTGCGCCGGCGCCTGGCTCGCCAGCCTCTACCACACCCTCATGGGCCGCGGCGAAATCTACTACGACGGCGTCACCATGTTCATCTTCTTCATCAGTATCAGCCGCTACCTCGAAGCGCACACCCGCCGCCGCGCCCGCCACAACCAGCAACAATTCGCCCGCCTCCTGCCCGACGCCGTTTACAAATACAACGACAGCGGCGAAGTGCAGCTCGTGCCACTGCCCGCCATCCAGCCGGGCGACCACATCCGCGTCCTGCCAACCCACACCATCCCGGTCGATGGCGACATCGAGCGCGGCACCAGCCGCATCGACGAACAAATGCTCACCGGCGAAAGCACGCCGCAATACAAGACTATCGGCGACCGTGTTCATGCGGGCAGTACCAACCTGCAAAGCCCGCTCGACATCCGCGTCAGCCAAACCGGTCAACAAACCACCCTCGCCGCCATCCGCCGCATCAGCGCCCGCGCCGAACAACACCGCTCGCCACAAATCGACCGCAACGAAGCGCTGGCACAAAAAACCGTCCTCGCCGTCCTCATCCTCGCCGCCGCCGGCTACCTGCTCTGGCAGTGGATAGAGCCGGCGCGCGCCTTCGATATCGCGCTCGCCATCCTCGTCGCCACCTGCCCCTGCGCCCTGTCGCTTGCCACCCCGACCGTGCTCACCGCTGCGCTCAACCACGCGCACAAACACCACATCCTCATCAAAAACAGCAACACCCTCGACCGTCTCAACCACATCCGCCGCATCCTCTTTGACAAAACCGGCACCCTCACCCAGGGCAAATACCAGCTCCAACAAAGCGACTACCACGGCGAACCGCAGCGCCTGCTCGCCATCGCCAAAACACTCGAAAACCACAGCACCCACCCCATCGCCTGGTACTACAGCCAACAACCCGTCGCAGCAGTTGCGATGGACAACATCGAACAACACAGCGGCAAAGGCATCAGCGGCGACTACGACGGCAGCCGCTGGCACATCGGCAGCGCCGCCTATATGCAAGAAAACGGGGTAGCGCTTCCGCCCGCGGATTTACCCCCTCCCCTGCAGGGCGCGCCAGCGCCCGCAGCGGGGGAGGGCTGGGGTGGGGGCAGCAAAAAACACACTACACTAACACCCAACATCCAAACACCCACCGTTCTACCCCCATCCCCCTGCGGGGAAGGGAATGGGGGTGGGGTTCATCCGCAAACAGCCGATGCCGAAACGTCCACCGCTCTGCCCCCTCCCCGTGTGGGGGATGGGGGTGGGGTTCATCCGCAAACAGCCGATGCTGAGACGTCCACCGCTCTGCCCCCTTCCCCCTGCGGGAGAGGGGATGGGGTTCATCTACAGACAGCCGCTGCCGAAACACCCACCAATCTGCCCCCTCCCCCTGTGGGGGAGGGCTGGGGTGGGGGCAGCGAAAAACAAACAGCCGACACCAACACCAACCACGTTTACCTCGCTGAAAACCACGAACTGCGCGCCCATTACCAACTCAGCGATCCGGAACGCGCAAACCTCGCCGCCACCCTCGCCCCGCTGCAAAAACACTACCACCTTGCCATCGCCAGCGGCGACCGCGCGGAAAATGTCGCCCGCCTTGCCGCTCGCTACGGCATCGCAGACTGGCACGGCGGCCTTGACCCCGCCGCCAAACTGGCGCTGCTCGAAGCCAACGCCCCGGAACACACGCTGATGATAGGCGACGGCATCAACGACGCGCCGGTACTCGCCCGCGCTAGCGTTTCCGTCGCCGTCGGCCGCGCCAACCCGCTCTCACAAACGCATGCCGACATCGTCTGCTTAAAAAACGGTCCGGAAGCGCTGCCCTACCTGTTTGACCTCGCCGCACGCAGCCGCCGCATCACCCGGCAAAACCTCGCCTGGGCGACCGCCTACAACCTCATCATCCTACCGCTCGCCGTCAGTGGCTACCTTACCCCGTGGATAGCCGCCCTCGGCATGAGCACCAGCTCACTGCTGGTCATCGCCAACGCCCTGCGCATCCAGCGCACCCCGCCGCCACCTGCTGCCGAATAACGCGGCATCCAAAATATACATACACGATAGTCGCTACCCTGTATGTGGCGAATTTACAATGCAAGTGCAACAGCTACAAATAAAGACATCCATAAGCGATACTGCAAAAAACATCAAAACATTGCAGGAGACCGAATATGGATG
>CAUVOF010000108.1:0-6787 GCA_963553325.1 uncultured Cardiobacterium sp.
TACCTGCCGCACCGCTACCCCTTCCTGCTCATCGACCGCATCACCGAAGTCGAAATCGGCAGCCACATCAAAGCCATCAAAAACGTTACCGCCAACGAACCCTTCTTCCAGGGACACTTTCCCGGCAAAGCGGTCATGCCCGGCGTGCTGGTCATCGAAGCCATGGCGCAGGCAGCGGGCATCCTCGGCGTGAAAAGCGGACGACGCGAACTGGGCCTGCCGGACGAACCCGAAGAAGACGGCATCTACTTCTTCGTCGGCATCGACAAAGCGCGCTTCCGCCGCACCGTTGTCCCCGGCGACCAACTGCACCTTGAAATCAAAATCGTCCGCTCACGCCGCGGCATCTGGTCATTCACCGCCGAAGCGCGGGTGGATGGCACCCTCGTCTGCGAAGCCGAAATCATGTGTACCACCGCCGGCCGCGGCGGCAGCTAACCCCCCCATTTACATACACCTATACGAGAATTCCAAAACCATGCCCACCCTGCACCATCCCTACTTCGGCACACTCAATAGCGATACCCTCGAAGACATTGACGTCATCTGGGAAACCACCCTTGGCGAGCCACAAACCCACAGCCAACTGTGGGCGGCACCCGAACAGCGGTTGGATACCGCCGAACTGGACGCCTTTGCTGCCCTGCTACAAAACCTGCCCACGCTGGACAAACGCGCGCGTGCCGCATTGTGCGACGAACTCGCCAACGACGGCAGCTTTCTCGAATACTTCAGCGCAGCGGAAGCGCTGGAATACGATGTAGAAGAACTGCGCTGGCTCAAACCGCTGCTCAACGACATCCCCGCTTTTGTCGCAGCACTGCAACTGACCGCCATCGGTCTATGGACGCACGACACCATGCAAGAAATGGAAGAAGAACCAGCCACCCCGCTCGTCCTCGATTAGACCTCCTTCCAAACTGTCTTTTCTGCGGAATTTATTTATCCCTGCCCTCACCCCAACCCCTCTCCCACCGGGAGAGGGGCTTTTTCGGATTCAAGCATTGACATCGGTTTCCTGCAAAATCGTGGTTTGGAAAGAGGTCTATTACAAAATTGCACCAGAACACACCGATCAAATTCTTGCCGTCAAATGCGACCTGCAAGGCAACATCATCAGCATCGACTGGGAAAGCTGAAATATAGCAATCCACCGAAAGCTTCATACGGTGTTGCGCCGCTTCGCCGTACTAATTGTACTGTCTTCAGCGGCGCGCCTTGTCTGAAACTTTCGGTGTATCGCTATATTTTCTAACCTAAAACACATCACCAGCAAAAAGCCGCCCGCAGGCGGCTTTTTCTTGCATCAAACGCGCTTAAAAAACTTTCTGCCCTTTGTCGCCAATAGTGAAGCCATGTTTGTCGCTGTTTTTGCAGGTGAGTTCGTTCGCCCGGCGCGTGCATTGCCAGCCGCCGCCGTCCACGCTGTTGCCATCCTCCAGCGCGAAGACGTCATCGCGGCCGAAGTCGGTGTCGCCGCGGCATTCCCACAGGATTTCCGTTTTGCCGTGAGCGCCCAGGGCGAAGGTGGCGCCCCAATCCAGCTCGCAGTCGGCAGGCGCTTTGCGCGCGAGTTTGGCGCTAATTGGCGTTTGGGTGATGCAACGCAGTCCCTGGTGTGTCGGGTAGGGGTTGTTTTTGTCGGGCAGGTCGCCGCCGCAGTAGATGTATTCCTGCGCGTTGCGGGTAACGGTAAATTCTTGGCGGAAGAAGCCTTGTGCCTCGTCGTCCGTAGGCAGGGCGTCATCTTCGGGATGCCCTTCCAGGGTCATGGTGCCAGCGGGCAGGGCGTCATCGGCGGGGATAATCGCGCCGTCTGCCGGGTTTTTCTCCGGGGCGCTGGCGATGGGCGCGCTTTCGCGGCTTTGCGGTTCAAGAGGCGGCACGGTTTGCGCGCTGGCAGCCGTGGCAAGCAGGGTAACGATGAGCAGCGTTTTCTTCATGATGGGCTCCGGTTAGATGTAGATGGGCGTCATTCCGTCAAACGGCATGGCGTTGCGTTCAATGATAACAGGCTTACCGCGCTTTCTCGTGATGAGGCAAGGCGCAAATGCTATTTCCGCCGCCGCAAATGCCAACTTATAATGCGGTGAACCCACCGTAACGAAAAGGAAATTTCATGCCAGACAAGCACCCGCAACCCGAACTTCAACCTGAGCCGCAGCGCGAGAAACCACGGCAAACCAGCCTCGCGCCCGCGCTGATTACCGCCGCGTTGGTGATTGGTCTTGGCGGCTGGGGGCTGACGCAGCTCTTTGCCAACGACAACAGCGGCGGCAGTGGCGGCGCGGCAGCGACCACCGCCGCTGACAATTTGACGCAGCAGGAGATGGACGCCCGCGCGCAGCAGTTTGCCGCCGTGCCGCGTTATACCCTGCGCCGTCTCGACGCGAACGAGGCGCGCAGCGTTATCCAAGGCTTGTCGTTGCCGGACGACCAAAAAGCGGCGCTTGCGGCGAATGTCGCCCCCGATAACCCGACCGACTGGGACAAGGGCGGGCAGCAGATGCTGGAATTGGTGCTGTGGGACGATGTTGCCGAAGATGGCGACGTGGTGCAGGTCAGCTCGCTTGGCTACACGCAGACCATCAACATCATGCACGCACCGCAGACGGTGTATTTCCCGGCGCAGTACGACGTCCCCGTCACCATCACCGGCATTCACGACGGCGGTGGCGGCATCACCCTCGGCTTCACCGGCTCCGGCCAGCCGGTGTCGTTGCCGGTGATGACGGAAGGCCAGGTCATCAGCCTCTACCTGCAATAAACCATGAACACTATTTACCGCCTGTTGCCGTTTTTGATGTTCGTCTGCCTCTGCCTGATGCTGTGGCAGTACGTCGCCGGCGTCAAAGACGGCATTCTCGACTTCCTCGCTACCATCCGCTGGTTTTTGCTGGTGGCGTTTTTCCTCATGCTCACCCTGCTGCGCGCCGTGTGGCTGCACGCGCACGATCGCGCCCCCGACTGGATTTACCGGATCATTCCCATGGACATACTCGACCGCCTCAGCAACCGCGCCGACATCGAAGAAGCCGCGGACAAACTCGACAAAGAAGCCATCCTCATCGACGCCGAAGCGGTGAAAGCCCGCTTACAAAGCCAAGTCGTCGGCCAGGACCAGGTCTGTCATGACCTCGCCTGGCAACTGCGCCGCCGCCTCGCCCTCACCCAGCGCAACAAGCCCGTTGGCGTTTTCCTCTTCGCGGGTCCCCCTGGCACCGGCAAAACCTGGCTCGCCAAAGTGCTGGCGCAGACACTGGGGCGCAAGCTGCTGCATTTCGACATGACCCAGCACGCCGCTGGCGCTTACAGCGCCTCGCAACTCTTCGGCATGGCGCGCGGCTACGTCGGCTCAACCAGCTACGGCGCGCTCACTGCCGGCCTGCGCGACTACCCGGAAGCGGTGGTGCTGCTCGATGAAATCGAAAAAGCGCACCCGGACGTGTTGAAAAAATTCCTCACCGCCTGGAACGACGGCTTTGTTACCGAAGCCTCGGACGGCAAACAAATCGACAGCAGCCACGCCATCTTCGTCCTCACCTCTAACGCCGCCACCGACCAACTCGCCGACCTGCAACAAAGCCTCGGTCACGACCCGGATGCACTGCGTAGCGCCTCGGTCGCCACCCTGCGCGAGCAGGGCTTCGCCCCCGAAGTGTTAAACCGCATCGACCGCATCTTCGTCTTCGCGCCGTTCAGCGGACTGGACATCGCCCGCGTCTGCGCGCTGGAAATGGAGCGGATGATTAACGGCTACGGCCTGCAAGTAGCGGGCAAGGGCATCGACCCGCAAATCATCATCGACCTGATGGAGCGCTACAAACGCATGGGGCGCACCGCCAGCAGCCGCGACCTGGTGCGCGCCCTGGAAGAATCCATCGCCGACTCGCTCATCCAGGCGAAAGAGCGCGGCTACGACACCATCGAACTCAAGCGTGAAGACGGCAAGGTCAAAGCGAGTATGCGCCGCAGCAACCCGGCACCGTCCAGCGGACAGGGGGCGCCATGAGCCGCCACATTCACAGCCACAGCCGCAGCCTGTGGGCGCGTTCCGCCAATTTCCGCCGCCTTGCCTGGACGACCGGCATCCTCGCCCTCATCATCGTGCTCGTCCTGAACCGACAAAGCGCGCCGCCCGCGACATCCACGCCACCGCCTGCCGCCACGCCGCCTGCGGCAAGCGCGCCTGCCCCGGCGCCACCGCCACCGCAATACACACCGCCACCAAAAGCCGCGCCAGCAGCATCGGCAACGCTTTCCACCGACAGCATGACCCCGGAAGAAATGGTCGCCGCCGCGCTGCAACGCACGGCACAGCAAAACGCCAATCCGACGCTGGGCAGCGGCGACGTTGGCATCCTTTCCCGCCTGCCGGACGACGAGGCAAATGCGCCGGCAACGACGACCGTCCTCGACCCCAACAGCGACCGCCTCGAAGATTTCCCGGAGGTAACGCGCACCTGGGGCAGCAGCCTGCACGTCTCACCGGCGGGTAGCGGCTTTAACGTCGCCTACATGACCGATGGCGATTTGTCGGCGACGCGCCCGTACAATCCGCGCGATCCGGCGCGCCGCGCAAAACCCGCCCAGCGCCCCGTCACCACCATTGACAGCGCGCTCGAACTCTGGCGCAAAGAGCCGCAACGCCTCATTGCGCGCGAACACACTGGCGCCATCAAAATCCACTATTCTTGGAGCGAGTTCAAAAATATCCCTTCGCAGGATTTTGCCGCCTACTGGGCGGGCAAAATCCAGATTCGCCGGGCGGGCTATTACCGCTTCCGTATGACCCAAAGCTGGTCGCAAACCCGCATTATCCTCAACCACCACCGCATCTACGAAGGTGGCGATGACGAATCACCGCGCGTCTGGCTCGAACCGGGCAGCTACACCCTCGAAGTCGAATACCTCAACAACTGGCACACCACCGACTTTGAGCTGGCGCTGGAAAGCGCACCAGCGGCGGCAAAAAACTAACCGCCATGTCCCGCCCCATCAACAGCCACAACCGCCGCTTTTGGGCGCGCTCGCGCAACTATCGCCATCTCGCCTACTGCACCGCCTTCACCGCCTTGATAGTGCTGTTTGCCTTCAGCCACTCGCCTGCGCCGACGCGCCCCGCACCCGTGCCCACGTCCAGCAGCAGCGCGCCGCATTACCAGCCACCGCCCCCGCCGCCTAAACGCGAACCGGTGCGCCGCCCCATCCTCGCCAGCAGCAAACCCGGCGACCGCGACCTGGACAGCTTCCCGCGCGTCAATATCGCCTGGGGCGATGTCCTGAATCCCGCCAAAAAAATCCCGGCGCAGGGCTTTGCCGCCTATTACCTCACCACCGGCGACCCGGAAAAAGTGCAGAACGCCGCCTATCCGTATGGGGACAAGGCAATGCCAAATCCAAGCGAGCGTTCGCCATCCAGCGAAATCTTTACCGCTTACTGGAAAGAAAACCCGGCGCGCCTGATTGCCACGGAAAACGTCAGCGCTATCGCGGTGGATTACAAAGGCAACGAATTTCATGGCATCCCCTCGCCGGATTTCGCCGGCTATTGGGTCGGCATCCTGCGCGTTCCCGAAAACGCCGATTACACCTTTCACGTCGAACAAAGCTGGGCAAACACCCGCATCCTGCTCAACCGCCACCGCCTCTACGAAAGCGGCAGCGAGAAAAAGACCACCGTCCGCCTCGCCCCAGGCGACTACATCCTTGAAGTGGAATACCTCAACAACTTTCCTTCCACCCGATTCAACATCGCCCTCGACAGCGAACCCGCCACACCATGAAGCACTACCCCAATGACGATGACGACGACACCCCGCGCAACCTGTGGCAGCAATCGCCGCAGTTTCGCGCCTTGACCTACCTCGCCGTACTCGTCGCCCTGCTCTTTCTCTTTGCCATCGTCTGGCAAGATCAAGTCGTCTCGTATCGCCCGCAAACGAGCCCCGCACCCCATTCGGCACAGCCGCACTTGGTGGTCAGCAATATCCAGCGCGCCGCGCCGCTGAACACCTTCCCCGTCAGCCCGAGCGGCTGGCGCGACAGCCTCAATCCGGGCGGCAGCATCCCTGAGCGCGGCTTTGATGCCTATTACCTAAGCACCGTCGCGCTGGAAAAAATCCGCGCTTGGCCGGGCGACCCCGCCCCCGACAAAATCGACCCCAACAGCGAAGCCGTGCGCAACCAAGCATTGGCGCCGATTGAGGACTACACCAAACTGTGGCGGGAAAACCCAAAAAACCTTATCGCGCGGGAAAACACGCCGGACATCAGCATCCATTACGCCTGGAGTGAATTCAAAAACATCCCGGCGAACTTCCTTGGCGTTTACTGGACAGGCTGGCTGGACATTGATGCGGCGGGGGAATACGAATTTGTCGCGGCGGAGGGGTATGCGAGCTTCCGCATCCTGCTCGACCGGCACCAACTGCAAAACTACAGCGACACCAGGAAAATCGCTGATCCGGCTAAAGGGAAGTGGGGTGAGATTAAAGGCGACGCTATCCCCAGAGTAAGGCTCGAACCCGGCCGCTACCTGCTCGAAGTCGAATACCTCAACGACTGGCACACCACGGATTTCACGCTCAACATCAATCAGCTGCAATGAGGCGAGGATGGGCGGTTTATAACAACCCACCGAAAGCTTCATACTGTGTTGCGTCGCCTCGCCGTACAAATACGTACTGTCTTCGGCGACGCGCCTTGTCTGAAACTTTCGGTGTATCGCTATACGGCGAATTGTCAAACCAAGTGCAACACCTCATCAAAATACACCTCATGAGGT
>CAUVOF010000109.1:0-6752 GCA_963553325.1 uncultured Cardiobacterium sp.
GGAAGCCTGGTACAACCACTACTTCAACTGGAACAACCGCGCCGTCATCACCTACAGCAACCCGATGGAGCCCTTCCCGCAATACCTGCAACAACTCGACATGGAAAGCCTCGGCAAACGCGCCAACCGCGCGGGCGAACCGCTGACCAAGCCGAGCGGCATCATCGTTTGGGGCGGCACGGGAACAGAAGCGCAGCACGCCTTCTTCCAGCTTATCCACCAGGGACAGCGCCACATCCCGATAGACTTCGTCACCGTGAAAACGCCGCCCAAAGGCTACGAAGATGCACAACGCATCATCCACGGCCACTGCACCGCACAAGCCGAAGCGCTGATGCGCGGCCGCGACGAAAGCGACCTGCAAGACATCCCGGAAGCCGAACGCTACCAGCGCACCTGCCCCGGCAACCGCCCGAGCACCACCATCATCCTCGATGCGCTCACCCCCGCTTGCCTCGGCGCCTTCATCGCCCTCTACGAACACAAAGTCACGGTGCAAGCCATCCTCTACGACGTGAACGCCTACGACCAATGGGGCGTCGAACTCGGCAAAGTGTTGGCAAAAGGCACGGAAGCGAGCCTTGCCGGCAAAACCGGCACGCACGACCCGTCCACCACCGCCATCATTGATTACCTTAAGTCCTGAGGCGATTTACATACACGAACCCCGCTACCCTGTATGTATATTTGGAAAAACCGGCACTAACGCCGGTTTTTTCATGCCCAACTCGCACCATTTGAGGATTCCACGCATTTATGTGGAAAAAACCACATTCCCGCGATAACATACCGGAAAAATTACCAACCCACGCCCCCGTGCAACTTTTTCTGCCGCCTGCTAGCGGCAGGGAAAAAACTTGCGTTATCACATTGAAATAACAATAAAAACAAAGAAAAACACTAGACTTTCTGCCCTCGCGCGCGCCATAATGCCGCTGTGCAAAATGTGAATTTTGCCGTGGTTTTTCGTTAATTTCTGCAACAAGAGAGGCAAGCATGCAAGAAAACACGACTGCCGCCCCGCGCAAGGCGGGGATTGGCGCTTATATCGCCCTAATCTTCGCGGTGATATTTTTCTCCGGCATCAGCGTCAGCAAGCCGGCGCACGAGTTCGGCACGGTGATTGCCGCGAAACTCGATGTAGAGCCGAAGAAAGTGCATGACGTCTTGAGCGTCTTTGACTTCGGCACCTTAAACGGCGAATTTGGCAAAGTGCTGCTGCCTGCCAAAGCGGACAAACCGGGCGAGAACCCCGGCAAATTTTCCGGCGCAGACGGTTTTGGCGCGCGCGACGGCTTCATGTTTGCCCTGACCCTGATGCCGACGACGCTGTTTGCGATGGGCATCATCGCCGTCCTTGAACACTACGGCGCGCTGGAAGCGATGCGCCGCCTGTTGCAGCGCATCCTGAAACCGCTCTTGGGCATCCCGGGCGACACCGGTCTGGCGATGATTGCCAGCTTCCAGACCACCGACGCCGGGGCGGCGCTGACCCGCGCCCTCTACGACGAAGGCAAAATTTCCGAACGTGAGCGCGACATCTTCGCCATGTTCCAATTCAGCGCCGGGGCGACGATTACCAACTTCCTGTCCTCTGGAGCGGCGCTGCTCGCGCTGACCGCAGTCGCTGCCAACGGCGAGGCGGAAAAAGTGCCGACCTCTATTGGCGTCTGCCTTGCGGTGATGTTCATCTTCAAATTCGTCGGCGCCAACCTGATGCGCCTCTACCTCACCTTCGCCCTGCGCAAAGCCGGAGAACAGCCATGAGTGAAAACAGCAAACCGATGATTACCGACGTCTTCGTCAGCGGCGTCAAGCGCGGCTGGGGCATCGCCACTGGCAGCATGTTGCCCAACGTACTGATGGCATTCGTCCTCATCCATTTCCTCAAACTCACCGGCATCCTCGACCTGCTCGGCAGCCTGTTCGGCCCGGTGATGAAAATCTTCGGCCTGCCCGGCGAAGCGCTGATGGTGCTGCTCGCCGCCTGGCTGTCGATGGGCGGCGGCGTTGGCGTCGCCTCCAGCCTGCTCGCAGCGGGCGCACTCAGCCTGCACGACATCGCCGTCCTCGCCCCGGCGATGTACCTCATGGGCTCGCAGGTGCAATACATCGGGCGGGTGCTGGGCGTCATCGGCGTGCCGGGCAAATACATCCCGGTGATGGTGCTTATCTCGGTGATTAACGCCCTGCTCGCGCTACTGGTCATGCAAATCCTCATCTAGGAGCAAACACATGAAAAAAGAAACCTTTTTAGAACACCTGAAACCCTTCATCAACACCGACTGCGGCAGCTACCAGCCGGCAGGCGTTGGCAAAATCGCCGACATGCTCACCGAAAAATACAACGCGCTTGGTGGCTGGCACATCAAACGCCAACACCTGCACGACGAAGTCGGCCCCGGCCTGCTCATCACTAACCGCGAAAACCCTGACCACTACGACGTGCTGCTCGTCGGCCACCTCGACACCGTCTTCCCCGAAGGCACCGCCGCCGCGCGTCCCTTCAAAGTCGAAGGCAACCGCGCCTACGGCCCCGGCGTTGCCGACATGAAAAACGGCGTCGTCGCCATCTACGCGGCGCTATCCGAACTCGACTCGGCAGTGCGCGACAAACTCTCTATCGGCGTGCTGCACAACCCGGACGAAGAAATCGGCTCGATTCACTCCGACCCGTGGCTACTGGCAGAGGCGAAAAAAGCCGACTGCGTGCTGGTATGCGAATCGGCGCGCGCCGACGGCTCGTTGGTCAACCGCCGCAAAGGCAACGCCACCTTCATCATCACCTACCACGGCGTCGCCTCACACGCTGGCAATGACCCGGAAAAAGGCCGTTCCGCCGTGCTGGAAATGGCGCAGTGGATAGTTGAACTCGCCAAACACAACGACTACGCGAACGGCACCAGCCTTAATGTCGGCCAAGTCAAAGGCGGCAGCGCCAGCAACGTCGTGCCGGACAGCGCCGAAGCGGTGCTTGACCTGCGCTTTTGGGACAACGGCAAATTCGACGAAATCCGCGCCCTGCTCGACAAACTCGCCGCCAAGCCGTTTGTCGAAGGCGTGCGCGTCGAAATCCGCGTCAAATCGCAAAAACCGGCGATGGTGATGAACGAAGGCACCGAGCGGCTGATGCAACTTGTCGAAAAAGCGGGCGCGAAAATCGGTCTGCCGATAACCTGGCAAGCGGTCGGCGGCGGCTCAGACGCCAACACCACCTCGGCGCACGGCATCCCCTCGCTCGACGGCTTCGGCCCCATCGGCGCCGGATTCCACAGCGAAGAAGAGTACCTGGAAATCGACAGCATCGAAGCGCGCGTCGCGCTGATTAAAGCGGTGCTGGAAGAAATCGCCGCGTAAAAACTGCATATTGCTCAGGCTGCCTACGGACAGCCTGAAACGTTGGCAGTTGTTTAGATTCCCAAGCATGCGCACCTGCGATAATGCCCGCTTCCCAACCGACAGAGCCAACCATGAAAAAAACCGCCCTCATCAGCGCCATCAGCCTCGCCAGCCTTGCCCAGGCGCAGCCGCTTAACTTCGCCGCCGACCAATACCAGGCGAAAAGCGCGGAAGTGAACGGGCAGACCATCGCCTACCGCGCCTACGAAGGCATCGCCTACTTCAGCAGGCCGGTCGAGCCCGAATACCAACAAATCAACATCTACATCCCAGAAGCCTACTTCAGCGGCGGCAGCATCAACGGCTACGACGCCGCTACCGCGCCCATCTTCCTGCCAAACCAAATCGGCGGCTACATGCCTGCCAAACCGGGCGTCCCCGGCGAAAACAAACACGGCGACCAGCAGGGCGCGGACGCGATGCAAACCGCACTCGCCAAAGGCTACATCGTCGCCTCGCCCGGCGCGCGCGGCCGCACCAGCCCGACTGGCAAAGCGCCCGCCGCCATCATCGACCTCAAAGCGGCGGTGCGTTACCTGCGCTACAACGACGCCGCCATGCCGGGTAACGCCGAAAAAATCATCAGCAACGGCACCAGCGCTGGCGGCGCGCTCTCGGTACTGCTCGGCGCGAGCGGCAACAGCGACGACTACACCGCCGCCCTGCAAGCCCTCGGCGCGGCGGACGCGCGCGACGACATCTACGCCGTTTCCGCCTACTGCCCGATAAGCATCCTCGAACACGCCGACGCCGCCTACGAATGGGAATTCAACGGCGTCAATGACTACGAAAAAATGGACATCAGCATGCTCGACTACAAAGTCGAGCGCAAACTGGTGAAAGGCACGCTGGACGCCGCCGAGCAGCGCGTCTCGGACGAGCTGAAAGCGCAGTTCCCCGCCTATATAAACAGCCTCGGCCTGAAAAACGCGCGCGGCGAAGCGCTGATGCTCAACGATGACGGCAGCGGCAGCTTCCGCGATTACGTCGCCAGCTACATTGGCGCTGCCGCAGAAAGCGAACTCAACAAAAACCAAATCCCTGGTGCGCTCGGTGTATTAATCCCCGACCCCAATCCCGAGCGGGTTGCCGCCTTCGCCGAAGAAAATCCGTGGCTCGCCATCGACGGCAATTTCGCCGGCAACTACGTCAAAAAAGTGGATTTCGCCGCCTACGCCAAAGCGATGGGGCGGCAAAAAACCCCGCCCGCCTTCGACGCGCTTGACCTCTCTAGCGGCGAAAACCAGCTCTTTGGCGACACGCACCAAGACACGCGCCACTTCACCGCCTACAGCGCGGCAAACAGCGCCGTCAAAGGCGCGGGCAAAGCAGACGCGGCAACAGTAAAAATGATGAACCCGCTCACCTACATCAGCGAAAAAACCGCGCCACAACACTGGCGCATCCGCGTCGGCACCAAAGACCGCGACACCTCGCACGCCATCGCCGCCATCCTCACCGCCAAACTGCGCAACAGCGGCAAAAACGTCGATTTGACGATGCCCTGGGGCGTACCGCACAGCGGCGATTACGACCTCGACGAACTCTTTGCCTGGATGGACAAAATCGTCAAACAACCCTAAAACAACCGGAGAAAACCCATGAAAAACAAAATCCTTGTTAGCGCACTTGCCCTGGCGTCTGCGCTCGCCCACGCCGCCGGCGATGAACCCATCCGCCGCATAGACGTTTACGTCAGCCCCTATTACGCCGCCGCCAGCGACGCCAACAGCGCGCCACAAGTCAGCGTCGGCGGTGCGCCGTTTGACCAACTGCTTGCCTCAACCCGGCGCGAAGACATCCTCGCCGCGCGCGACCGCATCCAGGCAGAGCCGGACGTCATCACGCCGATGACGCTGATGGTGCTCGCCATCCGCCTTTATGACGTTGGCGAACGCGACGATGCCGTCTTCTGGTTTTACGTCGCCAAACACCGCTACACCACCCTCGCCTACAGCGCCGACATGAGCGCGCCCGCCCTGCGCGAAGCACAAAGCGCGGTGGGCGCGTTTAGCAGCCTCGCCGGTCCCTACATCAACAGCTACGCCTTCTGCGACGTAAAAAAACAGCAGACGGCCAACCAGCGCGCCTACGAATGGGTACGCGACCACCCCTACGCCGCCCTCTACCACGAAAAGCTGCCGCGCCTGCCCGGCGATCCTCAAGCCAACATCCAAAAAGGACTGGACGCCATTGCCAAAGGCATCGCGGACGAAAAAGCGCTCGTTGCCGACCCGAAAGCCATGGCGGAGCTGCAACAGCGGCGCAAAAAGAACAACGTGGATGCACAATTTTGCTGGAAATAAGCGGCCACAAACCCCGCTCTATACTTTGTAGGTCGGGCATTTATGCCCGACAAACCACAGAAAATCCCCTCACCGCCGGTCTTGCACCGGCTTTCTTTTTGCCCCAAGCCCGCCCGCAAGCTGCCCGCTATAATGCGCGCCTTTTCTTCATCGCAAACAAATATGACCGCCCCCGATTTCACCGCCGTCCTCTGCCGCGACCGCCATGCCCTGCGCCAACTGCACCGCCAAATCCGCGAACGCGAGCGGCGCGGCCAACCCACCGACCGCCTGCGCGCCCGTTTTGCCGCCGAATATGCCGCCTCTACCGCCGCGGTGGAAGCGCGCCGTGCCGCGCTGCCGCAGCCGAAACTCAGCGCCGACCTGCCCGTACTGGCGGCGAAAAACGACATCCTCCGCCTCATCCGCGAACACCAAGTCATCATCATCAGCGGCGAAACCGGTTCGGGGAAGACGACGCAACTGCCGCAGCTCTGTCTCGCCCTTGGTCTCGGCGCACGCGGCACCATTGCCCACACCCAGCCGCGCCGCATCGCCGCGCGTAGCGTTGCCGCGCGCATCGCCGAAGAGCTGGAAACCCCGCTTGGCGGCGCGGTCGGCTATCAGGTGCGCTTTGACGAGAAGACCAGCGACGCCACCGTGATTAAACTCATGACCGACGGCCTGCTCCTCGCCGAAACGCTCACCGACCCCTTCCTCGCGCAATACGAAGTCATCATCGTCGATGAGGCACACGAGCGCAGCCTCAATATCGACTTCCTCCTCGGCTACCTGCACCGCCTCGCCGCGCGCCGTCCCGACCTCAAAATCATCATCACCTCGGCGACCATTGACGCAGAGAAGTTCGCCGCGCATTTTGGCGGCGCGCCGGTGCTGAACGTCAGCGGGCGGACGTATCCGGTGGAAATCCGCTACCGTCCGCCGGGCGAGGAGGAAGATACGGCAGACGCCATCGTCCGCGCCGTCGCCGAACTCGACCAGCACGGGCGCAACGACATCCTCGTCTTCCTCCCCAGCGAACGCGACATCCGCGAAGCCGCCGACCGC
>CAUVOF010000110.1:0-6660 GCA_963553325.1 uncultured Cardiobacterium sp.
GCGTTGGCTTCGGCTTCGGCGTGCTGCATTTCGTCGCGGGTGCGCAGGAAGCGGCGGTAGTCGCTGCGCACGTCGAGCAGCTGACCACGGTCGAGTTCCCAGATGCGGTTGGCGACTTTTTCGAGGAAGGCGCGGTCGTGGGTCACGAAGACGACGGCGCCGCCGAAGCTGTTAAGCACGCCTTCAAGCCAAACGATGGCGCTCATGTCGAGGTGGTTGGTGGGCTCGTCGAGCAGCAACACGTCCGGCTTGGCGACCAGCACCCGCGCCAGCCAGACGCGCCGCCGCCAGCCGCCGGAGAGGTCGGCCATGCGCGCCGCGCCGTCGAGGGCGAAGCGTTGCAGGATGCCGTCAATGCGGTTTTCCAGCTGCCAGCCGTCGGCAGCGGCGATTTGTGCTTCGAGTTGGGCGAGGGTTTCGCCGTCGCTGTCGGTGTGGTTGGCAAGCAGTTCTTGGTAACGCGCGACCAGCGCCGCAGTTTCCGCCAGTCCGTCGCGCACCACGTCGCGCACCGTGCGCGCATCGGCGGCAGGCGGGTCTTGCGGCAGGTAGGCGACGCGCACGCCGGCGGTCAGGCGCAGTTCGCCGTCATCCGGGGCTTGCGCGCCGCGCAGGACGTTGAGCAGGGTGGATTTGCCTTCGCCGTTGCGGCCGAGTAGGGCGACACGTTCGCCGTTTTCCAGCGAGAAATTGACGTGATCGAGCAGCGGCCGCCAGCCGAAGGCGAGCGAGAGGTCTTGTGCGGTCAGCAGTAATGCCATGGCGGTTTTCCTTATATATAAAGCGCGGCATTATACGGGCGGGGTCGCTACAATAGCCGCCGTTTTTCCCGCTTGTATGGTTATGAATGCTGCTTTGAAAGGCCTGTGCCTAACCCTGGTTACGATTTTGATGTGGGCGTCGCTGCCGCTGGTTTTGCAGCAGGTGCTGCCGGTGGTGTCGCCGCGCACGGTCGTTGCCTGCCGTTTTGCCGCCGCCGCGCTGGTGCTTGGTTTGTTTTTGCGCGCGCGCAAGCGTCTGCCCGCCCCAAGCCTGCTGCTGCAAAATCGCTGGCTGGTGCTGATCGGCATGCTGGGGTTGGTTGGTAACTTTTGGCTGTTCAGCACCTCGCTGCTCTATTTGTCCGCCGCTGCCTCGCAAGTGCTGGCGCAGTTGTCGCCGTTCATCCTGCTCGCTGCCGGGGTGGTGATTTTGAAAGAACCGCTGCGCGCCAACCAGATTGCGGGTGCGGTCATCCTCATGGCTGGCATTTTGCTCTTTTTTAACCGCGAACTGCCGCAGCTTTTCGCTGGTGGCGCGAGCCAGCAAATGATTGGTATCACGTTGAGCCTGCTCGGCTGCTTCAGTTGGGCGGCTTACGGCCTGATGCAGAAGATGCTACTGCGCCGCTTCACCGCGCCGCAGGTGTTGTTTGTCTTTTATTGTGGCTGCGCGCTTTTTGCCGCGCCGTTTGCCGATTGGGCGGAACTGGGCAATATGAACGGCTACCAGGCGCTTTGCCTGCTTTATTGCTGCATCAATACGCCGATTGCCTACGGCGCGTTCGCGGAAGCCTTGAATCATTGGGAAGTGGGCAAGGTTTCGACCACCATCACTCTGGTGCCGCTTTTTACCATCGTCTTTGCCGAACTCGCGCATTGGCTCGTGCCGGCGAAATTCGCCGCGCCCGACCTCAACTTACTCGCCGGTTTCGGCGCGGCGCTGGTGGTGTGCGGCGCGGTCATCTCGGTGCTAAACCGACGGATGCAGCGGAAGTAGGGTGTGATGATGGCTAGTTTTTTTTGCCACGGGCAACTGCTGGAAATTCCGGTTGTGTTTCCTGAAAGACAGACCATGGCAGTCGATAAGCTCGCCGGTCTTATCAGCCGGGTAACAATGGACACCTTGCTTGCCGATATCGCACGTGAAGTGAACGAAGCCTGCTACGCACAAAGCGATTATCGCCCGACGCAGGCTGATCACGACGAACTGGCTGCGGATCTGCAAATACTCGACATCAACGCCTATGCCGCAGATGCGGTGTTGCGTTTGGCTTCGCCGACATTTCTTCCGGATATGTTCATCAGCTGCCAGCTTTCTTATCAGGGACGGCGTAAGAACCTCGAAATTTATGACAAGCCGAGGTGAAGAAATTGCCGCCCGCAGTCGCCGTTTCCGCTATAATCCGCCGCGTTTCGCGGGTGTAGCTCAATGGTAGAGCAGAAGCTTCCCAAGCTTACGACGAGGGTTCGATTCCCTTCACCCGCTCCAAACCTAACCATCAGCGCCTATCAGGCGCTTTCTTTTTGCCTGAAAACCAAAGGGTTAAAGCCATTTCCCTGCAATCAGGAACTATCAACGAAAACCACGGAATACCAACAATTTTGTTGGTACTTCTGTTGGTATATATACTCGCGCCGCCACGACGGCAAAAAAAATACCAACAACACCCCTGGAAACCGCTATGGGAAAGCTCACCGACCGCCATTGCCGCAACCTGACTGCCCCCGGCAAGTATGCTGACGGCCACGGCCTCTACCTGCACATTACCGCCAAGGGGCGATACTGGCGCGCCGCCTACCGCTTCGACGGCAAACAGAAGACTGCCAGCTTTGGCGTCTATCCACGGGTAAGCCTGAAAGACGCCCGCGCCCTGCATGCCCACTTCCTGGCCGACCTCGCCCAAGGCATAGACCCGAACGCGGCGAAGAAGGCGGCGAAGGTGGAAGAACGCACCAGCTTTGCCCACCTGGCAGAACAATGGCTGGAAAATACCAACAAGGCGCGGGCATGGACGGAGCGCCGCCACAAGAAAATCACCAGCCAACTGCGCGCCCACATCCTGCCTGCCTTTGGTGCGCTCGACATCCGCCACCTGCGCCCCGTGCAAATCGTAGAACTGGTTCAGGGCATTGACCGGCGAGGTACCAACAGCACGGCGCACGATTGCCTCGACATCATCCGCCGCATCTGCGCCTATGCCGTGCAACTGGAAATCAGGGAAACCAGCCCCGCCGCCCACCTGAAAGACATCCTGCCGAAGAAAGCCAGCGAACCGATGCGCCACGTCATCGCCCCTGACGACATCGGCCGCATCCTGCTGACCCTCGAACGCGTGCCCACGCTGAACCCTGCCGTCAAAGCCTACGTTCGCCTCATGCCGCTGCTGTTCACCCGCCCCGACGAACTGCGCACGATGCGCTGGGAAGAACTCGACCTGAACGCCGCCCTTTGGACGAAACCCGCCCACACCATGAAGAAGCGGCGCGTCCACCTCATCCCGCTACCCCGGCAGGCGCTCGCAATCATCGAAGCCCTGCGCATCCATACCGGGCACCTGCCCCATGTGTTTGCCAACCCGGCCACGGGCAAGCCCATCAGCAACGGCGCGGCGCAGCGGCTGAAAGTGCGCAACGGCCTGCATGAAGAAATCACCTGGCACGGCTGGCGGCATACCGCATCCACCCTGCTCAACGAACAGGGCTACGACCGCGACCACATCGAAATGCAACTTAGCCACGCCGACAAAAACAGCATCCGCGGCACCTACAACCATGCGCAGTATCTCGACCAGCGGCGGGCGATGCTGCAAGCGTGGGCGGATTACCTTGACGAACTGAAGCGGCAGGCATTGGCGAGGGAACGCCATTGATAGCCCTTGCGCGTGGTAGTAACATCGCTACGAACACTATCAGGAGCTACACCATGACTACCATCAGCAGCCGCTATTTCAACCAGCACACCAGCAAAGTACAGAAGGCCGCCGAACAGGCACCCGTCATCATCACCAACCGGGGCGAACCCTCGCACGTCCTCATGAGCATCGCCGACTTCCGCCGACTGACAGGCGAGGCCGTCGAAATGCCACCGCGCGACGTGCTGGCCTACCTCATGAACGCCGACCATCCCGACGTTTCCGACATCGAACTGGAAATACCGCCACGCAGCAAAGCGCAACGCCGCCCCGTGGAGTTTTGAATGTACCTGCTCGACACCAATGCCATTTCCGAAATGCGCAAGGCGCAACAGGGCAAGGCATCCCCGGCATTTGCCGCATGGCTGAAGGGAAGGAATGGCGCAACCCTCTGCACCTGCGCAGTCGTCATGATGGAGCTGGAACGGGGCGTTTTGGGCATGGAACGGAAAGACCCGGCGCAAGGGCTACACCTGCGCCGTTGGCTCGACGGCACAATCAAACCGCTATTTGCTGGCCGCATCCTGCCGATAGACGAAGACACCGCCGCAATCTGCGCCCGTCTGCACGTCCCTGACCGCTCGCCGGAAAACGACGCATGGATTGCCGCCATTGCTATCCAGCATCACCTAACCATCGTTACCCGCAACGTGGCGGACTTCGCCGAAAGCGGGGCGAAGCTGTTAAATCCTTTTGAGGTAGTGAATAGACGCTAAATACAGTTTTGCCGTGCCTAGCCCGACGGGGCGAAAACGGGCAACCCAATCCGCTGGCATGGCAGCCTTATTGGGTAAACGCTTGGGAGGCGCTATGTTTAGAAAATACTTTACGCTGCCAGAAGCGGCAAAGATTTTGGCAGATAAGCTGCAAAATACAGAAATATCCGAAATCGATTTGTTGCTTGCTGCCAAAGATGGGGATTTAATCCTTTCGCTAGTATTTCAAGAACCGCCGCTATGCTTACTAACAGCTAGAATGGAAAGCCTAACAGAAAAAGAAATAGCTGCTGCTCGCTCTAATATATGCCTAGATTATGCAAACGGTGAACCATACAAAATTGAAGCGAAGAGAGTGTCTGTTGAAGAGTACAACGGCATTTTTGATATTGAATATATGGGCGATGCGCGGACGCTTTTCAGTGCGGAATTAAACAAGCGTGGATTTCCTTCAGGAACGTTGTCATTTCTTGAACACTTAGGCAGCATTGAGTACGGCGGCATTTATTTCAAACGCAAAGACTGCGACGGGTACTTTAAGCCTGCTAGATTTACAACGCTTATTCCACCACCGGAAGAGCCGCAAAAAGACGCAGAAGAAGCAGTTTGGGATGATTACCTTACGGCGCAAATAAATTACACAATAAAATTTTATTCTGCTGGATTTTGGCTGCATGAATACCCCAAAACCCTAGACGACTTAGACAATGCCACCCTTGTTGTAAGAAAAGAACATCTTGATAGTTTGATTAAAAACAATACACCCAAACGACCTGAAAGCTCAAAAACTACCAATAAGCAAAATGAAATCATCGCCGTTATGGCACAAATGATTTTAGGAAATAAAAACCGTCAATGGAGTAAAAAACAAACAGCTGAAAACCTTGTTGGCGACATCCAAGCCCATGCGGAAACGTTGGGATGGAAAATGCAAACCCTATCCGCGAAGACGCTGCAAAAATACATTGAAGAAGGCGAAGAACGCTTGAAGCAATAGCCGCTAACCCGTACAACTGCGCCATTTTGCGGGAATATTCCTTTTATTTTGGGAATATTCCCCAACATTCCAGCAAACATAAATAACCTTCTCCACACCGCGCAGCCATGCGCATTAACTCACTGGAGACTGTTATGAAAACCCATCTAAGCGCGCTCCCCCGCGAAGCGCATATCAAAATGGCCGACATTGCCAACAAAGGCAACCGCAAGGGAATCACCGGCCTATCCGAAATGACCATCCGCCGTCTCATCAAGGCAGGCAAGTTTCCCGCCCCCCGCCGCTATCCTGACATGAAGCAGGCGACCTTTTTCGTCTATGGCGAAATCCTCGACTGGCTGCAAGCGCAAGCCAATGGCGAACGATGAGGAGGCGGAACGTGGAAATGAAAAAAGCCGCCTCGAAGGACGGCCTCAATCAAGTTACAGCGCCCGCTGATTATACCCCAACCTTCCCGCGCAAGAAGGACAGCGTAACGGCTGAAACACTCGCCCGCTTGCTCGATGGGCAAACCATCACCCAGCGGGAAGCCTATGACCGGCTTTCAACCGTCAATATCGCCCGCACCATCTTCGACCTGCGCCGCTACGGCTGGCCGGTAATCACCACGGACGAAACTGCCCACACCCGCGACGGCAGAATCGCCACCTATGGCCGCTATTCCCTGCCCGCGGACGTCATCGAACGCTATGCCGACCGGCAATACATCTGCGACGTCTATGCCGCCAGGAAGGCACGGAGGGCGCAATGAACGCAATCACGCTGAAATGGGAAGGCATCGACCTGCACGCCAGCCGCGATGCGTGGTTTAACGCCACCGAAATAGCCGCCCTCTTTGACAAGCGCCCCATCGACTGGCTACGCCTACCCGAAACGGAGCGGTATATCGCCGCCCTCTGCCAGCGGGAGGCGGACAAAGAGGCCGACTCAAATGTGGGGAAATCTCACATTTGCGCGGTACGCAAAACCCGCTTTATCAAAACCCGGCGCGGCAACAATGGCGGCACCTGGCTACATCCGAAACTCGCCATCCGCTTTGCCCAATGGCTGGACGTGAACTTTGCCATCTGGTGCGATGAACAAATCGAAGCGCTGCTGACCGAACGCCCTGCATGGCAGGCGGCGCGGGCAGAAAGCAAAATCGGCGCGCAAGTCATGGCGGAAATCCTGCAAACCACGCGGGCGGCGGCGGGCAAGGAAACCAAGGCGTATCACTTCAGGGCGTATAGGACAAAATGGAGGCTAAAAAACGCTGTAAGCCTTATGCTGCAAGG
>CAUVOF010000111.1:0-6655 GCA_963553325.1 uncultured Cardiobacterium sp.
GGCGCATTTGTTCGATGTGTTCGTTGATGGAGGCGTCTTTTTCGATGAAGGTGTCGGAGGCGGGGACGTAGGCTTCCGGCTGGTAGTAGTCGTAGTAGGAGACGAAGTATTCGACGGCGTTATGCGGGAAGAATTCGCGCATTTCGCCGTAGAGCTGCGCGGCGAGGGTTTTGTTCGGCGCGAGAATCAGCGCCGGACGCTGCGCGCGCGCGATGACGTTTGCCATGGTGAAGGTTTTGCCGGAGCCGGTTACGCCGAGCAGGGTTTGCTTGGCAAGGCCGTCTTCAAGACCTTCGAGCAGTTGCGCGATGGCGGTGGGTTGGTCGCCGGATGGCTGGTAGTTGCTGACGAGTTGGAACAGTTCGCTCATGAGGGTGCTGGATGGGGAATTTCGCGCGGCATTATAAAGCCATGCGGCGCGGCGCATGGGGCGGCGGGTGGGGGTAAAATAGTCGTAATATTGTGGCGCCGCCGCAAAAGCATCCCGTAGATAATATGAAGCAAACAAACCGGAGCCTTCCATGAAATACTTCTTGCGCATTTTTGTCCTATTTTTTGCGGGCTATTATCCATTGTTGGTATTTGCCGAACCGGCGCGGGTCGCTTTGGTGATTGGCAATGCCGATTATGAGCGCGGTTGGCTCGCCAATCCCATCAATGATGCCCGTGCCGTCGCCAATGCTTTGCAGAAAACCGGCTTCAAAGTTACCTTGGTCGAAAATGCCAACCGGCAAAAAATGAAAGAAGCCGTTGATGCCTTTGGTGATGAGCTGAATGCCGAAACCGTCGGCCTTTTTTATTATTCCGGCAATATTTGAATATACAGGCGAATCAGCAATTTTCTCTGCCGCGCGCGCAAGAAAAATTCTTGCAGGGCAAAAAAGTAGAGCGCTAAAGCTGAGGGCAAGGGTGCTATCCTTAGCGCCCTTTTTTCTGCAATGACGATTTCTTATGACCATCGCCCCTGAAACGGTTGTTACCTTCCTTGATTTTTTTGGTGTTTTTTCCAGCGCCGTCGCCGCTACCGTCCTCGCCAAGCGCCAGCATTTTGATATTTTCGGCGCGGTGATGATTGCCTTTGTTGCCTCCATCGGCGGCGGCACCACCCGCGATTTGCTGCTAAACCGCCACCCGCTGTTTTGGCTGCATGACCTCAGCTACGCCTGGACGATTACCGGCACCTCGATTTTTACCCAGATTTTTTATCACCAGTTTGAGCGGCTCGACCGCCCTTTCCGCTGGTTTGACGCGCTGGCGCTGGCGACCTTTACCGTCATCGGTATTGAGGTCGGGCAGATGCGCGGCGCGAGCGCGCCGGTATCGGTGCTGATGGGTGTCGTTACCGCCATCATGGGCGGCATCCTGCGCGATATTGTCTGCCGCCAGGTGCCGCTGTTGCTGCAAAAAGAGATTTATCTGACTGCGGCGCTGCTTGGCGGCGTCTTCTATTTCATCCTGCTGCATTTTGGCGTCGGACTATGGGTGCGCGACCTGCTAACGCTGCTGCTGGTGCTGACCATCCGCGCCTTCGCCATTCTCTACAACTGGAATTTGCCGGATATTGCCATTCCACGAAAATAGGGCGCTGTTCCGCCCCCCGCAGCGGGTTCTAAAAAAACGGCGCCAATGCGCCGTTTTTTCTGGTTTAGCGATAGCCCTGCGGGTTTTTTTCCTGCCAGCGCCAGGTGTCGGCAACCATCTCGTCGAGGCTGCGTGTGGTGCGCCAGCTGAGTTCGGCGGCGGCTTTGTCCGGGTTTGCCCAAAAGGCGGGCAAGTCGCCGGCGCGGCGCGGCGCGAACTGGTAGGGGATTTCTTTGCCGCAGGCTTTTGCAAAAGCGTGCAAGACGTCGAGTACTGAACTCGGTTTACCGCTGCCGAGGTTCCAGGTGTAGACGCCGGTTTTGCCGTCAATGCCTTGCAACGCCTTGACGTGGCCTTCTGCCAAGTCCATGACGTGGATGTAGTCGCGCAGGCAGGTGCCGTCCGGGGTGTCGTAGTCGTTGCCATAAATGGAAAGGCGTTCGAGGCGGCCGACGGCGACTTGCGCGATGTAGGGCAAGAGGTTGTTCGGGATGCCTTGCGGGTCTTCGCCGATGTCGCCGCTGGCGTGCGCGCCGACCGGGTTGAAGTAGCGCAACAGCGCCACCGACCAGTCGCCGTCGGCGTGGGCGGTATCGCGCAGGATTTGCTCAATCATCACTTTGCTTTGCCCGTAGGGGCTGCTCGGTACGCCGACCGGCATGGTCTCGCGGTATTCGCGTTCGCCGCCTGCTTCGCCGTAAACGGTCGCCGATGAGCTGAAGACGATGCGCTTCACCCCCGCCGCCGCCATCGCTTCAAAGAGGGTAATCGAGCCGCCGACGTTGTTTTCGTAGTAGGGCAGGGGCCTCTCGACGCTTTCGCCGACCGCTTTCAATCCGGCGAAGTGGATGACGGCGCTTATTGGGTAGCGGGCAAAGAGGGCGTTGAGCGCGGCGCGGTCGCGGATGTCGCCTTCGATAAAGGTTGCCGTTTTACCTGCCAGCACGCCGACGCGGCGGATGGATTCGGCGGAACTATTGACGAGGTTATCGAGGACGATGACGTCGTGGCCTGCTTGTAGAAGGACGAGGACGGTGTGTGAGCCGATGTAGCCGGCGCCGCCGGTGACGAGAATCATGGGGGTATCTCCGGTTATGGGGGAATGCGGGTTATTTTTCCGCCTGGAAAATGGCTTGCCAATAGGCGCGGTCAAAATGCTGCGCTTTCATCCAGGCGACCAGGCGTGGATATTCGGCTTTGACTTGGCGCAGGGTTTTCACCGTTTGCCAAAACAATTGCCAGCTTTCTTGCGCGGAATATTCGCAGTAATAGCCAATATTGCCGTCGCTGTTATAGAGGAAATATTTCTTGTAGGGATAGATAATCGGGAAGTTGCCGTTATCCATTGAGAGCAGCGGAATTTTGCCGTTGCTGAGTGTACTTTTTTTCCACGGTAATAGCATGCGGGTAAAACCAACGGTGAGGCGGGCAAGGCGCTTGATAAATGTGCCGCGCGGATAGCGTTTCTTTCCTTTTTCAAAGAAGGTGTCGATGTTGTTGTTGATGTCTTCCAGCTTGGGCATATATTCGCGCGTCAGTTTCACCGGGTAATCGCCATGACCTTCGGCGACAAATTGCGGTGCGAGCAGTTTTTTATAATCGAGCGCGTCTTGCAGGGATTTCAGGCGGATTTTCGCGCGCTGATAGTCGTACATTAAGATATCGCGCACAATCAGCATAAAGGTACGGCGGAAAGCAATTTGCATTTGTTTTGCCGGGATATTGAGAAAGGCGAATGTCCAAACTTCATTACGCATACTCAAATAGTCGGTCATCATTAAATGGCGCTTGATACTGAAATCTTCATGCCAAACAAAGATAGTCGGGAAGACGCTCAAGCTATTGCCGTGTTGTTGCAAATAGAGCGAGGAACAAATGTCATCCCATTTGAAAAAGAAATTGGGCAGAAAGGGTGTTTCTTTAGTCTCTGCCATATAAAACCACCAGCCGCTGAAATCGGGATAGTTTTCGGCGTAAAGCGGCGCGAATTTGTCTAGTGTGCTTTCATTATCGCGCGCCTCAATTTTACCGCTTTGCTCGGCAGCTTCCGTGCGTGCTTTCTTTTGCACAAGCTGCAACTGGTCGTCGCTGTTGAAGGCTTGGAAGAAATTATTAACCTTCCACGGCAGGCGGCCGCCCTGTTCGTGAATTTTATCCTTGCGCGTGTAATGCAGCATCATCCCGCCAAAGGCTTTTTTTGGGCGGGCAATTTGCGCAATGGCGGCGGCGCGGTAAATCATTTCCGGCGCGAGCAGAATGTCATCGTCCATAAACAAAATATAGTCGCTCTTTTCCGCTGCAACCAAGCCACGCATAAAGCCGCCAGTGCCACCAAGATTTGCCTGCGGGATAAGTTCGAATTTGTTAGAGGCGGCAAAATCTTCGCGTTGTAAGGTGCTGCCGTTATCGACCACGAAGATGCGGTAATTCGCATCGGCAAGCGGCGGATAATTCAGCAAGGCATTGACGTTGGCGGTAACGTAATTTTCTTTTTTGAAGGTGGTGATGCAGACGGCGACATTTTTATTTTTTACCTCGGCATCTACCAGCCAACCGCCACCGCGCAGAATGATTTCGTCGCGCGTTTCTAAGGAAAAACTATAGCGTTCCGTGCCTTTTTCCAGTGGGAATGGCCCCAGGCGGACAATACCTTCGCCGCAATCGTGCTGCTGCACAATGCGTTCCTCGCTCCATTGGCTTTTGCGGTAAATGCTGATGCTGTCCGCTTTGCCGCGAATATCGAGTTGCAGCCAAACCTGGGTGGCAGTGGTATTGAGCAAAAAATGTTCGGCGGGGAAGCTGTTAAACAGGCTGGTGAAATTTAGCGATATTTGCTTGCCGTAACTGGCAAGATGCAGGCCGTCAGATTTAACTTGGCAGGCAAATTCTTTGTCTTGCGAGGTAAAGAAAAGATGTTCCGGCAAGGCGGAAAAGCTGAATTGTAGATTTTGTACGTTATACATTGAGGCTCCGTGTGTGATGCAGAGGGCAAAAATGCCGCCAGGATTGGCGAGCAGGCTTATTAGGATATTACACTTCCCGCCCGCCGTCGCTGACCGGGTTTTTATGACAGCCCCCGCTTGCCGCTATATAGCCTTCCGCCGAGAGTTTCAGACAAGGCGCATCGACGAAGACAGTACGTATTTGTACGGCGAGGCGATGCAACGCCGTATGAAGCTTTCGGCGGAAGGTTATACAATCGCCGCCCCTTCCAACCAGCAATATCCCCCGTGAAAAAAATCCTGCCCAACATCAACCTCGTCGCCACCCTGCCCGTATTCATGAGCGTCAGCATTGCCGCGTTCGCCATCTGGTATTGCAACGTGCCGCAACTTGCCGTGCCGCTCGTCCTCGGCGTTATCGCCGGCGGCCTGGTTGATTTGGACAACCGCCTGCGCGGCCGCGTCAAAGACCTCGGCATTGTCCTCGCCGCCTTCGCCACCTCCTCGCTCGCGGTGCAGCTCACTCTGGCGCATCCCGTCGCCTACATTGTCGCCATGCTGCTGATGACCTTCACCTTTACCTTCATGGGCGCGGTCGGCCTGCGCTACCGCACCATCGCCTTTGGCGCACTGGTGGTCGCCATCTACACCACACTTGCCTACACCGCGGCGTTGCCGTGGTACACCAACCCGCTGCTCATCCTCCTCGGCACGCTGCTCTACGGCGGCTGCACCCTGCTGACGCAAATCCTCCTGCCGCACCGCCAAGTACAAGAAGATATGGCCACCGCCTACGCCGCACTTGCCGCCTACATCGACGCCAAAGCCTGCTTTTTCGACCCGGACGATGAAGACCATCGCAGCCGGCAAACCCGCCTCGCGCTCGCCAACACCGCACTCATCCAGGCGTTCAACCGCTGCCGCAGCACCCTCTTTTACCGCATGCGCGGCCAGCACCGCCACCCGCGCACCACGCGCATGTTGCGTTACTACTTCGCCGCGCAAGACATCCATGAGCGTATCAGCTCGGCGCATGTCGATTACCGCGAACTGGCAAGCGCCCTGAAAAACAGCGACCTCATCTTCCGCCTGTGGCGCCTCGTCGAATGGCAGGCGCAGGCGTGTCGCAACATCTCAAGCGCCCTGCATAACCACGAAAACCACCGCATCGACCCGCGCCTCGAACGCGCCATTGACGGCGTGCGCCAATCGCTACAACGCCACCTCGAACACCGCAGCAGCCCGGAAAACGTGCGCCATCCCTTGCAACGCCTGCTCGACAACCTGCGCAGCGTCAATTACCAACTCACCCACCTCGACCACGACGCCCCCAACCCGCACGACAGCGCCATTGCCGCGCAAGAAGACCCGACACTCGCCGCCATCCTGCCGACCCTGCGCCGTCAAATGACCCTCGCCTCGCCCGTCTGCCGCCACGCGGTGCGCCTCACCCTCGTCGTCCTCGTCTGCTGCCTCATTGTCGCCAGCCTGCACCTCGAACTCGGCTACTGGATACTGCTCACCGCCATCTTCGTCTGCCAGCCGAACTACACCGCCACCAAAAGCCGGGTCAATCAGCGCGTCCTCGGCACCCTGCTCGGCGTTGTCGCCGGCGGCGTTGCCACTTGGTTCACGCCGACGGTTGCCACCAAATTGTGGCTCATCATCATCAGCACCACCTGCTTCTTCTACTTCCGCAACCGCAAATACAGCTCATCCACCTTCTTCATCACCGTGCAGGCGCTCACCGCCTTCTCGCTCGCCGGCTTTGACCTGGCAGAAGCCATCCCGCGCCGCATCATCGACACCCTCATCGGCGGCGGCATCGCCTGGGCGGCCGTTACCTATCTCTGGCCAGACTGGCGCTACCTGACGCTGGACAACACCGCGCGCGCCGCCATCCACAGCGACGCCGCCTACCTGCGCCACATCCTCAAACAGCTACAACACGGCGGCGGCGACGACCTCGCCTACCGCAGCATCCGCCGCCAAACCCACGAACAAGCCGCCCTGCTCGGCAGCACCGTCTCGGACATCAACAGCGAACCGCACAAATACGCGGCGCAACAAGAAAACGCCTTCCGCCTGCTCAACCTCAACTACAGCCTCATCGGCTACATCTCGGCGCTCGG
>CAUVOF010000112.1:0-6594 GCA_963553325.1 uncultured Cardiobacterium sp.
AGCCTCGACTACAAAAGCGCGGGCGTGGACAAAGAAGCGGGCTACGACACCGTCGCCCGCATCAAGGGCTACGCGGGCGCGACCCACAACGCCCGCGTTCTCGGACAAATCGGCGCCTTTGGCGCCTTTTATGACCTCTCCGGTTACCGCCACCCCATCCTCGTCTCCGGCACCGATGGCGTTGGCACCAAGCTGAAAATCGCTTTCGCCCTCGGCAAATACGACAGCATCGGCATCGACGCCGTTGCCATGTGCGTCAATGACATCCTCTGCCACGGCGCCGCGCCGCAATACTTCCTCGACTACCTCGCCTGCGGCAAACTCGACCCCGAAACCGCCGCCGACATCGTCAAAGGCGTCGCCGACGGCTGCGCGCAGGCGAATGCAGCGCTCATCGGTGGCGAGACCGCAGAAATGCCCGGCTTCTACCAAGCAGGCGAATACGACATTGCCGGTTTCGCCGTTGGCGTCGTCGAAAAAGACGACCTCATCGACGGCAGCAAAGTCGCCGCTGGCGACGTGCTGATTGGCCTGCCGTCCTCCGGCTACCACAGCAACGGCTACTCGCTCTTGCGCAAAATCTTCCCCGATTTGCACGCCACCATCGACGGCAAAAATGTCGGCGAACAACTGCTGATGCCGACGAAAATCTACGTCAAACCCGTACTTGCCGCGCTTGCCGCGCACCGCGTGCATGGTCTTGCCCACATCACCGGCGGTGGCATCATCGAAAACCTGCCGCGCGCCTACCGCGCCGGGCTGACTGCCGTGGTCAATACCGCCAGCTTCCCGCGGCCGCCGCTCATCGACGCCGTCCTCGCACACGTCAAAGAAGAAGAATGCTACGGCACCTTCAACATGGGCATCGGCTTCGTCCTCATCGCCCCGCCCGCCGAAGCGGACGCCATTATCGCCACCCTGCAAGCGCATGGCGAAGACGCGCGCATCATCGGCAAGATGGAAGCAGGCGACACGCCGCTGCGCCTGCAATAACGCCAGTCATCACTTAACAAAAGGTGCGTTCCAACGCACCTTTTTACATACACGAACCCCGCTACCCTGTATGTAAACGAACCGAGGAATCCTTATGACCCCACCTCTTTCCGTTGCCGTAACCCCGACGCCCGCCGAACAGCGCGCAGTATCGCGGTTGATGCAGCGCTATCTTCCGCCCGCTACCCGCTGGCGTTTGCGCATTCTGACCGTCGTTAGCTGGTCATTTCATGCCTGTTGTTTGTGGATAATTTTTTCCCGGTTGCGCCGCATTAGTGTGCAACTGACTTTATTCGGTGAAGGTATGGGCGATATTTGGTGGGCAATGGGCGCGGTGTTTGCCAGCGCCCTGGTCTTTACCGCCGCTTTCGTTTATGAAATCGCCCTGCGCAAACAGGCAGCGGTGCGGCCATTAACGGCGCGGCAGTTTGTTTATGCCATCAGTGCGGAAGGTTTTGTCAGCGAGGAAGCGGGGCGGTCGTGCAATTTGTATTTTTGGCAGGCGGTGGAACGGGTGGTACGCGAGGGCGGTTTTATTCTGGTGTTTGTTGACCAAATGGCGGCATTTGCCATTCCCTTGCGCGCGTTTGCCGATGACAAGGCGGCGGAAGCGTTTTGGCAACAATTAACGGTTTACAGAAATGAAGGGTAATCCTGCCATGCCGCCGCAGATGGATGCGGTAGCCAATCATTCACCGCAACCAGGCAACTGTTATGCAAACTGAAAGCATAAGACGGCGTTATGCGACCGCATTTGCGCTCGTCGTCTTTTTCCTTTTCCTTTTTCTCTTCATCTTTTTTTACCAGCGCTATGAGCAGCAAGCCTATTTGCCAAACCGCAGCGCCACCGCTTCCGCCGATGGCTTGTTGTTGCAGGCATCCAGCGACGGGCATTTCCGCGTCGCGGGCATGATTAACCATGAGCCGGTGGTGTTCATGCTCGATACTGGCGCGACCGGTGTCGCCATCAGCCAGTCCCTGGCACGGCGGCTTGCCATCCCGACGCGGGGTTCGGGGCAGGTCAGCACCGCCAATGGCGTGATTGACGCGCCTTTGGCACGGCTGGATTCGCTCGCCTTTGGCGGCTGGGAATTTAGCGACGTCCCCGCCTTTGTCATGCCGCAAATGGATGATGAAGTGCTGCTTGGTATGCGGATACTGCGCCATTTTCACTGGCAGCAGGAAGGCGGCACGCTACGCCTGCAAACGCCGCAATGATGCGGGCATAAAAAAAACCGGACGAGAGTCCGGTTTTTTTTATGGTGCTGTGCGGTTTACAGATTCTTGATGACTTCTGAAACGCCTTTGAGCGAGAAGCCCATGGTTTGCTGCTTGTCGCCAACGAAGGCGGCAACTTGCAGGACGTTGCCTTTTTTCACCTTGTCGAGGATGTTGCCTTCAAACGGGATGGCCGCATTGCAGCCGCCCTGGTCGCAGAAATCCATCGGGGTAACGACCAGCTCTTTGCCATCGACCGCCAGCGCCATGCCCGCACGCAAGTTCACGCCAAGCGGTACGGTAATAAAGGCAACCACGCTATTTTTTGCTTCCGGGACGCGGCGCAGCAGGATACGGCCGACTGGCTCACCCTGCGGGTTATTGACAACCTGAATAGCGCCGCATTCGCTACCTTGGCAAGTACCTTGCCAGTCGCCATAGGCTTTACCTTCGGACAGTTTGGCGCTAGCAGCGAGGCTGATGGTGGTGAGTGCCGCAGCGGCAGCGACTTTCAGCATGGTTTTCATGAAATCTCCTGTGTTGGGAAAAAAACGCGGCGAAGTGTATCACGGCGGCCGCAGTGGGTCTATGACGTCTAACCGTTCTTTAACCGGTAAGTTGGCGGGTTATCAGGTGTTTCAGCGGCGGCAGCGCTTGTGAGAGTCGCAGCACGCCGTGGCGCAGCAGCTTCGCCGGCGGGGTTTCGTGGGTAAAGAGTTTGACGATGGCGTTGGTGCCGTGGTAGAGCGGGCGGGTGTTGAGCTGGTGGCGGCGGTCGTAGGCGGCGAGAATTGCCGGGTCGCCGATGTCCCTGCCCTGCCCTGCCTGGCGCAGGATGAGGCGCGAGAGGATTTCCTGGCTTTGCAAGCCGAGGTTGTAGCCGTGCGCGGTAACCGGGTGCATGCCGCAGGCGGCGTCGCCAATCAGCGCGCAGCGGTTGGTGTAAAAGCGGCGGGCGTGGACGCCGACCAGCGGGTAGTCATGCACGCTGCTCACCAGCTTCATCGCGCCGTAGCGGTGGCCGACTTGCGCGGCGATGAAATCGGCAAGGGCTTCGCCGTCCATCGCCAAGAGTTCCGGCGCTTTGCGGCTATCGACGGTAACGACGCAGTTGGTGATGTGGTCGGAAAGCGGCAAGAGCGCGAGGGTGTTGCCGTAGAAGAAACATTCGCTCGCGGTGTGGTCGTTGGAAAGCTCGTGTTCGAGGCGGAAGACGAGGACGTTGCGGCCAAATTCGTGAGTGTCGGCGGCGATGCCCATCGCGCGGCGGATGAAGGAAAAGCGGCTGTCGGCGGCGACCAGCAGTTTGCCGCTGATGCTGTCGCCGTTATCAAGTGTTACTTGGGCGCTGCTGGCGTCGCTACTGCAAGCGACAACGCGGCGGCCGGTGTGCCAGCGCAGGTTTTCCTGGTCTTTGACCGCTTCGTAGGCGGCGCGGCGGATGATGTGATTCGGCACGAGGTAGCCGAGGGTGTCTATCGCTTCGCGGCGGCTGTTTTGCGTGGGTACGGGGAAATGCAGGCGGAAGGGCGAGTCGCCGTTCAAAACAGAGGCGGCGCGCAGGTAATGGACTTCGTCCGCCGGGAAACGTTGCCAAATGCCGAGGTTTTCGAGCATGGCTTTGGAAGGGTGGGTCAGGGCGATTTCGCGGCCGTCGAAGGGCGGGGCAGCGAGGACGTCCGGTTGGTGCGCTTCGACGATGCTGATGTTGAGCGGGCTGCCCGCGAGTGAGCGGCAGAAGGCAAGCCCTGCCGGGCCAGCGCCGACGACGATGATATCGGTTTGTTCTTGCATGAGTTTTCTCCGGGGTTGTGGCTGAAATGGCGGGGAATTATAGCATGGCGATTGGTTTAACCCTGGGCGGTCAATTGAATTTTATGAAGTATCAGCCGCTGCTTGCTGCGACGACGGCTGCTCATTCCTTCGTACCCAATGCATCCCGCACTATCGCCATTTTTACCGCATCGGCTGGGTCATCGAGCATTTCCATTTTTTCTATGGTGATGGCACAGAGTAGCGCCTGCTCTTCGGCAGGTTGCATACCTTCAGCACTTTCCAGCAGGGCGAGGCTGTCGCCGTGGCGTTGCTCTAATTCCGCATCAATGCGGGCAATAACCGCTTCCTTGTCGGTATTACTGACGTCCTGCGGTGTATAGGGGGTTTTATCACGCAGGGTGGCAATTTGTGCCGCATTCATCCCACTTTGTTTTTTCGCTTCTAGCAGCAGTGCGAAATTGACAGGTATGCCGGAATCAGGGGACAGCACGGCAAAGCATTGTGTCGGGTCTCGCGCCTGCAATATTTTGAGTTGCCTGATGC
This sequence comes from uncultured Cardiobacterium sp., assembly GCA_963553325.1. Classification (GTDB taxonomy): domain Bacteria; phylum Pseudomonadota; class Gammaproteobacteria; order Cardiobacteriales; family Cardiobacteriaceae; genus Cardiobacterium. Next base: position 4,531 of record CAUVOF010000112.1, read on the forward strand.
TCGCGCTCATCAGCTGGTACAAGCTGCCATCACTAACCTGCGCGATGCGCCGCGCCAGCGTTTCTTGCCTCCATTTATTGGTGAGAACGAATACCCGCTGCGAATTCCTGTCCAGGTGGGAAATTTCTGCCTGCTCTAACTGCGCCAACAGTTCCTGATACTCTTTTGGCGCTTCTTCCTTCCACACCCGCATCACTTCGTTCTGCTGCAAATCGTGGTCAATTTCCGCAGCCGTCAGCGGACTGAAAAGCCATTCACGGTAATAATCCTGCCAATAATCCCATCCCCGGAAGGCAGCGACGGATAACAAGCAAAACAGCGGCAAAAACAGTGCAGTTATCGTCAGCCGCCGAGCTTCGCGCCGCGTGCGTTCAATCAACTTGACGCCCGCAAAGCCAGCGACCAGCGCGCTTACCACCGCAGCCGCGAGCAGCAGGCGAGCATCTTGCTCATCGAAAGAAGGCAAATCATCAAAATTTTGGTAGAGCGCTTGCGCAATCGCGGTAAAGGCAAGGAACAGCACCACCGCCATCACCGCCTGCACCTGCTGATGGCGGCGGTTTACCAACAGCTTGCTGGCGATAATGGCCAGCACCGCGCTCACCGCGGCGGCAGCCAGGGTTACTAACGCCTCGCGCATCCCTCACTCCCACTCAATCGTCGCCGGCGGCTTACCGCTGACGTCATAGACGACGCGGTTAATGCCGCGCACCTCGTTAATGATGCGGTTGGAAACGCGACCGAGCAGGCTGTAGGGCAGCTCCGCCCAATGCGCGGTCATGAAGTCGCTGGTAATCACCGCGCGCAGCGCGACCACAAAATCATAAGTGCGCCCGTCGCCCATCACCCCGACCGACTTCACCGGCAGAAAAACGGCGAATGCCTGGCTGGTGCGGTCATACCACGAGACGCCGTTCTCATCGCGCGTCTGCCGCAATTCCTCAATAAAAATCGCGTCGGCGCGACGCAGCAGGTCGGCATAATCGCGCCGCACCTCGCCAAGAATGCGCACGCCAAGACCAGGGCCGGGGAACGGATGGCGGTAAACCATGTCATGCGGCAGGCCGAGGGCGACGCCCAACTCGCGCACTTCGTCCTTGAACAAATCGCGCAGCGGCTCCAGCAGCTTGAGGTTGAGCGTCTCTGGCAGACCGCCGACATTGTGGTGGCTCTTGATGGCGTGCGCCTTCTTCGTTTTCGCTCCGGCAGATTCAATCACATCCGGATAAATCGTCCCTTGTGCCAACCAGCGCGCGTTCGCCCGCTTGCCCGCTTCACGCTGGAAGACCTCGACGAACTCCGCGCCGATAATCTTGCGCTTCTGTTCCGGGTCGGTAACGCCTGCCAGCTTCGCCATAAAATCGGCGCTGGCATCGACATGGATGACATTCACGCCGAGATTTTTGGCAAACATCTGCATCACGTTCTCCGCCTCATTCAGGCGCAGCAGGCCGTGATCGACAAAAACGCAGGTGAGCTGCTCGCCAATGGCGCGATGGATGAGCGCGGCGGCGACCGAAGAATCCACGCCGCCGGAAAGACCGAGAATCACCTCCTCATCACCCACCTGCGCGCGAATCTTCGCCACCGCTTCCTCAATATAATTCGGCATCGTCCAGCTTGGCCGCGCGCCACAAATATCCAGGACAAAGCGGTTAATTAGCGCCCTGCCCTGCTTGGTATGCGTAACTTCCGGGTGGAATTGAATGCCATAAAAATGCTTGGCGACATTTTCCATCATCGCAATCGGGCAAGAAGGCGTTTCGCCAATAATGCGGAAACCATCGGGCAATTGCGAAACCTTGTCGCCATGACTCATCCACACATCGAGCGAATGCGGCATCTCATCATAAATATCGCGGGTAAAATCGCTGTCTGTCGTTTTTACCTGGGCATAGCCAAATTCCCGCTGATCGCCAGGGCTAACCGCGCCGCCCAAATGATGCGCCATAAATTGCATGCCATAACAAATACCGAGTACCGGCACGCCCAAATTAAAAATGCCGGTATCGGCCTGATAGTCCGAATCATAAACCGAATTGGGGCCGCCAGAAAGAATAATGC
>CAUVOF010000113.1:0-6474 GCA_963553325.1 uncultured Cardiobacterium sp.
GTAGTAGAGGCCGTAGTCGAGGTAGCGGCGGCGGTGTTCGGGGCCTTGGTCGATGAGGGCGAAGTTGTCGCTGTTGATGATTTGTACCGGGGTGAGGGCGGCGAGCGCGGCGAGGTTTTTCAGGTTTTGTCCGTCCAGGCGCAGGCGGCTGTCGCGCGGGCTTTTTTCGATGCCGAGCAGATGCTCTGCGCCGTTTTTTTCGATGCGGGCGATGAGGCGGAAATAGGGCTGGTCGTGGGCGATGAGGTGGCGCGTTTGGTTTTCGCGGAAGGATTTGCCGCGCCCCAAGAGGTAGATGCCTTCGAGTAGTGCGGTTTTGCCGCTGCCGTTTTTGCCGCTGATGAGGGTACAGCGCGGGTGCAGTTCCAGCGTGGTGGCGGCGAGGTTGCGCAGGTTTTCGAGGCGCAGTTGGCGGAGGCGGCTCATGCGCTGTCGCTGCGGTATTGCAGGGCTTCGGCGAGGTGCGCGCGGCTGACGGTGGCGCTTGCGGCAAGGTCGGCGATGGTGCGCGCCACTTTGAGGATGCGCTGGTAGCTGCGCATCGAGAGGTGCATGCGTTCGGCGGCGTGGTCGAGCAGCGGCAGGACGTCGTCTTCGGCGTGCAGGTGTTGTTCGAGTGCGCGCCCGCTTAATTCGGCGTTGGCGCGCCCCTGGCGACGCTGCTGGATGGCGCGCGCTGCTTCGCTTTGTGCGCGCAGCTGGGCGCTGGTTTCGCCGGGGCTGTGTTGTTCGCGCAGTTGTGCCGGGGTCAGGCGGGCGACGGTGAGGTGGATGTCGATGCGGTCGAGCAGCGGCCCGGAGATTTTTTGGCGGTAACGTGCGATTTGGTCGGGGGTGTCGCTACAGGCGCGTTCGGGGTCGCCGTGGTAGCCGCAGGGGCAGGGGTTCATGGCGGCGATGAGTTGGAAGCGGGCGGGGAAGTCGCTTTTCATCGCGGCGCGGCTGATGGTGATGTGGCCGTTTTCCAGCGGCTCGCGCAGCATTTCCAGCACGCGGCGGTCGAATTCGGGCAGTTCGTCGAGAAAGAGGACGCCGTGGTGGGCAAGGCTGATTTCGCCCGGTTTGGGGTAGGAGCCGCCGCCGACCAGCGCGGTGGCGGAGCTGCTGTGGTGCGGCGCGCGATAGGGGCGCTGCCGCCAGTCGGCGGGGTTGAAGCCGCTGCCGGCTAGCGAGCGGATGGCGGCGCTTTCTATTGCCTCACTATCGCTCATCGCGGGCAAGATGCCGGGAAAACGCTGCGCCAGCATGGATTTGCCGGTGCCGGGCGGGCCGCTCATCAGCACGTGATGACCGCCAGCAGCGGCGATGAGCAGGGCGCGTTTTGCCTGGTGCTGGCCGATGACGTCGCTGTAGTCGGGGTATTGGCGCGGCGGACGCATTGCGGCGACGGGTGGCGCAGGCCAGGGGCGTTGGCCGTGCAGGATGGCGGCGAGTTCGGCGAGGCTGGCCGCGCTGTGGACGTTGTCAGGCGCGACCAGCGCTGCTTCGTGGTGGTTTTCCGGGGCGGTGATGATGTCACGGTGGGCGTCGTTGGCAGCGAGCGCGCAGGGCAGGATGCCGCTCACCGGGCGCAGTTGCCCGCTGAGTGCCAGTTCGCCGTGGTATTCGTGCGCGGTGGTGGCGTCCGGCGGGATTTGCCCGGAGGCGGCGAGGATGCCGAGGGCGATGGCGAGGTCGTAACGCGCGCCGTCTTTCGGCAGTTCCGCCGGTGCGAGGTTGATGGTGATGTGTTTTGCCGGGAACTCAAAGCCGCTGTTGAGTATCGCGGCGCGAACGCGGTCTTTGCTTTCTTTCACGGCTTTTTCCGGCAGGCCGACGAGGGTCATCGCCGGCAGGCCGCTGGCAAGGTGGACTTCGACCCGCACCAGCGGCGCGTGCATGCTCAGGGGGGCGCGGGTGTGGATGGTGGCGAGGTTCATGCGGGTGGTGGATAGCTTGGGAGGCGCTATTGTACGGGAGGGTGGGCGACACATTGGATTTTTCCCGCCCGGCGGCTTGCGGCTATCTATACAATGTCGCCGCCCATTTCCCCTACCAGGAACAACCCCATGAACAAAGAAACCCTGCACCAACACTACACCGCCGCCGGCCTTACCACCTACGCCGAAAAAATAGACATCTTTCCAAACCACGATTTTGCAGGAAACCGATGCCAATGCTTGAATCCGAAAAAGCTCCTCTCCCGGTGGGAGAGGGGTTGGGGTGAGGGCAGGGATAAATAAATTCCGCAGAAAAGACAGTTTGGAAGGAAGTCTAATCGGCAAATACCTGCGCCATGCGATAACCATCACCACCGAATGCCGCGACGACATCGCACTGGGCGCGAGCAAATTCGGTGGCACGCCTGACCTGCCGCCGGATTGGCCATGGCCAACGCGCAAAGACCGCAAAAGCGGACAGGAGCGCTCGCTCGACTTCATCGCGCAAATCAACTTTGCCGAAAGCAAGGCATACGACGTCGAAGGCGAACTGCCCGCGCACGGCATCCTCTACCTCTTCTACGACCTGGACGCGCAGCCCTGGGGCTATGAACCCGAAGAGCGCGACGGCTACCACGTCGCCTACTATGACGGCGACACCGCGCAACTACAGCCGCGCCCTGCACCGGAAAATTGCAACCACGACTACGCGCTCGGCGCCGCCCGCCTGCACTACGGCAGCCGCCTCGAATCGCCCAACCCCTACGGCTTCCTGATAACAACCGCCGGCCTGGACGAAGAAGAAGACGAAACCTACACAGACGCCTACAACGCCTTACAGGACGAATATGCCCTTAGCCACAAACTGCTCGGCCATTCAGAAAACATCCAGGGCGATATGGAACTGGAATGCCAGCTCGTTACCAACGGCCTCTATTGCGGCGACCCATCAGGCTACCAAGACCCGCGAGCGGCAGCACTCATCGCAGGCGCAGCCGACTGGGTACTGCTACTACAAATCGACAGCGACGAAGACAACTGCGGCATGATGTGGGGCGATAGCGGCCGCATTTACCTCTGGATACGGCGCGAAGACCTGCAAGCGCGCCGCTTTGCGCAGGCACATCTCATCTTGCAGTGCTACTGAAACAGCCGCGCCAAATCCGCTACACTTGCCGCCCTTCCCGCAGACCCGACACACCATGAACCACGCCGCACACACCCCGATGATGCAACAATACCTCGGCATCAAAAAAGACTACCCGGACACCCTCGTCTTCTACCGCATGGGCGACTTCTACGAACTCTTCTTTGACGACGCGCGGCGCGGCGGCGAACTACTCGGCATCAGCGTCACCACGCGCGGACAAAGCGCGGGCAAACCCATCCCGATGGCAGGCGTACCGGTGCATGCCATCGACAACTACATCGCCAAACTCGTCAAACAAGGCCAAACCGCCGTCATCTGCGAACAAATCGGCGACCCGGCGCTTGCCAAAGGGCCGGTTGAGCGCGCCGTAACCCGCATCATCACCCCCGGCACGCTGACCGACGAAGCCTTGCTTGATGAGGCGAGCGACAACATCCTGCTCTGCCTCGCGCCAACTGGCGAGCACTACCACCTCGCCTGGGCGGACATCAGCAGCGCCCGCTTTCACTTGAGCGAACCCCTAACCCTGGACGCGCTGAAAAGCGAAATCGAGCGCCTGCGCCCGGCAGAAATCCTCATCCCGGACAGCGCCCGCCTGCCAGATCTGGGCGACAAACGCCCGCGCCGCCAGCCCGACTGGTACTTCGACGCCGACAGCGCCCTGAACCTGCTGCTACAGCACTACCAAACCAAAACCCTGAACGGCTACGGCATCACAGACAGCGATCCCGCCATCCGCCCCGCCGGCTGCCTCTTGCAATACCTCTACGACACCCACAAACAAACCCTGCCGCCGCTTGCGCCACCGCAGCGCGAAAACCGCGACGACAGCCTCACCATCGACGCCGCCAGCCGCCGCAACCTCGAACTCGAATACACCTTGGGCGGCGACGCCAAACGCAGCCTCATCGGCAGCATCAACCACTGCCAAACCCCGGCGGGCAGCCGCAACCTCAAACGCTGGATAAACCGCCCCCTGTGCGAGCACGCCGCCATCGCCGCCCGCCATGACGCCGTCGCCGCCCTGCTGGCAAGCAATGAACGCGACGCCCTGCGCGACAGCCTGCGGCACAGCGCCGACATCGAGCGCATCACCACCCGCATCGCCCTCGGCAGCGCCCGCCCGCGCGAACTGGCGCAACTGCGCGACACCCTCAACCGTTGCCCGGACATCGCCGCGCTGCTTGCCCCCGCCGCACAAAAATCCGCCCTGCTTGCCGCGCACCACCCGGCATTACTCGCCCTCGCCCCGGCCGCCGAACACCTCACACGCGCGCTGGTCGAAAGCCCACCGCTCACCATAAAAGACGGCGGCATCATCGCCCCCGGCTACGACGCCGAACTCGACCGCCTGAACCAACTCGCGCACGACAGCCACAGCATCCTCGCCGAACTAGAAGCTGCCGAAAAACACAAAAGCGGCCTCAACAACCTGAAAATGGGCTACAACAACATCCACGGCTACTACATCGAAATCCCGCGCAGCCAAAGCGAACAAGCGCCCGCGCACTGGATACGCCGCCAAACCCTGAAAAACAGCGAACGCTACATCACCGACGAACTGAAAACCCTCGAAGACCAAGTACTGGGCGCGCGCGACCAGGCGCTGGCACTCGAAAAAAAACACTACGAAGCCCTGCTTGCCGCGCTTGACCAACACCGCGACGCCCTCTACCGCTGCGCGCGCGCGCTCGCAGAGACCGACACCCTCGCCGCCTACGCCCACCTCGCCGACAAACACCACTACCAGCGCCCGACCCTACACGCAGAACCCTTGCTACAAATCGAACAAGGCCGCCATCCCGTGGTCGAACAACACCTAAGCGAACCCTTCATCGCCAACGACCTCGACCTCAACAAACGCCGCCAACTGCACATCATCACCGGCCCCAACATGGGCGGCAAAAGCACCTACATGCGCCAGGCGGCGCTCATCCTCATCCTCGCCTGCGCCGGCAGCTACGTCCCGGCGAAAAGCGCGCGCATCGGCGACCTGCGCCGCATTTACACCCGCATCGGCGCGAGCGACGACCTCGCTGGCGGCCGTTCCACCTTCATGGTCGAGATGACCGAAACCGCGAACATCCTGAACAACGCCGACGCGCACAGCCTGGTCATCATGGACGAAGTCGGGCGTGGCACCGGCACCTACGACGGACTCTCGCTTGCCTGGGCGGCCGCCGAACGCCTCGCCAGCCAGAACCACGCGCTGACCCTGTTTGCCACCCACTACTTCGAGCTAACCGAACTCGCCGACAGCCACAAAAACATCAAAAACATCCACCTTGCGGCGGTCGAGCACCACGACAACATCATCTTCATGCACCACGTCGAAGAAGGCGCGGCGAGCAAAAGCTACGGCCTGCAAGTGGCGCGCCTCGCTGGCGTGCCGGTCGATACCATCCACGCCGCCACCGCCAAACTGCGCCAACTCGAAACCCGCCGCGACCACGGCAGCCCGCGCCTTCAGCAAAACGAACTCTTGCCGCTAGAATCACCCGCTGCCGCCCCCGACCCGAAACTACAAGCACTCGCCGCAGAACTGGCACTGACCAACCCGGACGAACTCAGCCCGCGCGCCGCACACGAACTCATCTACCGCTGGAAACAACAACTACAAAAATAACCACCGCGCGCCTTTGCGCAACGGCAACAGGCGCGCTTGAACCGATAGGCAGCCTGAAAGCCAAAAAAAGAAACCGCTATGCAAATAACCAACCTCTTGAAACCCGACAACCTTGAAGCCATCATCGAGCACCTGATTTTCCGCATCCGCGCCAGCAACCGTGCGCAAAACACCGTTCGATCCTTCGGCTGGTTGTTTGTGCATGGCTTTGAAGAAGGCGCATCGTTTGAGTTTGGTGCGGGAGCGGCAGTGGACGACCCGCAATTGCTGCTGGAATACAAAACAGGCGGCGAAATTTGGGACTATGCTGACGCTTATGAAGACGAGGCTTATGACGAAGCCCCCGGTGAGCGCGAGCTGGAAGGCGTGTACGAGTGGAGCGAAGCCGACTGGCGGCTGCAAGAGGGCGAAGCGCGCGGCGAAATCGCGCTGGAATTCGGCACTTGGCAGATTATTTCCAACGGAAAAGCGTGGCGAACCATCGGCTTTACCGCAGAAAATGAGGCGGACAACGTCTTCAGCCAGCACGTTTACCGCCACATTCTCGCCGAAGCCGTCCGCCGCTATCCCGACGAAATCCAAGGATTTGTGCTGGAAATGCACGACAGCGCACTGCCCCGCATCTGGATATCTGCCCCCTCCCCCCGTGGGGGAGGGCTGGGGTGGGGTTAGTTCGCATACCTCGCTGTTCTATAGCCATAGATGCGGTTAGGTTACGGCTGCGCCTAGGGCGTGTTTACAATTGGACAACCCCCTCCCCCGCAGGGCGAAGCCCGCAG
>CAUVOF010000114.1:0-6277 GCA_963553325.1 uncultured Cardiobacterium sp.
CCTGTGCTTGTTGGTATGTACTTCGTAGGGTTGAATTGTAAACAGCCCCTAGTTGTACTGTCTTCGGCAGCGCGCCTTGTCTGAAACTTTCGGTGTATCGCTATATAAAAAGCCCCGTATTGCGGGGCTTTATTCTCAACAGCGGCGCTTATTTCACCTCAACCAAGATGTCTTTCGCCGGCACGTCGTCGCCGAAGACTGGTTTCAGCGTTTTTTCATACGCAGCCTGCATCGCGCCGTTTTTGTTCATCTCGTCAATCTGGCCGTCAATCCAGGCGTGCAGCGCGTCGTCGCCTTTCGCCACCGCGGGCGCGATGAAATCATCTTCGCCGATGCGGGTGATGCCAACGGTGTAGCCGGGGTGTTCTTTCGCCCAGGCGAGCAGCAGGGTGTTGTCGTGCGCGAGCGCGTCGCCGCGACCGTCAAGCAGGGCGTTGAAGGTTTCGGTGTTTTGGTCGTATTTCAGGCTTTTGATGTCGCGGTGTTCTTTGCTGAAGTAGCGGTCGGCGGTGGTGCCTTTGTTCAAAAGCAGGGTTTTGTCTTTCAGCTCGTCAATGCTTTTGATCGGTGCTTTGTCCGGCGAGACGACGCCGAGCGCGACTTTCATGTACGGCTTGGCGTAGTCCACCACTTCGGCGCGCTCCGGGGTTACGGTGAAGTTGGCGAGGATGATGTCCACTTTGTTTGCGCGCAGGTATTCGACGCGGTTCGCCGCTTCTACCAGCACGAATTTTGCCTTGGCTTCGTCGCCGAGCAGTTGTTTGGCGAGGTAGCGGCCAATTTCGACGTCAAAGCCTTGTGAGACACCGTTGGCATCGACGTAGCCAAAGGGCGGCTTGTCGCTGAAGACGCCGATGCGAACTTCGCCTTTGGCTTTGAGTTCGTCCGGGGTGGCGGCGAAGGCGGGGACGGCGCTTGCCGCGAGCAGGGCGGCGAGGATGGCGGTTTTTTTCATGTGTACTCCTGGTAGTGCATGAGGTTGAGAAAAGCCTGCGCCCGCGCGCTGGCGGGTGCGGTGAAGAAGGATTCCGGCGCGCTTTCTTCGATGATTTCGCCGTGGTCCATAAAGAGGATGCGGTCGGCGACTTTGCGCGCAAAGCCCATTTCGTGGGTAACGATGAGCATGGTCATGCCGTCGGCGGCGAGTTCCAGCACCACATCCAGCACTTCGCGCACCATTTCCGGATCAAGCGCGGCGGTGATTTCGTCAAGCAAGAGCAGGTTCGGGTTGAGGCAAAGGGCGCGGACGATGGCGATGCGCTGCTTCTGCCCGCCGGAGAGTTCGCGCGGCCAGGCGTTTTTGCGCTCGTAGAGGCCGATGCGTTGCAGGAGGCGGTCGGCTTGCGCTTCCACTTTGGCGCGCGCGCGTTTTTGCGCTTTTAACGGGCCGAGGAGGATGTTGTCGATGACGCTCAAATGGTTAAACAGCTCATAACTCTGGAAAACCATGCCGATGTGCTGCCTTGCTGCGTGCCAGCTGATGTCCTGCCCCAGCACGCCATGACCTTGCAGGGCAATCGTGCCGCCCTGGATGGGTTCCAGACCGTTAATGCAGCGCAGCAGTGTGCTTTTGCCGCAGCCGGATGGGCCGAGCAGCACCACCACCTCGCCGCTTTTTACTTCGAGGTTGATGCCGCGCAGCGCCTGCGTTGCGCCGTAGAACTTGTTGATATTGGCGAGGGTCAAAAGCGCGCTCATGCGGCACGCTCCAGGCGCGCGGCGAGCAGCGACAGCGGGTAACAGAGCAAGAAATAAAGCATGAACAAAATCCCGTAAATCCAGTAAGACGCCCAGGGGTGCAGCTCAATCACCTGCTGCGCCACCTTTACCACATCGACCACGCCGATGAGCGCCGCCAGCGCGGTGGTCTTAATCATCCGCGTCAGCAGATTGACCACGCCGGGCAGGACGCGGCGCACACTCTGCGGCAGCAAAACGTAGCGAAATACCTGCGCCGGGCTTAAGCCGAGCGCCAGCGCCGTTTCGCGTTGATGCGGGTCGATGGAAACCAGCGCGCCGCGCACCAAATCGCCCATCTCTGCCGTCCCCCACAGGCTGAATACCAAAATACAAACGCTGTACGCCTGCCAATGCCAGCCAAACCAGGCGGCAAAGCCGAAATAGCAGATATAAAGCAGCACCAGCACCGGCATGAAGCGGATGAACTCCAAATACGCGCGGCAAATGAGGCGCAAAAGGCGGTTCGGCAGCGTCATCAGCACGCCGAGCAAGACACCGCCGGCGAGAGAAACCAGCATCGCGGCGAGCGAAATGGCGAGCGTTACCCCCGCGCCCTGCAACAAGCGCCAGCCGTAGGCGAGCCAGGGAAAATCAGCGCCCATACGCCGCCCTCCGCACCCGTCGCTCCAGCCACGGCGCAGCGACAATCACCGGCAACAAAATCGTGGCATAGCCCAGCACCAGCAAAAACAGCGCCTCATTGGTCTTGTAATCCAGACCAATCAATTCCTTGCTGACATTGAGCAGTTCTACTACTGCCAAGACGCCGACCACCGACGTTTCCTTAATCAAAAACAGCGTATTGGCAACCAGCGCCGGGATGGAAGCGGCGAGCGACTGCGGAAAAACCACATAACAAAACGCCTGCGCCGGGGTAAGGCCAACGGCAAGCGCCGCCTCGCCCTGCACCCGGCTCACCGCCGCGATGCCGCCGCGAAAGGCTTCTGCCATATAGGCGGCGCCGAGAAAGGTTAGGCCAATCACGCCGCAGGCAAAGCCGGAAAGGCGGATGCCGAACTTCGGCAGACCGTAATACAAGAAAAAAAGCTGCACCAATAGCGGCGTATTGCGCGACAACTCAATATACGCGCGGCAGACGGGCGCGAAAAACGGCAGGCGATAGACCACCGCGATGCACACCAGCAAGCCGAAAACGAGCGAGAGCGCCACGCCCCACAGCGACAACTGCAGCGTTTGCCAAGTCGCCTCGACATACTGCGGCAACACCGCGCGAAGATAAGCAAAATCCATCTGTATCCGTCCGAGAAAAGGGGCGGCATTATCGGATGGACGTTCCTACGCGAGAAATAGCATTTGGCGATGCGGGTATAACGTGCGGTTATCTGTTGCCGTTTACATACACGAAACCCGCTTTCGCGTATGTCGCGAATTTACAATGCAAGCTCATGCGGTGTTGCGCCGCCTTGTACAGAACGCTGCGTGTATCGCCAATATTTACCCGCCCTTGAAACCCCTGCCCCTGCCCCCAATTCGGCAAGCATCTTCAGCCAAAAAGGAACGCCTCATGTTTGACGCCCACTCCACTACCATCCTCTCCGTGCGCCGCGGGCGGCACGTCGCCATTGCCGGCGACGGCCAAGTCTCGCTCGGCAACACCATCATGAAAGGCAACGCGCGCAAAATCCGCCGCCTTTACAAAAACCGCATTCTTGCCGGCTTTGCCGGTGGCACCGCCGATGCCTTCACCCTCTTTGAGCGCTTCGAGGGCAAGCTGGAAGAGCAGGACGGACAACTGCTGCGCGCCGCGGTTGAGCTTGCCAAAGACTGGCGCACCGACCGCATGCTGCGCCGCCTCGAAGCAATGCTGATTGTCGCCGACGAGACCAGCACGCTGATTCTCTCCGGCAATGGCGATGTGGTCGAGCCGGAAGACAGCATCGCCGCCATCGGCTCCGGCGGGATGTTTGCGCTTTCCGCTGCGCGCGCGCTGTATCACAACACCGAGATGGACGCGCTCACCATCGCCCGCAAGAGCCTCGAAATCGCGAGCGACATCTGCGTCTATACCAACCACAACATCATCACCGACGAACTGAAAGGCTAAACCAGGCCCCCACATGGACAATAAAACCGGATACCGCAACCTCAGTATGACGCCCAGAGACACGAAGGCAGCAAATGGTGGCGTTATCCGTTCCGCCCAATGCCTTTAGCCCCCCAGCCCTTGCCTAACCCACCGCCGCCTGAGCGCTCGCGGCGAATACCCAAACCTGATAAAGGAACCGAATATGGAAAAAACCACTGAATACCGCGACCTCAACATGACGCCGCGAGAGATTGTTGAAGAACTCGACCGCCACATCATCGGCCAGAAAGCAGCGAAGCGCGCCGTGGCAAACGCCCTGCGCAGCCGCTGGCGCCGCCGCCAGATTCCTGAGCCGATGCGCAGCGAAATTACCCCGAAGAACATCCTCATGATCGGGCCGACCGGTGTCGGTAAAACGGAAATCGCGCGCCGCCTCGCCAAACTCGCCGAAGCGCCTTTCGTCAAAGTGGAAGCGACCAAATTCACCGAAGTCGGCTACGTTGGCCGCGATGTGGACAGCATCATCCGCGATCTCGTCGAAACCAGCCTCAAACTCGAACGCGAACGCGCGCGCAAACAGGTGCAGACCAAGGCGCGTGAAGCGGCGCTGGAACGCGTCCTTGATGTACTCGTGCCGCCATCAAAAGGCAACAGCTGGCACGACGGCGCAAACGTCCCCGAAGATAACCCCGCGCGCAAGACCTACCGCGAACGCATCCTGCGCGAAGAACTGAACGACAAAATCATCGAAATCGACGTGCGCGACCAGCCCACCTCCGCCCACGTTGAAATCATGGCGCCGCCGGGGATGGAAGACATGAGCAGTCAGCTATCCGAACTTTTCCAGAGTCTCGGCAAACAAAAAACCAGCAAGCAGAAAATTAAAATCGCCGACGCGCTCATCCAACTCGCCGAAGAAGAAGCGGACAACCTCATCTCCGAGGCGGACATCAAACAGCAAGCGATTGCCAACGCCGAGCAGAACGGCATCGTCTTCATCGACGAAATCGACAAAGTGGCGAAGCGCAGCGACGTTGGCGGCGCGGACGTCTCGCGCGAAGGCGTGCAGCGCGACCTCCTACCGCTGGTGGAAGGCTCTACCGTCTCTACCAAATACGGCATGATTAAGACCGACCACATTTTGTTCATCGCCAGCGGCGCGTTTCATCTTGCCAAACCCTCCGACCTCATCCCCGAGTTGCAAGGACGGATGCCGGTGCGGGTTGAGCTGGACGCGCTCACCGTGGACGATTTCCGCCGCATCCTTACCGAGCCAGACCACAGCCTGATTAAACAATACACCGCGCTGCTGGCGACCGAATCGCTGCACCTCGAATTTACCGACGACGGCATCGAAAAAATCGCGGAAATCGCCTACCACGTCAATAAAACGACGGAAAACATCGGCGCGCGTCGCCTGCACACCCTGATGGAACGTCTGACCGAAAGCCTGTCGTTTGACGCCGCCGACCGCCCGGACGGCGACCGCATCCGCATCGACGCCGCCTATGTGGAAAACGCCCTCGGCGAGCTCTCGCAAAACGAGGATTTGAGCCGCTTCGTGCTTTGACATTCACCCACAAAATCCCGCCACACGGCGGGATTTTTTGGCGCTGTGTTTATATACACGAACCCCGCTACCGCGTATGTATAGCGATACACGCAAAGTTTTATACAAGATGCGTCGCTGAAGGCAGTACGTGGCTGTACAGCGAGACGGCACAGCGCGAGACTTTCGGTAGAAGGTTTTGTAGGTCGGGCATTTATGTCCGACAAATCCCATTCGCAATGTCGGGCATAAATGCCCGACCTACTGCTACGTCCTGTAAAAAGGGTGCGCCTCGGCGCACCCTATAACTCTCCGCAACACCGTATGAAACTTTCGGTGGATGGCTATATTTGATTTGCGGGTATTGCATTTGGGGAGGGACACTACGCGGTTTTTACACCCCCACCCCGGGTTCCCTTGAAAAAGGCGGACGCCTTTTTCAAGGGGAGCCCCGCCCCTCCCCCGCTGCGGGCTTCGCTCTGCAGGGGAGGGAGGTTCTGCCCACAGCGAGGTTTAGTGTTTGATGTCTTGCAGCAGTTTGCGCACGGCGTCGGCGTCGTCGGCGGCAATGGCTTTGTCGAGCAGGGTGCGGCAGTCGGCTGCGTTTAGGTGGCTGATGGCGTATTTGACCGCCGGCAGCATTTTGCCGCTGATGGATATTTCGTTGAATCCCATGCCGACCAAGAGCGGCGTTGCTTCAAGCTGGCCGCCCATTTCGCCGCAGATGCCGACGTCGATGCCTGCTTTGCGGCCGGCGTCGCAGGTCATTTTCATCAGGTGCAGTACGGCGGGGTGCAGGCCGTCGTAGAGGACGCTGATTTTGGTGTTGCCACGGTCAACGGCGAGGGTGTATTGGGTGAGGTCGTTGGTGCCGATGCTGAAGAACGCCGCTTCTTGTGCGAGTTGTTCGGCAATGAGCGCGGACGCCGGGGTTTCGATCA
>CAUVOF010000115.1:0-6218 GCA_963553325.1 uncultured Cardiobacterium sp.
TCAAACGCTGCGTGACTATCGAAGAAGTAGGCAACACCGCCGCCTTCCTCTGCTCCGACCTCGCCTCCGGCATCACCGGCGAAATCACCTACGTCGATGGCGGCTACAACATCTATTCTTCGGTACAAATGAGCGACGACGAATAACGCCGCCTTTGCCCACAAAAAATCCCCGTTTATGCGGGGATTTTTTGCAATTCCCGCTATAACAATCCGCGAAACCATCTAAACAATATGACCTTTCAACCCCTTTACCGCCATCCTGATAACAGGAGTTGGTGTGCGCCGGATAAAAAAGGCAAGCGCCCCACGATTCTTTGTAGTACAGACGGCTTAACCATTTTTGACGACCACGACACAATTATCCAGCAATGGCGTTGGCAGGAAATTGACAAAGCAAGCTATGTCCGCGCCAATAACCAACTTCCCCGTCCCGCTATTGCCCTCTATAGCAAAAACGGCCAATACATTCTGCTGGACAAACTAAACTTATTTATCCCTGATACCAAATCATTGGTATGCGAAATTAACCGACGTTTGGGCAATCGCATTCTTTTTGACACCAGCGCATCGCAATCCATTTATCCTCCGCCATATAACGATTCTCTTACTGAAAATAAAGCGAATTCTTGTGGCAAGCCTTCCCCAGCGATTCCCCCCTATGCCTGGTATCTGGACGCATCGACCATTGCGCAAGCCAATATGATTATCATGGAAAGATGCGCCTTTGTGTATCTGTTTGCGATGTTTTCCCTTTTTGCTTGGCAACGTATTCCCAGCTATCCCGTTCCGGCAATCCTGTTTCTTGCCCTGTTTGTAGCGGTTATTATTTGGCTACTGCGACCCTGCCTCGCGCTATATCACAATATCCTTGCCAGTAAGGTCCCCGATATTCTTGCCCTTGCCAATAACGATGGCCTGACTATTTACCGCTATGACCAACAGCCATTTCATATTACTTGGGAGAATATGCATGCTATCTGCTTTGTTTCCCGCAGCGGAGAATTATCACCGCCACAACATTTGCGGATTACCGATATTGCGGGCGAAGAAACGCGCATCGTAGTCGAATATTTCGGCTGGAATGTCGGGCGTAATATTGCCTCGTTTGCGCAATCTGTCCTTGCCAAAAATCCGATAATTCTGGCAGAAAAAGAACGCGCCCGTGCCAGTACACTTGCGCGTCTGATTGCTTGGGGTAATATGCTTGCTCCCGCTGCCTTTGTTATTTGCCTTGCCCATGCGGAAGACGGCATAAATGTATTCCGCGCTTTTCCATTTTTTGGTCTGCTCATTAACGTAGTCGTTATTTTTTTCTTAGAACGTTTTTTGGCAAAGCGGTATTAAGAAATATAGCGATACAACGAAAGTTTCGGACAAGGCGTGTCGCCGAAGGCAGCAGTAGGTCGGGCATTTATGCCAGACCTACAAACTAAGCCAACCTACGGGCACTCATTCGCCGCGCGGGATGCCGCGCGACTGTTCGGCGAATTTGCGCACCGCCCGACGCAGTGCTTCGCGCGCATCTTGTCTTTCTTCGTTGCGGTCGCGGCCGAGGATGGCGAGCAGGGCATGGTTAAACAGCGCCACCAGGAAGAACATCATGGCAATCAGCAGTCCCGCCGCCTGTGGTTTCCAAAAGCCCAGTTTGAGCAGCAGCGCGATGGACAGCACCAGCCAGGCAAACCACAGCAAGGCGCAAAGGGTAATCAGCGCGGTCGGTTTGTATGGCTGGAAGGCGTCCGGCAGTTGCTTGTCCGCCCAGACTTCCTCGCCGAGGCTGAAGTTATAGACGGCAGCAAGGCGCTCTGGCGCGTTTTTTTTGCCTTGTAACCAGGCGAGGGCGACGTCATGCCCGGCGCGCAGCGACAGGTTCCAGTTTTCCAACTCAATCGCTTCTTCTTTGCCGCTTGCCTTGTCGCGCAGGAAGAATTCGTTGTGGATTTTCGTTTTGCTGCTGCTCTGCTCGCCATGGACGCGGGTATGCACGGTGCGGTTTTTCTGCGTGCCGATGACCGTGCCGCGAAAGATGGTGATGGTGCAGCGGTAGCGGTTTTTGTAGTGGAAGTCGCGGGTGCGGCGCATGGTCGTCAGAGGAGGTTTCTGCCCTGCGAGGCGACCAGGCGGGCGAGCCAGGCGGCAAAGTCCATGTATTGCGCTTCTTCCGCCCAGTATTGGGGTGGGACTTCGGCGTAATAGAGGGAAAAATTGCCGTCTTCGGGGCGACTAAGGTCAAAGCCGCCAAACCAGCCGGTTGCCGGGATGCTGATGGCGAGGAACAGTTGCGGGTACGGGTCGGGCGCGCCGCTGTTGGCGAAGACTTCGTGCGAGAAGGCGCGCACTTCGTCCGGCGCGAGGATGGTGATGCCGGCGCTGTGTTTGCTGGTAAAGCAGTCAATCGCGCCGACGCGCTGCAACAGGGTTTTGTAGCTGGCAGGCAGGCGGATGCGCTCGCGGCTTGCAAAGTCGCGTAATGCGGCGGCGCTGAGTGTCTGCCGCAGGCGGAAGCGGTTTTCTTCGCCGTCGAGGATGACGCTGCCAGCGGCGAGCCAGCGTTGTAGTTGGGCGCAGGTTTTTTCCATGTTTGCGCTCAGGTGGCGACGATATGGCGCAGGATTTCGGCGGTGATATAGCCGCCGATGGTGCCGAGGGTGTAGCCAAGGATGCCGAGCAGCACGCCGACCGGGGCGAGTGCCGGGTGGAAGGCGGTGGCAACGATGGCGGCGGAGGAAGCGCCGCCGGTGTTGGCGTTTGAGCCGACGCAGAGGAAGAAGAGCGGCGCGCGGATGAGGCGGGCGACGGCAAAGACGATGGCGATATGAATCGCCATCCACAGCGCACCGACGAGCAGCAGCCGCCACTGTTCGTGGATGCCGTTTAGGCGGATTTGCATGCCGATGGCGGCGATGAGGATGTAGATGAGCGCGGTGCCGAGTTTGGAGGCGCCGGCGTGGTCGAGTTTGCGCGCCGGAGTGAAGGAGAGGACGAGCCCGGCAAGCGTTACCAGCAGCACTTGCCAGAAGAAGGCGCTGTTCAGGCTGTATTCGGCGGCGAGCGGGTACTGGCCAAACCAGGCGGCAAGCGCATTGCCAAGCGCGTGGCTGGCGCCGACGGCGGCGAAGGTGAGGCCGAGCATTTGCATTAAATCTGCCAAGGTGGTGATGCGCGCGTGTTCGCGTTCGTAGGCTTCGACCGTCTGCACCACTTGCGCGATGCCGCTGGTATCGGCTTTGAGCCAGTGGTCGATGCGCGGCGCGTGCCGTGCCATCGCCAAAATGGCAAAGAGCCAGACGGAGGCGAGGGTCGCATCAATCAGCAGCATGGTGCCGAAGAGTTCGCCATCGACTTGGTAGAGTTCTTTCATCGCCGCCTGGTTCGCCGCGCCGCCTATCCAGCTGCCGGCGATGGTGGCAAAGCCGCGCCAGATGCGGTCGCCATCAACCCATTCCGGCGCGATGGCGTGGAAGATGGCGAGGCTCAGGACGCCGCCGACGATGATGGCGAGGCTGGCGCTAAGGAACATCGCCAGCACTTTCCAGCCGAGGCCGAGCAGTTTCGGCACGTCCATCGACAGCGTCATCAGAAAGAGGCTCGCCGGCAGCAGGTAGGTGGCGGCGAAGCTGTAGATTTGTTTGCCCAGCTCCGGGGCGAAGACACCGGCGCTGTTCAGCCCCGCCGGCACGAAACAGCAAAGGACGATGCCGGGCAGGATGGTATAAAAACGGCGCCAAAAGGGATGGGCGCTGTTGCCGGTGTAGAAGATGGCGCCGACGACGCCCATGATGAGGCCGAAGGCGGCAGGCAGCGTGGTAATGAGCGGGTTCATGCGAGGTCTAGGTAAAGTTCGGTAAATGCGGCGAGGGCGCGCGCGCGGTGACTGATGCTGTTTTTCTCGGCAGCGCTGTATTCGGCGGCGGTGCGGTTGTCACCCGCAGGGACAAAGAGCGGGTCGTAACCAAAGCCGCCGTCACCGCGCAGCTCGTGGGCAATCGTGCCGTGCCACAGCCCCTGCGCGATGAGCGGCAGCGGGTCGTCGGCGTGGCGCAGGTAAACGATGAGGCAGACATAGTAAGCGCGGCGGTCTTGCGCGTTTGCCAGCGAGGCGAGCAGTTTGCGGTTATTGCCGTCGTCGCCCTCGCCGCTGTAGCGCGCGGAATAGATACCAGGTGCGCCGCCGAGTGCGGGCACGCAGAGGCCGGAATCATCCGCTATCGCCGGCAGTCCGCTTTCTTTGGCGGCGTGGCGCGCCTTGATGAGGGCGTTTTCGACGAAGGTCAGCCCGGTTTCTGGAACTTCGCTGATGCCGTAGTCGCTTTGGGCTTTGATTTCGATGCCAAAGCGGGTAAGGATGGCGGAAAGTTCGGCGATTTTTTTGCGGTTGTTGCTGGCGAGGATGGTTTGCATGGTCGGGTTTTGGTTTGGGTTAAGGGAAGGCTGTTTACATACAGGGTAGCGAGGTTTGTGTATGTAAATGTTTACAACCCCAACGCCTGTTTCTGTATTTCCATGATTTCGCGGATGCCTTTGTCGGCAAGCGCCAGCATTGCCTGCATTTCTTCGGGGCGGAAGGCGTGGCCTTCGGCGGTGCCCTGGACTTCGATAAAACCGCCGCCGTCGTTCATGACGATGTTCATGTCGGTCTCGGCTTCGCTGTCTTCGGCGTATTCCAAATCGAGCAGCGGCGTGCCGCGATAGACGCCGACGGAAACGGCGGCGAGTTGGCCGTGCAACGGGTTTTGTTTGAGCCGTCCCTGCTGGATGAGGGTACGGATGGCGTCGGCGAGAGCGACAAAGCCGCCGCTAATCGCCGCGGTGCGCGTGCCGCCGTCGGCCTGCAGGACGTCGCAGTCAATCGTTATTGCGCGTTCGCCGAGGGCGGTCAAATCAACCACCGCGCGTAGCGAGCGGCCAATCAGGCGCTGGATTTCCACGGTGCGCCCCTGCTGCTTGCCACGCGCCGATTCGCGCACGGTGCGTTCGTGGGTGGCGCGCGGCAGCATGCCGTATTCGGCCGTGACCCAGCCCTGCCCTTTGCCGCGCAAAAACGGCGGCACGCGCTCTTCGACGCTGGCGGTGCAAAGCACATGAGTGTCACCGCAGCGGATAAGCGCCGAGCCTTCGGCATATTTATTGACGCCGCGTTCGATGCTGACGGGGCGAAGCTGGTCGGGACGGCGATTACTGGCGCGCATGATGATTCCTTGAGTTAATGTTATGAGGGCGCGCATTATAGCCGCTGCGCTGTGTTTTCCGGCAAAAGGGCGTATCATGCCGGGCGTTTTCTTACAAGGACATTGCCCATGCGACAGAGTATGACCGCCTTCGCCCGCGCCACCGAAGAAAATGCCCAATGGCGCATCAGCGTAGAGCTGAAATCGGTGAACCACCGCTTCCTCGAAGTACACGTCAAAATGGGCGACACCCTGCGCCATCTCGAAGGCGCTATCCGCGAACGCCTGCAAGCGGCGGTTGCTCGCGGCAAGGTAGAAATCTGGATATTCGTCGATAACCTCGGTGAGAGCAGCAGTCAGCGCTTGGATAGCGCCGCGCTTGCCGCCTGGCTGGAACGCCTGAATGCTGCCGACCCGCAGGGCGCGTTGGCAAAACCCGGCTGGAGCGACGTGCTCGCCCTGCCCGGCGTCCTCGTCAAAGAGTACAACAGCGAAGATGCGCTCGATGCCGCGGTGCTGCGCCTGTTTGATGCCGCGCTTGCCGATTTCATCGCCATGCGCGCGCGCGAAGGTGAGGCGATTGCCGCCGTGCTGGGCGCGCGGCTCGATAGCATGAGCGCGGTGCTCGATGGCGTTGTCGCCGAGCTGCCGCAGTTACAGGCAAGAATCGCTGCCACCATGCAAGAACGCCTGCACGCCCTGCAATTTGAAGCCGACCCGGCGCTGGCCGGGCAGGCGCTGTCGCAAATACTGTCCAAAATGGACGTACAAGAAGAGCTCGACCGCCTGCGCTTTCACATTCTTGAGGCGCGCAAAACCCTGCAGCAAGACGGCGCCATCGGGCGCAGACTCGACTTTCTCATGCAAGAATTCAACCGTGAGGCAAACACGCTGGGCTCAAAAGCCGGAGATAACGCGCAGAGCCAGGCATCAGTCGAGCTGAAAGTGCTGATTGAGCAAATGCGTGAACAAGTGCAAAACCTCGTCTAACCCAAAACAGGAGAAAACACCATGGCAAAAGTAGGAGTTATCGGAGCGGGATTCGTCG
>CAUVOF010000116.1:0-6170 GCA_963553325.1 uncultured Cardiobacterium sp.
AGCGACATCACCTACGGCACCAACAACGAATTCGGCTTCGACTACCTGCGCAGCAACATGGCACTCGCCCCCGAAGACCGCCTGCAACGCGAACTCAACTTCGCCATCGTCGATGAAGTGGACTCCATCCTCATCGACGAAGCGCGCACCCCGCTTATCATCTCCGGCCCGTCCGACATCGACAACGGCCTCTACGCCAAACTGAACGAACTCATCCCCGAGCTCGTCCCGCAAAAAGAAAAAGACGGCGAAGGCGACTTCAGCATCGACGAAAAAAGCAAACAAATCGCCCTTAGCGAAAGCGGTCACGACCACCTCGAAGAATTGCTCCGCCAGCACGGCCTGCTCGGCGAAGACGAAAGCCTCTACGACCCGAAAAACCTCGGCATCTTCCACCACTTAAACGCCTGCCTGCGCGCGCATCACCTCTACCACAAAGACGTCGATTACATCGTGCGCAACAACGAAGTCGTCATCGTCGATGAATTCACCGGGCGCACCATGGACGGCCGCCGCTGGTCAGACGGCTTGCACCAAGCCATCGAAATCAAAGAAGGCGTGCCGATTAAACAAGAAACACAAACACTCGCCTCCATCACCTACCAAAACTTCTTCCGCCTCTACACCAAACTGGCGGGCATGACCGGCACCGCCGACACCGAAGCCTTCGAATTCCAGGACATCTACGGCCTCGAAACCGTGGTCATCCCCACCAACCGCCCGGTGCAGCGCAAAGACCACACCGACCTCATCTACCTCAACCAAAAAGGCAAATACGACGCCATCGCCGCCGACGTGCGCACCTGCAAAGAGCGCGGCCAACCCGTACTGCTCGGCACCGCCTCGATTGAAACCTCCGAGCTCGTCTCGCGCCTGCTGACCGACCTCGGCATCGAACACAACGTCCTAAACGCCAAACAACACGCGCGCGAAGCGGAAATCATCGCCCAGGCCGGCCGGCCCGGCCAAGTAACCATCGCCACCAACATGGCAGGCCGCGGTACCGACATCGTCCTCGGCGGCTCGCTGCGCGCCGAATTGAACGCACTCGGCAAAGACGCGACAGAAGAAGCCAAACAAGCGGTGCGTGACGACTGGCAACAGCGCCACGACGCCGTTCTCGCTGCCGGCGGCCTGCACGTCATCGGCGCCGAACGCCACGAATCACGCCGCATCGACAACCAGCTGCGCGGCCGCTCCGGCCGCCAGGGCGATCCCGGCTCCAGCCGCTTCTACGTCGCTTTGGATGATAACCTGGTGCGCATCTTTGCCGGCGAGCGCATGGCGAGCATGATGCAGCGCCTCGGCATGAGCGAAGACGAAGCCATCGAATCGCGCATGGTCTCCAAACAAATCGAAGGCGCACAGCGCAAAGTCGAAGCGCACAACTTCGACGCGCGCAAAAACCTGCTCGAATACGACGACGTCGCCAACGAACAGCGCAAAGTCATCTACACCCAGCGCGCCAACATCATGGACGCCGGCGACATCTCTGAACTCGTCGCCGGCATGCGCAAAAACGTGATGCACAACCTTGCCAGCCGCTACATCAGCGACGAACAAGTGCGCCTAAACTGGGATCTCGACGGCCTCGAAGCCGCGCTGCGCAACGAATTCGGCCTGCAAGTGGACATCCAAAACCACTGGCTGCAAGCCAACCCCAACATGAGCGCCAAACAAATCGAAGAAGGCCTGGTTGAACTGCTTGAACACATCCAGCAAGAAAAAGAAGCACAGGTCGGCGGCGACATCATGCGTCGTGTTGAAAAATTCATCGCCCTACAAACCATCGACAGCCAATGGAAACAACACCTGGCAACGATGGACATGCTGCGCCAGGCAATCTGGCTGCGTTCCCGCGCACAAAAAGACCCGAAGCGCGAGTATCAGCGCGAATCCTTTGAACTATTCAGAGACCTGCTCGACCACATCCAGTTTGAAATCGTGCGCGTCCTTACCCACATCCAATTCCAGGCACAAAGCGCCGAAGAAGAAGCCGAAGCGCTACAACAACAGGCACAACGCCAACACGACGCCGAACTCGCCCACGCCCAATACCACGGCAGCAGCGACAGCGGCGAAGAAAGCGGCGGCCTGCGCGAACCGACTGCGGACGAACTGGCGAAAACCGGCCGCAACGACCCCTGCCCCTGCGGCTCCGGCAAACGCTTCAAAAACTGCCACGGCAAACTGGCATAACCCCGAAAACCCCGCTCCGGCGGGGGTTTATTTCGCTATACATACACGAACCCCTGCGAAGTGGGGGACTGGAACAGATCGCGTAGCGAGAGAGAATCTAGCTCGCTGAATGCTCGACGCACTCGCAACCCGTAAAGCGGCCGTCAAAGGTAAAGTCGTCGGTAAAGTTGGGCAATGACCCGCTCTCTGCGTGGATTTTCAGTTTGCCGGCGGCGGCGCGGTGGTGTGCTTTTAGTGTCTGCGGCAATTGGCGCAGCGGGTTTTCGGATAGGTCTATATAGCCTTTTGTCATGGCGATGGCGTCGTCGGCAATGCTTTCTAATTGGTTGCCTTTGAGGTCGAGATAGGTCAATTCACTCAGTTGGGCAATGGTTTTGGGTAATGCGGTGAGGCGGTTTTTTTGTAATTCCAGCCGCGTCAGCGATGTCAATTTTCCTATTTCTTCGGGTAGGGCGATAATTTTGTTGTCGCTGAGCCTCAATTCCTGCAAATTGCTCAGTTCGCCAATTTCAGCAGGCAAGCTGCTTATTTCGCATTCTTGCAGCCAAATTGATTGCAGGCTGGTGAGTGCGCCAATTTCTGCCGGTAGCGTGCTCAATGGCTCTTCGAACATTTCGAGATATCGCAGATGCTGTAATCCGCAGATTGCCAGCGGCAGGGTGGTAAAGCGGTTATTTTCCAGGCTAAGTGATTCCAGCCGGGGTAATTTGGCAAAGCCGGCAGGCAGACTTGCAAGTTGTGAATTATTGATATTGCACAAGATGAGGCTTTTCAGTTCGCCAATTTCTTCCGGCAGGGATTGCAGCGGGCAATCGTAAATTTCCAACCATTCCAGGCTGGAAAGTTTGCCAATGGCAGCAGGCAGGGTTTTCAGCGATACGCCATAGAGTCCAAGGAATTTTAGCTGGCGCATTTCGCCGATGCTGGCAGGCAGGGTTTCTAACGGCGCGTTATCAAGTGAAAAGGATTCCAGCTGGCGCATTTGCCCAAGGTTGGCAGGCAGGGCGGTAAGTCTTTTGCTGCCAATGCTCAGCGATTTCAGCGCGGGCAGGGTGCAAATGAATTCTGGCATCTCGCTAAAGCGGTTGTTAGATAGTTCAAGCGTTTCTAGTTGGGTCAGCTGTGCCATGCTTGCTGGCAGGGATTCCAGACAATTGGTTTTTGCATAAATTTTTTGTAGTTGGGATAGCTGCGCTATGCTTGCTGGCAGGGATTCCAGGCGATTATTTTCTATATAAAGTGTTTCTAGTTTAGTCAGTTTGCCAATTTCTTCTGGCAAGGCTGTAAGTTGATTGTCTTCAATCAGTAGTTTTTGCAATGCGGCAAGCTCGCAAACCCCCGCAGGCAGGGTGGTTAATTCGCAGTTACTTAGCCATAATGATTGTAGATTTGCCAGCGGCGGTATTCCCGGCCAATTCGCGGTGAATTTACTACCATCTAAACTAAGGTACTGCAATTGTGGCAATTGCAGCAATGCACTTAAATCGGCAGAGAAGTGCTCGCTCGTAATGCCTAAATTTTGCAGGTTTTTCAGTTTGCCAATGGCTGGCGGCAATACGCTTATTTCCGAACCGAAAAGGTAAAGTGTTTGCAGATTTTGCAGCTGTGCCAATTCTGCGGGCATTTCCATCGCTGCCTCGTTATAGATAATGTTCAGCTCTTGCAGGTTTTTTAATTCGCCAAATTCTGCCGGCAAGCGGCAGTCTTGGTCGCGGAAACTAATGGTCATTTTGCTGATGGCTTGCAGCGTCGCTTCGTCTTCGGGCAGTGCGTTAGAGACGTCTTCACCGCCTATCCAGACGGTATATTTGTTCCCGTCGTTGAGAACGGCGCGGAAGTTTTTGACCCAGGCGGGAGTGTTGTCAGTCATGGTTTTTCCTTTTTGCGGATGATGGTTTTTTAAGTGTCTGCCCGGCAAAGCGGGCGCTGCAGCCGTCGCTGCTCTTCTCAAAAACGATGCCAGCGGGGTTTTGCGCGGGGCAGTAGTGGATGTCCCACGGCAGCTCGGGCAGTGGCAGGGTACTGTAAACGGGCGTGCCGGGGTAGGCGTCAAGCAGGGTTTTTAGCGCGCTGACGTCGCGCAGGTTTTTGCTGCTGAGGACGATGGCGTCCGGGCGCGTGGCATGACGGCGCAGTTCGGGCAGGAGGTAGCGCGCGGCGTCGTCGCGGTCGTGGTTGCGGCTGCGCAGGCCGGTGTTGTGGATGACGGTTTTGCCGTCCGCGCGCAGGATGGCGCTACCGTTGGGCGCGTGGTAGTTGCCCGCCGGGGCAAAGGTGGTGATGAGGGCGCTGGCGAGGGTGAGGGCGAAATAGAGCGACGGCGTGGTGAGAAGGTGAAATATGTTTACTTGTCGGAATGGCATCGGCGGTATGCGGACGAACCCCACCCCAGCCCTCCCCCACGGGGGGAGGGTGTTTAACGCGCCTGTTTCCACCTGCGGTTCACAATCCGCGCACGCAAAGCGTAGCGGCGTGCGTAGCCGCGCCAGCGCCAGCAGGCAGGCGACAGTAAAGAGCAAGGCGGTGGCGACGGCGGGCTGCCACGGCGGCTCAAGGTAGGCGAGGGCAGGGCGGGCGAGTTGTGTCAGCGCGCCCAAGTAGTGCGCCAGCAGCCAACTCGCCAGCGTGGCGAACACGGGCAGGAGCAGGGCGAGGAGGGCAAGCGCCAGTACCGGTGCCAGCCACGGGATGAGGATGAGGTTGGCAAGCGGCGCTATCAGGCTGATGCCGCCAAAGAGCGCCCAGCCAAGCGGGGTGAGGATGGCGGTGATGAGCAGTTGTAGCAACAGCCATTGTTTGAGCGGGCGCAGCGTACGCCAGAGCGGCGCGCTGTAGAGGATGATGGCGACGGCGGCGAAGGATAGCCAGGCGCCCACCGCGCCGAGTTGCCACGGGTTTTGCAGCAGCAGGGCAAGGGCGGCGAGTTTGAGCGCGTCGCGGCTGCTGCCGATGACGGGAATGTGCCAGCAGAGAGCGACGCTGGCGAGCATGACCCAGGCGCGCAGTACCGGTGGCGCGGCGCCGATGAGGATGGCGTAGAGCAAGCTGGCGATGAGGGTGCCGTGCAGGGCGAGGGTGTGCGGCTCGATGCCGGCACGCCAGCGCGGCGGCAGGCTAGCGAGCGGCAGACGTAGGGTGAAGTACACCAGCGCGGCAATGAGGGCGAGATGCAGGCCGGAAATGGCGATGAGGTGCGAGGTGCCGCTGCGGCGCAGGTCTTGTTGTGCGAACGCGCCGAGGCCGCTGCGGTCGCCAAGCAGCAGCGCGCGTAACCACGGGCGCTGTTCGGACGGGAAGTTGTCTGCGATGCGCGCGGCAATGGCAAGGCGTTGTCGGTCTGTCCACGGGATGGTGGCGGCGACGGCTTCGGCGTTGCTGAGGGTGGCATAGCCGCGCAGTCGTTGCCGTTGGTTGGCGGCGCTGCCGTTGCCGGGTTTCAAATGCAGGCGGGCGCGTAGGGTGTCGCCGAGTTGGTGCGCGCCGTGCTGGTAATCGGCAACGCTAATGCGGTCGCCCGCCGCCAATGGGCAGTCGCCGGGCGCGGTGATGACTGCGGGGAAGCGGCTGCCGACGGGGTAGTTGCGCATTGGGAAGTCGGCAATGCGCAGGGTGGCGTGGCAGCGGGCCTCAAGAGCGATGGGCGCGGTGTATTGCCACGGGCTGTGCGTCCACCAGGCGGCGAGCAGGGCGAGGGCAAGGTAGCGGGTGGCGCGCGGGTAGAGCAGGGCGAGCGCCAGCGGCAATAGCCACAGCGGTAGGGCGAACTGCCAGGCGAAGGCGATGCCGGCGACAACGGCGAGCAGGGTGCGGTCAAGCGGGGTAAGCGGGTAGGGCATGGTGCGGTGGATGGCAATAGAGGCAGGTATGATAGGGGGCGTGCGCGGTGCGCGGGAAGTGTCGCACCGCCGGGTTTGTTCTTAGAACGTGTTCATTGTCTCAGCCTCTGCTGTAAACTATCGGCATGAACAGAA
>CAUVOF010000117.1:0-6161 GCA_963553325.1 uncultured Cardiobacterium sp.
AGGGTTTCTTGTTGGTCGCAGGGGCGCCAGACGTGCAGGTTGGGGATGAGGCGCAGCGAGGCGACTTGTTCGATGGGTTGGTGGGTTGAGCCGTCTTCGCCGAGGCCGATGGAATCGTGGGTGAGGACGTAGGTAACCGGCAGTTTCATCAGCGCGGCGAGGCGGATGGCGTTCCTCATGTAGTCGGAGAAGACGAGGAAGGTTCCGCCGTAGGCGCGCAGACCACCGTAGAGGGCGAGGCCGTTCATGATGGTTGCCATCGCGAATTCACGCACGCCGTAGTGGATGTAGTTGCCGCCAAAGTCGCCGGGCAGGATGGATTTGGAGGCGGCTTTGCTCCAGGTGAGGTTGGAGCCGGTGAGGTCAGCCGAGCCGCCGATGAGTTCGGGCATGAGCGGCACGAGCAGGTTAATGACGTTTTCCGAGGCTTTGCGCGTGGCGATGGCGCCGCCCGCTTCGTTGTATTGCGCAAGGGTGTTGTCGATGACGCGGTCGAGGCCGTCCGGCAGTTTGCCGCTCATCACGCGCGCGTATTCTTGCGCTTCGTGCGGGTATTTGTCTTGGTATTCTTGCCAGATGTGTTCCCACTGGTCTTGCAGTTTGGCGCCTTTTTCGCGCAGGCTGGAGACTTGGTAGGCATCAGTGGGCAGTTCGAAGTCGCCTGCAGGCAAGCCGAGCGCTTGTTTGGTCAGTGCGATTTCTTCTTTGCCCAGTGGTGCGCCGTGGGTTTTTTCGGTGCCGGCGAGGTTGGGCGAGCCGTAGCCGATTTGGGTGCGGCAGATGATGAGTGAGGGTTTGCTGGTTTCGGCTTTGGCGGCGTTGATGGCGGCGTCAATGGCGGCGTGGTCGTGGCCGTCCACGTCGCGGATGACGTGCCAGCCGTAGGCCTCGTAGCGCAGCGCAGTGTCTTCGCCAAACCACGGCGCGATTTCGCCGTCGATGGAGATGCCGTTGCTGTCGTAGAGGCAGATGAGTTTGCCAAGGCCGAGGGTACCGGCGAGTGAGCAGGCCTCGCTGGAGACGCCTTCCATCAGGCAGCCGTCACCGGCGAAGACGTAGGTGTAGTGGTCAACCAGCGGCAGGCCGTCGCGGTTGTAGCGCGCCGCCATGTGGCGTTCGGCAATGGCGAAGCCGACTGCGGTGGCGATACCCTGGCCAAGCGGTCCGGTGGTGAGCTCAACGCCGGGGGTGTCGTGGTATTCGGGGTGGCCGGGGGTTTTGCTGTGCAGTTGGCGGAAGTTTTTCAGGTCGTCCAGCGAGAGGTCGTAGCCGGTGAGGTGCAGCGCCGCGTATTGCAACATGGATGCATGGCCGTTGGAGAGGACGAAGCGGTCGCGGTTATGCCATTGGGTATCTGCCGGGTTGGCGCGCAGGTGGTTAAGCCAAAGGACGGCTGCCATGTCGGCCATGCCCATCGGCGCACCGGGGTGGCCGGAGTTGGCTTTTTGCACCGCGTCCATGCTGAGGATGCGGATGGAGGCGGCAAAGGTTTGCAAGGGGGTCATCGGGTGCGCTCCTGTAGGTTTGTGGGTTAGGCGGCCTCGGCAGTTTGCGCCGCAGGTGGGGCTAGCAGTTCGAGGTAGTCGAAGAAGATGTTCAGGGTTTCAAAGAGGGCGACGTCGGGGACGAAGTCTTCTTTGTCGTCTTCGTCGTCAACGGCGGCGTTATGTTCTTCGATTTCTTGCTGTTTTTTCTTGTCGGCGTTGAGCAACGGCAATTCGCGGCGCTGTGCGGCTTCGTAGTCATCCTGGTATTTTTTCCAGGTTTCGTGCTCTTGTTTGCGCGCGGCGAGGTTGAGCGACCAGGTTTTTTGCCGGTTTTTTTCCAGCACTTTGTCGATGTATTCCTGGTAGCGGCGCAGCGGCGCTTTGCCGAGCATGCGCGTTTCGTGCAGCTGGCGCAGGGTGCCGATGGTGCTGTCGGCGATGTTGCCCGCCGGGGTAATTTTCGCCGCTTTGATTTCTTTCCACGGCAGGGCGTAGTCTTCGGCCTGTTCGCCGACTTCTTCGAGCGGGAAGATGCTTGGCAGGGCAACGTCCGGGGTGACGCCGCGGAATTGGGTGCTGCTGCCGTTGACGCGGTGGAACATCGCCATGGTGAATTTCATCGAGCCGAGGCTGGGGGTGTTGCTGGTCACGAATTCGTTGAGGTTGACCATGGTTTGTACGGTACCTTTGCCGAAGCTGTTGCTGCCGATGATGAGGCCGCGGCCGTAGTCTTGGATGGCGGCGGCAAAGATTTCCGAAGCGGACGCAGCGTAGCGGTCGATAAGGACGGCAAGCGGTCCGTCGTAGCTGGCGCCGGCGACGTCGTCGGTTTCGTTGCGCACGCTGCCCTGGGCGTCAGAGACGAGGACAACTGGCCCTTTGTCGATGAAGAGGCCAACGGTTTTTACCGCCTCATAAAGTGAGCCGCCGCCGTTGCTGCGCAGGTCAACGACAACGCCATCGACTTTCGCCGCTTTGAATTCTTGCAGCAGTTTTTCAACGTCGCGCGAGGTGCTGCGGTAGTCATTTTTTTCTTGTTGCGCGCCTTCAAAGTCCATGTAGAACGAGGGCAGTTTGATGACACCGATGCGGCGAGTAACGCCGTCTTCGGTAACTTCTTCGATGGTTGATTGTGCCGCCTGTTCTTCGAGTTTGACTTCGTCGCGTTCCAGGGTGATTTCGCGCACGCCTTTGGCGGCGTTGGCAGGATCTATCATCAGGCGTACCAGCGTGCCTTTTTTGCCGCGGATGAGGTCAACGACTTTGTCAAGGCGCCAGCCGGTAACGTCAACGAATTCGCCGTCTGTGCCCTGGGCGATGGCGATGATTTTGTCTTTGACGCTCAACTTGCCGCTTTTGTAGGCGGGGCCACCGGGGACAAGTTCGCGGATGCTGACTTGTTCGTCTTCGAGGGTGAGGATGGCGCCGATGCCTTCGAGCGAGAGGCGCATGTTGATGTTGAAGTCTTCGTTGCTGCGCGGCGAGAGGTAATTGCTATGCGGGTCGAAGCGGCTGCTGAGGACGTTCATATAGATGTCGAAAACGTCGTTCATGCTGATTTGGTTCAGGCGGCGCAGCGCACCGGTGTAGCGGTTACGCAGCAGTTTCAGCGCTTTTTCTTCGCTTTTGCCAGAAACGCGCAGGCGGATGAGCTGGTCTTCGATGCGCTTGCCCTGTTCGGCCTGGGCGGCTTCTACGGTAAGCGGCCACGGCTGGTTTTTTTCGGTTTTGTAGTCGGGGTAGGTGATGCTTTCTTTGCCGTTGAGGTCAAACGGCTGGGAAAGGCGTTCCAGCGACCAGCGGTTAAGCGCATCCGCCCGCTCGCTGTAACGCTGGTAGATGGCGAGGATGCCACCGAGGTCGCCTTTGTTCGCCTGCATCAGGGTGTCGCCGTAGCGGCGGAATTCGTCGATGTCGCTTTGCAGGAAGTAGATGTGTGAGGGGTCAAGCGCTTGCAGGTAATCCTGATGCACGTCGGTGGCGACGGCAGAGAGTTTTTGTTTGCGGTAGTGGTGATTGACCAAAAGATTGGCGCCGAGTCGCAGCGCCTTTTTGTGTTCGTTGTTGATAATCAGCGGTTCGGGTGCATAATCGGGGACTTTTTCGGCGGTTTGTCCGGCGTTGCTGTGCACGCAGGCGGCGAGAAGAATGGCAAAGAAAATGACGGGGAGTCGTTTCATCATGTAGTTACGAGGTTTGGTGGTGGAAAAACCGCGTCAGTTTAGCATGGAATCCACCCAGCGCGGCACCTCGGTCGTCGCCCGGCCGCAGTAAATATGGTGGAATTGCGTCGCCCCCTCGCCGGGTTCGAGGTTGATTTCGCTGATGTCGGCGCCGTAGTGGCGGGCGAGCGCGGCAAAGCCTGCCGCCGGGTAAACATGTCCCGACGTACCAATGGCGGCGAAATGGGTGCAGGCGGCGAGTTTTTCTTCAATGGTTTCCATGTAATAAGGCATTTCGCCGAACCAAACGATGTCCGGTCGCATCCCACCAGCGCGCTTGCAACTGGGGCAGGCGGTTTGCTGCGTGCAGTCGTCGTGCCAGTCTTGCGCGATGCTGTCGCAATAGAGGCAACGCAAGGTGAGCAGGCTGCCGTGCATGTGCAGCACCTCGGGCGAACCGGCGCGTTCGTGCAGGTCGTCCACGTTTTGCGTAATCAGCGTTACCTGTCCGGGCAATGCCTGTTGCAGGCGGGCGATGGCAAGATGCGCGGCATTGGGTTGCACGTCGCTATCGTGCAGGCGGGCGCGGCGGGCGTTGTAGAAATCGTGGACGAGTTTGGGGTTGCGCGCGAAACCTTCTGGCGTTGCCACATCTTCAACGCGGTGGTTTTCCCACAGACCGTCGCTGGCGCGAAAGGTGGCAATGCCAGATTCAGCGGAAATGCCCGCGCCGGTCAAAATCACGATGCGTTTAGCGGCCATGCGTTTCCCCCCAACAAGCGGCGAAAAAGAGCATCGCCCAGCCAAGCAAGAAGGCGATACCACCGGCAGGCACCAGCGGACGTAAGTTCCAATCAGCGATAAAGATCATCGCATAGAGGCTGCCGCAGAAGGCGAACAGGCCAAACAGCCAAAGAAACCCAGCGGTGCGACAAAGCCGTGTCGGCCAATGCGTGGGCAAGGCTACCAGGGCGAGCAGCGCTAGCGTATGCACGATTTGATAGCGGTGCGCCTTGTCAAAATACTCGGCGGCTTGCCCCGCGTTGAACAAGCCATGCCCGCTCAACGCCCCCAATGCGACCCACAAAAAACCGCTCAACGCGGCGAAAAAAAGAAACAGCCGTTTCGCACCATCTTGTTGCCGGCGTGGACGCGGCGGTTTTGCCGCTTTTGCGGGGTGTTCTGCCTTGACGTCGTTTGTCATTTATTCTCCTTTAATCCTGGTGTAAAAACCGCAAAAAAGACCAATCGCTGCTATAATCGCGCGGCTCAAAAACGAGCGCCAACATATTATCACCACCAACAAAAAACGCGGCGCCGCCGCGCGAATTCTCCCGCCACCACAACCCCGGAATTCCCCGCATCATGGCATTCAACTGGTTCAAAAAACACTTCAAAAAAACCGACGCTCCCGTCCAGCCCGCAGAAGACCCCGTCCAAACGGAAACGGTAGCGGAACATAGCGACACCACCAGCGAAAATAACGAAACGCAAGCGCCAACTGCCGCAGAAACCACCACCGCACCCGTTGCAGAAGCCCCTACCGCGGTAGAAGAAGCCGAATCTGTTCGCGTAGAAGAACAGCCTGTGGAAGAACCCGCAGCTGTTACCGCTGAAACCGTAACAGTTGCGACAGAAGATGAACCCGCAGTTGCTAGCGACGAAAGCGTCGTCGAAGAAGAAGCGTCAGTCGTCGCAATCGCGCAACCACAAGAAAAACCGAAAAGCGAAAGCGGCGGTTATTTCGCTCGCATCCGTCAAGGCTTGGCAAAAACCCGGCGCGGCTTTGCCGACCTCTTCCTCGGCAAAAAAACGCTCGACCAAGACCTCATTGACGACCTTGAAACCCAGTTGCTCACCGCCGATGTCGGCATCGAAGTGACACGCAGCATCATCGATGGTGTTACCGCCAAAATTGACCGTAAAGAACTGAAAGACGTGGACGCCGTCAAAGCGGCAGTACGTGACCATATGCAACAACTACTCGCACCCTACGCACAAGCGCTCGACAGCAGCCGCGCCAAACCGTTCGTCATCCTCATGACCGGCATCAACGGCGCCGGCAAAACCACCACCATCGGCAAACTGGCGCGCCATTTCCAGCAAGAAGGCAAAAAAGTCATGCTCGCCGCCGGCGATACCTTCCGCGCCGCTGCCGTCGAACAACTACAAACTTGGGGTGCGCGCCACAACGTCCCGGTCATCGCACAAGGCACCGGTGCCGATGCCGCCTCCGTCGCCTATGACGCGCTACAATCCGCCACCGCGCGCGGTATCGACGTCCTTATCATCGACACCGCCGGCCGCCTGCACACCCAAGACCACCTGATGGAAGAGCTGAAAAAAATCAAGCGCGTCATCGCCAAACTAAACCCCGACGCGCCGCACGAAACCATGCTCATCATCGACGCCGGCAACGGACAAAACGCGCTGCGCCAGGCCGAACAATTTCACAAAGCGATGCAGCTCGACAGCATCACCGTCACCAAACTGGACGGCACCGCCAAAGGCG
>CAUVOF010000118.1:0-6108 GCA_963553325.1 uncultured Cardiobacterium sp.
GGCTGGCAGCAGGTGGCGAAGTTCACCAAGAGGTTGTCCACGCCGGCGACGTCGATGTTTTGCCGGCTTTGTTTGCGCGGTGCTTTCACCGGGATGCGCGCCAGGCGTTCGTCCAGCGTCGGTTGTTCCGGGCTTTTTTGTTGGCGCTGGGTGAGTTCGTGGATGACGCTCAAGACGCCGATATCGCCAAAGCCGATGCCGGCGTAGAGGTCGGTGGTGCTGTGGGTGTTGAAGTGCTGCGCCAGTTCGTTCAGCAGTTTGTTGTCCAGCGGCACGCCGAGGCGGCGGCTTTCGCGTTCGAGCATTTCTTGCCCCGCCAGGACGCTTTTTTCTTTTTCCAGTTTTTTGAAGTAGTTGCGGACTTTGGCTTTGGCGCGCGCGCTTTGCAGGTAGCCGAGGTGGTCGTTCAACCAGTCGCGGCTGGGGTTGGCTTCTTTTTGTGTGAGGATTTCGACGCTGTCGCCGTTTTTCAGCGCGGTGGTGAGCGGCACGATTTGCCCGTTGATTTTCGCGCCACGGCAGCAATGGCCGAGCTGGGTGTGGATGTGGTAGGCGAAATCGAGCGGCGTCGCGCCTTCGGGTAAATCGACGACGCGCCCTTGCGGCGAGACGGCATAGACGCGGTCGCGGAAGGCTTCGTTTTTGAATTGGTCGAAGACGACGTCGCCGCGGTTGTGGTCGCCGCTTTCGATCATGCGCCGCAGCCATTCGATTTGTTGCTCGAACTGTTTGCTGTGGCGCACGCCTTTTTCTTTGTAGAGCCAGTGCGCGGCGACGCCAAGCTCGGCGTGTTCGTGCATTTTGCTGGTGCGGATTTGCACTTCGATGACGCGGTTTTCCGGGCCGATGAGCGAGGTGTGCAGCGACTGGTAGCCGTTCGCTTTCGGGTGGGCGATGTAGTCGTCGAATTCTTCGGCAATCGGCTGCCACATGTCGTTGACCACCGAGAGGGTGCGGTAGCAGTCTTCTTCAGTCTCGACTTCAACGCGCACCGCGCGGATGTCGTTCAGCTGCTCGAAGCGCAGTCCTTTGCGCTTCATTTTCAGGTAGATGCTGTTGATGTGTTTGACGCGGCCGTAGAGGCGTTTGATCGTTACGTCCGCCTCGCCGAGGCGGTAACGCAACAGGTCGATGATGCGCGCGATATAGCGCTCGCGATCGACGCGCTTGCCTTCGAGTTCGCCCGATATTTCTTGGTAGATGTCCGGCTCAAGGGTGCGCAGGGCGCGGTCTTCCAGCTCCCATTTGAGTTGGGCGATGCCGAGGCGGTTCGCCAGCGGCGCCAGCAGGTCGCGCGTTTGTAGGGCGAGGCGCTGTTGTTCGGCAGCGCTGTATTGGCTCATGTGGCGCATGAGGACGACTTGCAGCGCGAGTTTCAGGATAACCGCGCGCATATCGCTTGCCATGGCGAGCAGCATTTTGCGCAGGCGTTCGAGGTCGCTTTGTTCTTGTTCGTGCAGCTGGTCGATGAGCGAGAGGTCGTCCAGCGCTTGCAACAGCGGGGTGATACTTTTGCAGGCGCTTTCGGCAAGCGTTTCGGCGTCCAGGTGTTTTTTCCGCCACGGCGCGACGAGCAGCCCGGCGGCGAGCAGGCTGGCGTCGCCGCGCAGGTCGAGCAGGAGTTTGATGAGCATCTGGCTGCGTTCGTCCGGCGGGGTCGGGGTGCTGGCGGCGAGTGTCCAGGCGGCGGCGATGAGTTCGCGTGCGGTGGTGTCGGTGTAGTGTTCCTGGGCGGCGGTGAGCCAGGCGGGGTGGGTGGTGGTATTCATGGTTTTTTGATGGTTGGTGTGGTTTACATACAGGGTAGCGGGGGTGGTGTATGTAAATTATAGCGTGTTCAATGTGCCTGACTGCCGGGTAGTGGCAAGGCAAGCGTCTGTGCGCCTTGCTGCGTTGGCAGCAGGTTGATGTATAGAAACGCGCCGTCTGTACGCATTTCCGCTGGCAAATGCAGCGGGTCGCGCAAGGCGACGAAGGCGGCAAGGTAGCGGTTGACGTTCAAGAGGCGTGCTTGGTAGTCATGCATTGAGGTGAGCTTGCACAAGCCGTCCAGCGGTGAGCAGAAGTCAAACACGGGATGCCGGGGCGGCAACGCCACTTCACCGCGTGCGATGGCGGTCAATATTTCCGGCGCGGCGTAGCGGCTAAAGCCGCGGATGAAGTAGCGGGGTATATGCCGCATTGCAAATGAATAGGTTGCTGTTATCCAATCGCCAGACACCTCTATTTCGCCCGACATGGCAAAGCGCCATTCGCCATACATCTGCGCCGCCAGCGCCAGTTGCACGTTTGCCAGCGGTTGCAATTCAGCGCACGCTGCGGGCAGTGGCGCATCCGCAGGCAGCTCCGCCCGCATCGCCGCCAGCAGGCGCACGTTCTGCTCAATCAGGGCGACGCCCAGCATGGCATCCAGCAGCAGGTTGTCGCTCAGGAGCAAACGCCGCCCGATAACCGCCGTATCACACGCCGCTTGCAGCGCCGCTTCTTGTTCACCGCTGACAAAGCGGAAGGCGTTAATCTCATGCAGGGCGAAGAGGCGCGTAAATGGTGGCAAATCTTCGATGCTTGCCGTGCGGCGGAAATGGGTAAAGCGCAGCAACGGCGGTAAATCCGGCTGCAACGCGGCGCGTTCTGCCGCAGGTAATGTCTGCCACAATGACAAGTTTTTCCGCGCAACAGCGAGCGGCTCCGCTTCATCTCGCTCCATGCGTGGAATTTCCGACGGCAATGATGCTGTAGCCTCCAGCGTCGCCGTCAACGTGGCAAAACCGCTTGCGCCGCTGACCGGCGTGCGGGCGTTTTGCAACAGGGCAAGGTCGACAGGGGCTGGCGTGGAGAGTATGCAGAATGATGCGAGTAAGGCGGAAAGGGTGAGGATTGAGGTAAGCATGATGGTGCCGGGAATTGGATGCGGTCGTCGTGATTTACATACAGGGTAGCGGGGAAGGTGTATGTATATTTTCCCGCAGGGTGCTATTTTTCGTCCGCCGGAAAGGTAACCAGCCAGCCGAGGGCGGGTTCGGCGGGAATATCGGGCAGGGTATCGGGGTCAATGCTCCATTGGCCCGCGAGGCGCAGCGGGGTTTCTTCGTCGTGGCACCCAAGCCAGTGTTCAAAGACGCCTTCAGTTTCAAAGTCGTCCGTGCTGCGGATGTCCGGCAATCCCAGCGCCTGTTCGGCGTCTGTTTGTGCGCCTTCGCTGCAAAGGATTTCGGCGTCGGCGAAGGCAAAGAGGCGCTGCCATATGCCGCCTTCCGCCCGTCCCCAGGCAATGTAATCAACCACGCGGTAGCTGCCGTAGTATTGGACGTCTGCAAAGGTTTGCAGGAAAGGCGCGGTGAGGCGGTCAAAGGCGGCGCGCACGCGGTAGTTCAGTTCGGGAATGCCCCAGCCGACGATGAATGTCCAGCCCTGTACGGGGGGGCTGACAAAAATATTGCTGCGATGACGATAGGCATAGCCCAGTCCTTTATCCCAGTTGATGCGGCGCAGTTCGTGTTCAGAAGGCAGGCAGGCGAGGATTTTTTCGCTGTCTTCGCTGCGGATGGCAAGCCAGAAGTTTTTTAAGCCGAATCCTTCGCCAGGGGTGTCGGGTTCGCCCGGCGTGGGGTCGTTGAGATAGGCGTCGCGTTCTTGAATGTATCGCGCCCAGGCCTCGCTACCATCTTCCATACCGGGCATAACGGGTTTTTCCGCCGGGATGGCGTCCGGGTAGCTGTTTTTTGCGCTTTCGTTGGTGGTGGGCGGCAGTGCTGCGGGTTCGGCAGGTTGTGGGGTGATGCCCAGCAAGGCAAGCAGTTTCTTGAGCATGGTTTGTCCTTCTTTTTGCTTCGCAAGCAATCTTTGTCGCTACGCGAGCTGTTTTAGTGCCACAGGGAGGGGGGATATCGGCAGCTTATTATGCTTCAGTTCATTAAACTTCCTTCCAAACTATCTTTTCTGCGGAATTTATTTATCCCTGCCCTCACCCCAACCCCTCTCCCACCGGGAGAGGGGCTTTTTCGGATTAAAGCATTGGCATCGGTTTCCTGCAAAATCGTGGTTTGGAAAGAGGTCTATTAAAGAATTTGCATGACGCTTACTGTGCAAAGCACGGCAGCACATTCCGCTACAATTGCCGCCGCACCACCTTTGGAGGAAAACCATGTCCCATATCCATACCCACAATAAAACCATCCTCAAACGCTCGCTCTTGCTCATCGCCGCTTTCATGCTGGTGGAAGTGGCGGGCGGCTTGCTCACCAACAGCCTGGCGCTTTTGTCCGATGCCGGGCATATGCTCTCGGATGCGGTCGCGCTTGGTCTGTCGCTTGCCGCTTTTTACTGGAGCGAGCGCCCGACCACCCTGCGCAACACTTACGGTTTCCGCCGTGGCGAAATCATCGCCGCTGCTTTGAATGGCTTGACGCTGGTCGTCATCGTCATTTGGATTGTCATTGAAGCTATCGGCCGTCTGCTCAATCCGCCAGAAGTCGCCTCGCTCGGCATGCTTATCGTGGCGGCGCTTGGTCTGCTGGTGAATGTGGTCATCGCCGTGTGGATGCACCGTGGCGGCGATATTCAGCACAATCTCAACATGAAAAGTGCCTATCTGCACGTTTTGGGCGACTTGCTCGGCTCGGTCGGCGCGATTGTCGCCGCGCTGCTGATGCTTGTCTTCGGCTGGCGTTGGGCCGACCCGCTGGTCAGCTTGTTTATCGCTGTGCTGATTGGCAAAAGCAGCCTCGGCGTGCTGCAAAGTACGTTGCACATTCTGATGGAAGGCACGCCGCCAAATATCGACGAGAAACGCCTGCTCGCCACCCTCTGCGCCAATGAAGGCGTCCTCGCTGTGCATGACTTGCACTTGTGGACGATTACCAGCGGCTTGAACGCGCTTTCCTGCCATATCGTTGTGGCGGGCGATATCAGCGTGCGCGAGGCGGAGGGCATCGTGCAGCACATTGCCCGCCAACTGCTCGAACAGCACGGCATCCAGCACAGCACCATCCAAATGGAAAGCGAGGCGCACGGTCATGCCGACAGTATTGTCTGCACCT
Organism: uncultured Cardiobacterium sp.; assembly: GCA_963553325.1. Lineage (GTDB taxonomy): Bacteria > Pseudomonadota > Gammaproteobacteria > Cardiobacteriales > Cardiobacteriaceae > Cardiobacterium. The sequence goes on from CAUVOF010000118.1 coordinate 5,040, forward strand.
GTGCGGTGGATGACGCGCATCTTCACGTCTGCGCCGGCGATGACGGGCATCATCATCACCATTGAGCGGGGCGGCGGTTAAGAAAACAGGCGCTTAATTTTGCAGCTGCGGATGGCGGCGGTGAATGCCGCGGCAGAGGGCGGGGTAGTCGGCGGTGTCGTCCGGTGTCAGGTAGCCGTGGCGGATAAGGTAATCGATGACGACGACGGCGGAGTTTTGTTTGAAGTCGTCGCTGTCGCGCACGAGGCGGGCGACTTCTTCGAGTGGCAGGCAGAGGAATTCGCCGACTTCGCCGTCGCGGTTGTGCGGGCGGAAATCGGGCGGCAGTTCTAAATCGTAGTTGTAGAGGGTGTCGGCGCGGATGCCGTTGTCGGTCTGCGCGGTGTAGCTGATGATGCCGACCGGGCGCGCCTGGCGTGCCAGCGCTTCCGGAATGGCGGCTTCTTCGTCGCTTTCTTTGATGAGGTTCTCAAAAACGCCGATGCCGTAGGGGATGCCGCCGGCGGCGAGTTGGTCGAGTTTTCCCGGCTCAACGCTTTTGGTGGCGGAACGCCGCGCAATCCACATATGTGGCACGCCGTCGCGCGTGGTGGTGGCGTTGAGATGGACGCCGTAGCCGCAGACGCCGATGACTGGCGCGGCAGCGCGTTCTATCAGCGCGCGCGCCGGGCGGTGCAGGTTGGCGAGCAGCGGCAGTTGTTCGTCGCGCCAGCCGCGCACGTAGCCTGCGGCGGCAAACGCTCGTGCGAGGTCAGCGAGGATGGCGTTGCGCGCGGCAAAATCAGCGGGGGCGTGCCAAACGAGGCAGTCGCCGTCGTCGCGTAAATCCATGCCGTGATTGCGCAGGCGGGCGAGGTTGTCGCGCCAAATGAGGCCGACCGGGTCGCCGTCGAGGATGAGCGGGCGGTAGGCGGCAAGGTCGGCGCTATTGAGTTGTTCGATTTTGGCGAGGTAGGTCATGGTTCTTCCTGCGGGCGTTTGGCGTAGCGCTGCGCCAGCACGGCGCAGATCATTAGCTGGATTTGGTGAAAGAGCATCAGCGGCAGGACGAGGATGCCGACGCTGGCGG
>CAUVOF010000119.1:0-6024 GCA_963553325.1 uncultured Cardiobacterium sp.
AATGAGTATATTCATAAGCAAGATGTTGATGAAACATTGTGTAAAACAATTCTTATAAAACTAGATTTTTCAAGAGAATTATTTGAAATGGATATGAAGAATTATAGTGATGGGCAAAAAAAGAAAATTTTAATTGCCGTCAGTTTGTCAAAGCCGGCTCATTTATTTGTTTGGGACGAACCCTTAAATTATATAGATGTAATATCCAGAATACAGATTGAGGAAGTCATAAGGGAAGCAAAGCCTACACTTATATTTGTGGAACACGATAAGCGATTTGTGGAAAATGTAGTCAATAAAATCATACAATTATAAATGAAATAAACCATTAAAGTTCAGAACAAGGCTAACACGGAAACAGTAAATCAGAAAAGGTTTACTGTTTTTTCTTGGCCAAAAAACAGAAAGGGTAGGTTGGGTTGATAAACCCCAATATTTTTCGCCATGTCTAAGCCGTCTTCGTAGCGGGCTTTTGGGCAGGCGCGGGTGCTGGCCGCCTTGCAGGGTGCGCAGCACGCCGGGGATGCGGTAGATGCCGTGCGAGCGGCAGGCGTCGCCTTCGGCGCGGACTATCACTCTGGCAAGGGCGGCGGCGTGTGGCGCGGCCAGGCCGCCGCTTTCCAGCACGCCGCTGACCAGCGTTTGTAATTCTGGGTAACTGAGGTATGTCGTCATAAACGCTCCTGGGTTTTGGGGGAATCTGGCGCCGAGCCGGCGCTGGGTGAGTATAGCCTGCCATCGCAAGCCTCATACGATGTTGCGTCGTCTGTCAATCGGCCATAAAAAACCCGCCAAGCGGCGGGTCGTTGTTTTCAAATCATGTTCAGCTCGATTTTGGCGCGCAGGCTCATCATTTCCATGCCCCAGGGCGGGTCCCATTCCATGTGGACTTCGCATTCGAGCACGCCATCGACCGCTTCGACCGCGTCTTTGACCCAGTCGGGCATGACGCCTGCCACCGGGCAACCGGGCGCGGTCAGGGTCATGTGGATGTCGATTTTGCCGGTTTTTTTGTTGTATAGCAGCGCGTAGATGAGGCCGAGTTCGTAGATATCGACCGGGATTTCCGGGTCATAGACGCCTTTTAGCGCGAGGATGACGTCTTTTTCGACCGGCGAGAGACCGGGGTCTTCCGGGTCTTTGTTGTAGGGGACGGTTTCCGGGTCGTAGGGCATGTCGGCATCGCTTGTCATTGGCTGTCCTTTTGGGTTTTGCTGTTTGTCATCAGTGTGGTGGTTTTTGTCGCTTGGCGGCGTGTTCGCTGCCCCCACCCCTGCCCCTCCCCCACGGGGGTAGGGGTAATGGTGTTATTCGGTCTTCGCCGCGCTTTGTCCGTGCAGGGCGGCGTCGAGGGTGTGCCAGGCGAGGGTGGCGCATTTGACGCGCGAGGGGTATTCGCGCACGCCTGCCAGTACTTTCAGTTTGCCGACGCTGTCCGGGATGGGGTCCTGGGTGGTGGCGATGTGGTGGAAGTCGTTGTAGAGCCTGGCAAATTCTTCCACGGTTTTGCCGCGGGCGAGGTCGGTCATCAGCGAGGCGCTCGCCTTGGAGATGGCGCAGCCGTCGCCGACGAAGCTGATGTCGGCGAGTTGGTCGCCGTCCATGCGCACATAGACTTTGAGGTTGTCGCCGCAGAGCGGGTTGTGGCCGGTGGCGCTGTGGTCGCAGGGGTCGAGCGCGTGGAAGTGGCGCGGGTGTTTGCTGTGGTCGAGGATGACTTCTTGGTAGAGGGTTTTGAGGTCGTTCATGTGAAGAGTTCCTGGGTGGCGCGCACGGCGGCGACAAGGCGGTTGATGTCGTCGTGGTCGTTGTAGGCGGCGAAGGAGGCGCGGATGGTCGCCGGCACACCAAAGCGGCGCATGACGGGTTCGGCGCAGTGTTGGCCGACGCGCACCGCGACGCCGTGCTGGTCGAGCACGGTGCCCGCGTCGTGCGGGTGGATGCCGTCCAGGGTAAAGGAGATGACTGCCGCTTTGTGCGGCGCGGTGCCGATGATGCGCAGGCCGGGCAGTTCGCGTAGTGCTTGTTCGGCGGCGGCGCGCAGGGTTTCTTCGTAGGCGCCGAGTTTGGCGACGCCTTTGCTGGCAAGCCAGTCCAGCGCGGCGCCGAGGCCGATGACTTCGACGATGGGCGGTGTGCCTGCCTCGAATTTGGCGGGCGGGGCGGCGTAGAGGGTGCGCTCGAAGCTGACGCTCAGGATCATGTCGCCGCCGCTTTGGTAGGGCGGCATGGCGTCAAGCAGGTCGTAGCGTCCGTAGAGGACGCCGACGCCGGTCGGGCCGTAGTGTTTGTGCGCGGAGAAGGCGAGGAAGTCGCAGCCCAGCGCTTGTACGTCCACCGGCATATGGGCGACGGCTTGTGCGGCATCGACGACGGTAATGATGTCGCGCGCTTTGGCGCGGGCGATGAGCGGCGCGAGGTCGTTGATGCTGCCGAGGGCGTTGGAGACGAGCGCGGCGGAAAATATTTTGACGCCGTCGAGCAGGTCGTCGAAGCGGCTGCTGTCGAGCGCGCCGTCGTCGTCGATGGGCAGGACGGCGAGGTCGGCGCCGAAGCGCTGGCAGGCGCGCTGCCACGGCACGATGTTGGCGTGGTGTTCGAGCGCGGTGAGCAGCACGCGGTCGCCCGGTTTGAGGACGAGTTCGCCGAGGGAACTCGCCAGCAGGTTGAGTGCTTCGGTGGTGCCTTTGGTGAAGATGATTTCTTCGGCGCGCGCGGCGTTGATAAAGCGGGCGACTTGGGCGCGCACGGCGTCGTAGCGGGCGCTGAGTTGTTGCGAGAGGTGATGCACGCCACGGTGGATGTTGCTGTAGTGGTGGCGGTAGCAGTCGTCCATCGCTTCGATGACGGCGAGCGGTTTTTGGGTGCTGGCGGCGTTGTCGAGGTAGGTCAGCGGTTTGCCGTTCACCGGCTGGTCGAAGATGGGAAATTCGTTTTTCATGCGGCCTCACTGTCGTTGTCGTCGCCGAGCCAGACGGCGCTGATGGTTTGGTGCACGGCTTCCGCCAGCGCTTCGTGCTCTACGACGACGGCTTCGTGGAGGAAGCTCAAGATGAGCATTTTCCGCGCCGCTTCGAGGCTGATGCCGCGCGAGCGCAGGTAGAACAGGGCTTCTTCGTCGACTTTGCCGGTGGTGGAGCCGTGCGCGCACTGGACGTCGTCGGCGTAGATTTCCAGGCGCGGCACGCTGTGCGAACGGGCGCTGTCGGCAAGGAGGATGTAGCGGCTGTCCTGGCGCGCGTCGGTTTTTTGTGCGCCGTGCGCGACGTAAATCATGCCGTCGAAGATGCCCTGCGCGCTGCCGTCGAGCGCGCCGCGCACGCGCTGGTGGCTTTCGCTGTTTTCGGTGAGGTGGCGCACGTTCAGGTGGTAGTCGCCGATTTGGCTGCCTGCGAGCAGTTGTACGCCGCCGAAGGCGAAGTGGGTGCCTTCGCCGTGCAGTTCGCTGTGGACGTCGAGGCGCAGCAGGTCGCCGCCCGCTTGCAGGGCGTTGAGGCGGACGCGGCTGTTGTTCGCCTGTTGCACGGCGGCTTGTGCGACTTGCGCGGTGCCGCTCTCGCCATGAAACCACAGGGCGATGTCTATTTGTGCGCCGTCTTCAGCATTGACGGTGATGACCGGCAGTTGTGCGCCGTGGCGGCTGGCGCGGTAGTCTATCCAGAAGGCGCTGCGGCTGTTTTTGCCCGCACGGATGTGGATGCGCGAGGTTTGCAGGCGGCGCGCGGCGAGGTCGATGTTGAGCGCGGCGATGTCGGCGCAGTCAGCACCGTCGGGGACGGTGAGCAGCAGCGCGTCGGGCAGGAGCGCGAGGTTCAACGCGGCGAAGGCGGCGTCGTCCAGCGCCAGCAGGGCACGGTCGGCCTCGGTAAAGGTGCCGAAGTCTTCGCCGATGGCATCGGGCAGGTCAAATTGGTAGTCGGCGCCTTCGATGCGGCGCGCGTCATCGCGCAAGGCATCGAGCGGCGTCCAGCGCCAGGTTTCGCGGCGGCGCAGGTCGCCCATTTCCTGCCAGCGGGTGAAGGCTTCTTGTTGTAGCGCGCCTTCGGCGGCGCGGATGTCCGGGAAGAAGCCGCTCATCAGGCGCTCCGGGCGGCGCCGGTTTCTTCGCCGCGGAAGTCGGCATAGCCTTTTTCTTCCAGTTGCAGCGCCAGGGTTTTGTCGCCGCTTTCGACGATTTCGCCATTGACCAGCACGTGTACGTAGTCCGGCACGATGTAGTCGAGCAGGCGCTGGTAGTGGGTGATGACCATGAAGCTGCGCTTGGCGTCGCGCAGGGCGTTCACGCCTTCGGAGACGACGCGCAGGGCGTCGATGTCGAGGCCGGAATCGGTTTCGTCCAGCACCGCCAGACGCGGCTCAAGTACGGCCATTTGCATGATTTCGTTGCGTTTCTTCTCGCCGCCGGAGAAACCGACATTGACCGCGCGCGAGAGGAAGCTGTCGTGCATTTTCACGCTTTTCATACGGCTCTGGAGCAGGTCGTAGAATTCCATCGCGTCCATCTCGCCTTTGCCTTCGTAGGCGCGTTTGGCATTGACCGCTGCTTTGAGGAAGTAGAGGTTGCTGACGCCGGGGATTTCCACCGGGTACTGGAAGGCGAGGAAGATGCCGGCGCAGGCGCGCTCGTCCGGCTCCATTTCCAGCAAATCCTTGCCGTCGTAGCTGATGCTGCCTTCGGTGATGACGTAGCCCTCGCGCCCGGCGATGACGTTCGCCAGCGTCGATTTGCCGGAGCCGTTCGGCCCCATGATGGCGTGCACTTCGCCCGCGCCGATGCGCAGATTGACGCCGTTCAGGATTTTTTTGCCGTCTTCGGTGGCAACGTGCAGGTTGTGGATTTCTAGCATGGGTGTTTCCTTGTTTTGATTTTGAAGCGGGTTTACATACACCTGAGCGCTCAGGGTGTATGTATATTTAGTGAGAGACGGTTTTCGAGAAGAGGTTGATGACCGCCACGCCGGCGACAATCAGCGCAATGCCAAGCACGGCGGGCGGGTCGAGTTTCTGCCCCAGCGCGAGGCCAATGAGGGCAATCAGCACGATGCCGCAGCCCGACCAGATGGCGTACACCATGCCGACCGGAATGCTACGGAAGGCGAGCGCGACGAAGTAGAAGCAGACGGCATAAAGGGCGAGCGAAGCGGCGGCGGGCAGCCATTTGCTGAAGCCGTCGCTGATTTTGAGCAGGGTAGTGGCGATGACTTCGAGAATGATGGCGAGGGTAAGGGAGAGCCAGGGGTTCATGTGGATTCGTGGTTTGGTAGTGTTTTACGTACAGGGTAGCGACTAAGGTATATGTATATTTGAGCCTCATAAAATGACGTTACTGAGGGAGAAAATAAACTTGGTAAGTCCGAACAGATAAAGAACGCCCAAAATAATTAGTCCCGCCATAACCCCCGCTAATGTTTCAAGGAAACCTTTTCCAAACGCTTCTTTTGCATTTTCTGCCCGGTATTGTGCAAGTAGTCCGATGAGCCATCCCATAATCCAACTAATCAATATCCAGAAATAGTCGTGAACGCCAAAAATTCTGGAAGACAAATTGAAATGGCTCAACATAAAAAACCAGAATAATGCATTGCCACTAAGCGCAACGCCACTCAAGAAATAGGGTTTTGCCCTCAATGCCCAAGCAACCACGATTGGCAACAGCAATCCCGCGAGTAGCGGGAAATAGGCGCGCATCATATTGGACTGCCCCATCAGCAGGATGGCAATAACAGCAGGCAGGTATAGCGCCAGGGCGATTGATAAATCTATGTTGCGGTCTGTCATGGTGGGTTTTCGTGTTCTTCGGGTGAATGGTTATGGGTTTATGGTTTTACATACAGGGTAGCGACTATCGTGTATGTAAATGGGTGCGGTGTTTGTCGCTACGCGGTTTGTTTGCTGCCCCCACCCCCGTCCCCCACAGGGGGGAGGGGGAATGGCTGCGCCACCCTACGGATTGCGGGGGAGGGGGAGGGGTTAGCCGACGCTGCCTTCCAGTTTCAGCTCTATCAGCCGCTGTGCTTCGACCGC
>CAUVOF010000120.1:0-6020 GCA_963553325.1 uncultured Cardiobacterium sp.
AGTTGACTCTTAATCAATTGGTCAAAGGTTCGAGCCCTTTACGGCCCACCAGATTTTAGAAACCGCCATTGAGGGCGGTTTTTTATTGTCCCTATTCAGCGAAAACCCCGCCGCAGCGGGGTTTTATCGTTTTAATCCGCATGACACGGGCACACCGGAATCACCGCGGTGTAATCGCTCGGCGTGGTGACAATCTCTGCCTCGATTTCATAAACCGCACGCAGGCTTTCCGGCGAGACGATTTCCGCGAACGCCCCTTGCCCGGCGACCAGCCCCTTGTTCAAGAGAAGAATGGTCTGGGTGTGGCGCGCAGCGAGGTTCAAATCGTGGATGGCAATCACCACCAGCGCGCCGGTGCGCTCAACGTAGGCGTTCAAGCGGTCAAACACCTGCATCTGGTGGCGGATGTCGAGCGCGCTCGTCGCCTCGTCGAGCAGCAACAATTTCGGCTCACGCAAGAGACGTTGCGCCAAAAGCACCAGCTGCTGTTGCCCGCCGGAGAGGCGCGTCATGCAGCGGCTGTGCAGATGGCCGATGCGGAAGTCGTCAAGAATGGCGATGGCAGCGTCAATCAGCTTGCTACCGACGCGCAGGCCGAGTTTCTCGTGATGACCGAGCAGCACCGTTTCCAGCACGCTCAATTCGGCGCTGACCTGGCAGTTCTGCGGCATGAAGCCAATATCGCGCAGGCTGACCGGCGCGCCCTGCCAGCGAATCGCGCCGCTGAAGCGCTGCACGGTGGCGATGCTTTTGATGAGCGTCGATTTGCCGGTGCCGTTTGGGCCGATGAGGCCGACGATTTGCCCCGGCTCAAGGCGGGCGGTGACATCGCGCAGGATGGGATTTTTGCCGTAACTGACGGCGACGTGTTCAAGTTCAAGACTCATGCTGCCCCCCTGCTGCCACTGCGGAGAATAATGCCAAAGAGCATCGGCACCCCGGCGACCGCGGTGATGATGCCGACCGGAATCGCGCCGCCGGGCGAGATAACCTTGCCGAAGACGGAGGCGCCGATGAGGATGACCGCACCGGTAATGGCGGCGAGCGGCAGGGCGAAGCGGTGGTCCTCACCGACCAGCGAACGCGCCATGTGCGGCGCAATCAGGCCAACGAAACCAATCGTGCCGATGAACGACACCGCCGCCGCCGTCAGCAGGGCGACGATAATGAAGCAGCGTTTGCGCAGCTTATCGACATTGATGCCGAGACTCATCGCGTTGGCGTCGCCGAGGCGCAGCGTGGTCAGCGCCCAGGTGTCAAACACAATAAACGGCGCGCAAATCAGGATAACGGTGAAGGCGACCGCGACCGACGTCCAGCTCGCTTTCAGCAGACTGCCGAACAGCCAAAAAACAATCTGCTGCGAGGCTTCCGGGGTGGCGAGAAACTGCAACAGCGACTGTAACGACTGGAAGAAAAACAGCACCGCGATACCGCCAAGCACAAGAATGGCGGGGGTGGCACTGCGCAGCACCGCGATGAGATAAATCAGGCCGCAAGAGCCGATAGTCATCGCAAACGCCGAAAACGGCACAATCAAAAAACCGTACCAGGCATGCCCGGCAAGCCCCGGCACCATGCCGCCGAACAAAATGGCGAGCGCCGCGCCAAAACCGGCGGCAGCGGAAAAACCGAGGGTAAAAGGACTCGCCAGCGGGTTGGCAAGAATCGTCTGCATCTGCAAGCCGGCAAGACCGAGGCAGAAGCCAACGAGAATACCGGTCAGCGACTGCGGCATGCGCAGTCCCCAAAGAATCGTCACCAACTTGCGCAGACGCGCCTCTTCAGTGAAAAAATCCTGCAAACCCTGATAGAGCGCTTCCAGCCCGGCAGGTGCTTGTGGCAGCACGGCAAGCGCCTGATTGGCGAGCGTGGCGCGGTTTGTGTCATAAAACGGCCCGGCACGCAGCGCCTTGAAAATATCGGCGAGCGGCATGCCGGACGGGCCGGTGGCAAGGTCGGCAAGCGCCAGCACGACAAGGACGACCGCCGTCGCTGCCAAAAGCAGCAAGCGTTTGTCCGTATCGCGGCGATAGCTGCCGTGAATGGTGTTGGTCATAAAAACTCCAGAAAATCAACGGAAAAAAGAAAGTGGCTTAGATGCGGGCTGACACTCCGCCGGTGGCGGAGGCGCAAAACTCGGCGGCAGCATGCCGACCTTACGCGCGGTAAAGAAAACCCTACCCCTGCAACCGCAAACGACAATAACAACAGCCAGGCAGAACGCCGCTGCCTGCCAGTACATCCGCGCCAAAGAAGATACATCTGCTTCAGCGCGAGATTACCTACTATCAACAAAAAGAAGATAGGTGAGTAGCGAACCAACAGCGGAACATCGTGCCGCATCCAGGCAAAAGGCACCGCCTCATGCGTCGCAGGCTGACAAGACTCCGCTGACGCGGGCGCAGCTTCTGGCGCGGCTCCACCAAAAAAATGAATTACCAAAAAAAGGGCGAATAACAAGAGCGGCCCGGTCTGCAAAAAATACACGCGGCCGCGCGTGAAAAACGACAGAAGTTTTGTCATAAAGCGGATGAGTTCCTCATGCGGGGTTTGCGTTCATTTACATACAGGGTAGCGGGGTTCGTGTATGTATAGCAATCCACCGAAAGCCTCATGCTGTGTTGCGCCGCTTCGCCGTACTATCTGTACTGTCTTCAGCGGCGTGCCTTGTCTGAAACTTTCGGTGTATCGCTATATAACGACGATGCGCGAATAATCTTTTAGAGCTGTGTCTCCCCACCCCGTCGGGCAGGGAGACCCAGTTGCTATAATCCTCCGCAATACCGTATGCGGTTTTCGGAGGATTGCTCGAAATGCGAGCGGAGGGGATGGTTATCAGGCGATTTGTACCACCCGGCACTGTGCGCACAGCGGGTATTCGTCGAGGAAGGGCTGCAAGCGGCGCTGCATTTCCTGGAAGTTTTTGCCGTAGCAGTAGATGGCGGTTTCTGTGTCGCCTTCCCAGTAGTTCATTGGCTCGCCTTCGTCTGCCAGCAGGCGCTCGCAGGCGTCCCAAACTTCGTTGACGTCGCTTTCGGCATAGACTTCATCCGGCAGGTCGGTGCCGTTCAGGTAGAGCGCCAGGCCTTGCAGCTGCCCTAGGGGCTGCTGTTCGACGGCGGCGTTTTCGTCTTCGGGGTAGAGGGTGAGGCGTGAGCCTTGCGGGCAGAAGGTGTTTTCCAGGATAGCGATGAGTTGTTGTAGCTCTTCCGCGCTGCTGTGTTCGCTTATCAGCCCGATGTCGCAGTATTCGGTTTCGCCGTTTTCTGCGATGCCGGTGCCGCCGCCGTCGGTTTCTACTTGGAAGGGCAGCCCGGCGAAGTGTTCGTCGAGCTGGTCTTCGATGTCGTGGCGGTGCATGGGTTGCAGGCGGGCGTTCAGGGTCAGGTTGAGTCTGGGCATGGGATTCCTTACAGGTCTTTGGTCAGCGTCTGCCAAAGGAAAGTGTAGGCAAGCGCGCTCATGTAGGCGCGTTGTTTGTTATCCGCGGCTCCCCCGTGCCCGCCTTCGATGTTTTCGTAGTAGAGCGCGTTTTTGCCCGCTGCCAGCATTTTCGCCATCATTTTGCGCGCGTGGCCGGGGTGGACGCGGTCGTCGCGGGTCGAGGTGGTGAACAGTACCGGCGGGTAGTTTTTCGCCGGGTCAAACAGGTGGTAAGGCGAGTAGTTTTGCAGGTATGCCCATTCTTCGGGGTTGTCCGGGTCGCCGTATTCCGCCATCCACGAGGCGCCGGCAAGCAGTTTGTGGTAGCGCTGCATATCAAGCAGCGGCACTTGCACCACGATTGCGCCAAAGAGTTCCGGGTATTGGGTGAGCATGTTGCCCATCAGCAATCCGCCGTTGCTGCCGCCCTGGATGCCGAGGTGTTTGGCGTCGGCGATGCCGCGTGCCGCCAAATCGCGCGCGACGGCGGCGAAGTCTTCGTAGGCTTTGTGGCGTTTTTCTTTGAGCGCCGCTTGGTGCCAGCGCGGGCCGTATTCGCCACCACCGCGGATGTTGGCGACGACGTACACGCCGCTGCGGCCGCTGGCGGTTTTGCGGGTCAGCCAGGTTTTGCCGATGCCGCCGTTGTAGCCGGGGGTGAGCGCGACTTCAAAGCCGCCGTAGCCGTAGAGCAGGGTCGGGTTTTTGCCGTCGGTTTTGAGGTTTTTCGGCCGGACGACGAAGTAGGGGATGCGCGTGCCGTCGGCGCTGGTGGCGAAGTGTTGTTCGACGGTAAGGTCGCTTGCGTCGAAGTAGGCGGGCAGGCTTTTCAGGGTTTCCGGTTCTTGGCCGATTTCTGCGATGGCGAGGGTGGTCGGCTGGGTGTAGCCGGATACGGTCAGCCAGATTTGGTCGTTTTCGTCGCTATCTACCGCGCTGGCGCTGGCGGTGCCGATGTCCGGCACGCCCGCAAGCGGGGTTTTCGCCCAGTTCTTCGTCGGGTCATAGACGGTGAGGCGGGTTTTGACGTCTTCGAGGGTTTCGAGGATGAGGTAGTTTTTGGTCCAGGTGCTGCCGGAGAGCGAGGTGTGTTCGTCCGGGGTAAAGAGCGCGGTCAGTTCGCGTTTGCCCGCCATCCAGTCGTTGTAGTTGGCGATGAGGTAGCTGCCGGAGGGGTAGGTTTTGTCGCCAACGGACCAGTCTTCGCGCGGGGTGATGACCAGCCAGTCGCGCACCACGCCTTTTTCGGCGGTATCGGGCACGTCGATTTTCACCAGTTTGCCGTCTTTCAGGCGTTGGTAGAGTTCTTTTTGGTAGAAGCCGATGACGCGGCTGACGAAGTCGCGTTCGTAGCCGAGGGTGCTGTCGTGCCAGGCGGCAACCATCATGTCATCGGCCTTGCCCTGATAGACGATTTCGGCCTGGTCGAGCGGGGTGCCGCGCGTCCACAGGCGGGCTTCGCGCGGGTAGCCGGAGTGGGTCATGCTGCCTGCGCCGAAATCGGTCTGGATATAAACGTGGTCTTTGTCTATCCAGCTCATTGAGCCTTTGGCAGCGGGGCGGTAGTAGCCGTCTTTGATGAATGCGCGTTTTTCCAGGTCGTATTCGCGGGTTTCGTCGGCGTCCGAGCCGCCGTTGGAGAGGCTAATCAGGCAATGGCGGTAGTCGGGGCGCAGGCACTCAGCGCCGTGCCAGACCCAGGTGGCGTTTTCGGCTTTGTTGAGCGCGTCGAGGTCGAGGATGTTGTCCCACTGCGGGTTGGGTTTCTTGTATTCGTCCAGCGTGGTGCGGCGCCAGAGCCCGCGCGGGTTTTTGTCGTCCTGCCAGTAGTTGTAGTAGTAGTCGCCGCGCTTGCCGACGTAGGGGATTTTTTCCTGGGAGTCGAGGACGGCGAGGATGTCGGCTTCGGCTTGTTTGAAGTCGGGGCTGGTGGTCAGCGCTTTTTCGGCGACGGCGTTTTGTTCGCGGACCCATTGCAGGGATTTGTCGCTGTCGATGTCTTCGAGCCAGAGGTTCGGGTCTTGGGTGTCTGCCATGGCGGTGCTCGCTTGGATGAGGAGGAGGGTGAGGGTCAGTTTTTTCATGTGTTTTGATGGTTGAAGCCCCCGTTTCCGGGGGCTTGTGGGTTATTGTTGTTTCCAGCGGGTTTGTGAGTCGCGGATGACTTGTTTGGCTTCGCTGATGTCGCCCCAGTGATCGACTTTGGTCGAGCCGGGTTTTTTCAGCGCCTTGTAGTTGTTGAAGTGGAATTCGATTTGTTTGATGAGCTGCGCCGGTAGGTCGGCTAGCGTTTTGATGGCGTCGCCGGTTTGGCGGTCATCGGCGGGAACGCAGACGATTTTGTCATCGACTTCGCCGTCATCGACGAATTTCATCACGCCAATGACACGCGCTTGCAGGTACACGCCGGTCGGCAGCGGGGTGTCGGTGATGATGAGCGCGTCCAGCTCGTCGCCGTCTTCGTCCAGCGTTTGCGGGATGAAGCCGTAGTTGGTCGGCTTGGCGAAGATGAGCGGCTCAACGCGGTCCAGCATCAAGGCGCCCACTTTGCGCTTCCACTCGATTTTGTGGTTGGAGCCTGCCGGGATTTCGAC
>CAUVOF010000121.1:0-5834 GCA_963553325.1 uncultured Cardiobacterium sp.
CGCCCACTTTGCGCTTCCACTCGATTTTGTGGTTGGAGCCTGCCGGGATTTCGACGACGACGTTGATGATGCCGCCGTCCACGTCGCCCGCGTCAAGGATTTGGTTGAAGTCTGCCATGGGTTTTTCCTGTGTTGTGAAGGGGAAGGGGATTATATAGCCGCTTTCCTGAAAATTTCAGGTTGTCTTGGCGAATGGCGGCACAAAAAACCGCGCCGAAGCGCGGTTGTTGCGGTGGGCGGTGGCTTTAGAGCGCCTCGTCGTCCAGTTCGCCAGTGCGGATGCGCACCACCCGTTCCAGCGCGGTAACGAATATTTTGCCGTCGCCGATTTTGCCGGAGTTGGCGGTGTCGCGGATGGTTTCGATGACCTGCTCGGCAAGGTCGTCGCTGACGGCGATTTCCAGCTTGAGTTTCGGCAGGAAGTCGATGACGTATTCCGCGCCGCGATAGAGTTCGGTATGCCCTTTTTGCCGCCCGAAGCCTTTGACTTCGGTAACGGTGATGCCCTGCACACCGATGTCGGAGAGCGCCTCGCGCACATCGTCAAGCTTGAAGGGTTTGATAATGGCAGTGATCATTTTCATGCGCAGCATCCTGCCTCAGTCGAGCTGGTAGAAGGCGGCATCGTGGTCACTGTAGCGGCGCGGGCGGTAGCCTTCGCGTTGGTGGAAATGGCGGTCGATGTTTTCATGCACGTCCAGCACCATCGCGAAAATCGCCATGCGCATGGTGACGCCGTTGTCCGCCTGGCGAAAGATGGCAAGGTTCGGCAGGTCGTCGAGGTCGGTGGCAAGATCAAAGGCACCGGGACGGCTGTCGCGCGGCAGCGGGTGCATGATGATGACGTCTTTGGCGCCGTGGTTTTCGATGGCGACGCGGTTGATGCGGTAGTCCTCGCTGTAGCCTTCCATTTCTTCACCGCCTTCGATGCGTTCGCGCTGGATGCGGGTGGCATAGATGACGTCCGCGCCGGGCAGACCGCTGCTGATGCCGTCAAATTCGCGCACGTGATGACCGGCGGCTTTGAGGCTGTCGAGCAGTTCCTGCGGCGCGGCAAGCGCGGGCGGGGCGATGAAGTGGAAGGTGATGTTGCGGAACAGGCGCAGTAGGCGGCAGAGCGAGTGGATGGTGCGGCCGTGCTTGAGGTCGCCGACCAGCGCAATGGTCATGCCGTCGATGGTCTTGCCGAGGCGACGGAATTCGCTGTCGATGGTGTAGTAGTCAAGCAGCGCCTGGCTGGGGTGTTCGCCGGTGCCGTCGCCGGCATTGATAACCGGCACGCGGATGCCTTTGGCAAATTGCGCGACCGAGCCGGTTTCCGGGTGGCGCATGACGATGGCGTCGGCATAACCGCTGATGACGCGCGCGGTGTCTTCGAGCGATTCGCCTTTGGAGAGCGAGGAGAAGGTGAAGCCGGTGGTGTCGCAGACGCTGCCGCCCAGGCGGGAAAAGGCGGTGTGGAAGCTGATGCGGGTGCGGGTGCTGGCTTCAAAAAAGAGATTCGCCATCACCGCACCGTTCAAGACGTCGCAGCGGTATTTGCGCCGTGCCACGGGTTCGAGGATGCGCGCTACTTCGAGGATTTTTTCGAGTTGGCTGCGGGTGAACTGGTCGATGGAGAGGACGTGGCGACCTGCAAGGCTCATGGTATTGCTCCGGTTTGAATTTGCCGCATTATATAGCGATTGTTTTTTACTGGAGTATGTGATGATTGCCTTGATTCAGCGGGTTTCTAGCGCGAGCGTGTGGGTGGAAGGTGCCGAGGTCGGCGCGATTGAACACGGCCTGCTGGCACTGATTGGCATTGAGAAAGCGGACACGGCGGCAAACGCCAGCCGCTTGCAGCAAAAACTCTTGAATTACCGTGTCTTTCCCGACGACGGCGGGCGAATGAATTGCAATGTGCGCGAGGCGGGCGGCGGGCTGCTGCTGGTGTCGCAGTTCACCCTGGCGGCAAATACGACGAAAGGCAACCGCCCCGGTTTTGACCCGGCGATGCCGCCTGCCGAAGCCGAGCCGTTTTTCGCCCGCTTCTGCGCGGAAATGCAGGCGCTGCATTCGCCGGTCGCCTGCGGCGTCTTTGGCGCGGAAATGCAGGTGCGGTTGGTCAATGAAGGGCCGGTGACGTTTTGGTTGCAGACTTGAGATTTATAGCGATACACCGAAAGTTTCAGACAAGGCGCGCCGCTGAAGACAGTACGCATCTGTACGGCGAAGCGGCGCAACACCGTATGAAGCTTTCGGTGGATTGCTATACATACAGGGTAGCGGGGTTCGTGTATGTATATCCATCGAAAGCCTCATATTAACCTCGACTGCGCACAGCGCAGGGCGGAAATCTGCCTGCCGCTGGTGGAATGAAGCTATGCGCCGTTTGCGCCCAGCGACGCTTGCAGCCGCCCTTTTAGGTCGTATTCAATGGCGATGCCGGCGACGAGCGAGAGGATGACGGCGATGGAAAACCAATAGATGCCGCTGTGGATTTGCACTTCCACCAGCCAGCCGAGTTTCAGCACCATCAGCATTTGTGCGACGAAGAAGACGTCCAGCATCGAGAATTTCGCCAGCTTGCCGAGCCAGGTTTGCCAGCGGGCGAGTGCAGCGGGAATGGGCGGGTAGTAATAGAGGTATGCCGCCATCAGCGCGAATTTGCCAAGCGGAAAAAGAACGCTGAAGGCGAGCAAGAGCAGGCCGAGGCCGAAGGTTTTATCGGCGAGCAGCGCGCCGATGCCGGAGAGGACGGTGAAGGTGTTTTTCACCAGCACCAGTTTTTTCACCGTCATCATCGGCAAGAGGATACCGGGAATGAAGGTTGCCATGCCTGCCAGCACCAGCGCGAGCAGGACAAGGCGACGGCGGCGGTTCTCGCTGCGGTTCATGCGACATCCACCAGCGGCGCGCTTGCCGCCACTTCGGCGAGGCGGTACTGGTGGCGGCGGCAGTAATCGAGCCATTCGCCAAGCGCGCGGTTCTGCGCCCGTTTTGCCGCGCGCAGTTCGCGCACCGGCAGATTGTGGGCATCAACAATCATCGCTTCCGCCAAACGTGCGTCGTGATAGACGCGGATGCGGTAATCAGGGGCGAAGCGGCGTTGTTGTCGCGCCGGGTAAAAGTGGCCGAGCAGCCATTCGCTGGTGTAGGCGTGGCGGCCGATGCAGCGCAGGTACAACGGCGCTCGCCCTTCGGCGCGCAGCAGGTACCAGTCGTCATCAGCGGGCGGCTGCGGCAGGACGAGGCGGAAAAGCCAGTAGTTGTGTTCGTAAAGCGACTGCAACGGCACGGCGTCGCGCTGCATGAATCGCGGGGTTTGCATGCGAGGGGGTCTCCAAAAAAGGGCGCATTGTGCGGACGAACGCTGCCACACGCAAGCCCGCGCGCTCTGCTAGAATGCGGCTTTTCAACCGTTACAAGGAAACAACAAATGGAGCAATCAGTGTCTTGGCACGCCCTCATTAAGGACATCCCGGACTACCCGAAAGCCGGCATTATCTTCAAAGACATCACGCCGTTACTCGCCAATGGCCCCGGTTTCAACGCCGCCATTGAGGAAATGGCGCAGTTCTGCGAGGAAAGCGGCCACCAGCCGGACGTGCTTGCCTGCCCGGAAGCGCGCGGTTTTATTTTCGCCTCCGCCCTGGCGCAACGCCTCGGCATTGGCTTCATCCCGCTACGCAAGCCAGGCAAACTGCCGCGCGAGGTCAGCCGCATCACGTTTGACCTCGAATATGGCCAGGACACCCTTGAAGTTCACAAAGATGACGTCAAATCAGGAATGCGCGTGATGATGGTCGATGATGTCCTCGCCACCGGCGGCACGATGGTCGCCTGCATTGAGCTGCTGCGCGGCCTCGGTGCCAACGTCATCGGCGCGGCTTTTTTGATGGAAATCGAAGGCCTGCACGGGCGCGACAAATTGGGCGGCATCGACGTCTGTTCGCTGGTGAAATGCTAATTTCCCCTCGCTTTACAAGCATTGCCCAACCCCCTACAATCTTTGCGTTTTTAACCCTCAACCAATAATTAAGGAGCCATCATGAACGACATGAATCCCCGTACCATCGAAGCCATCTCCCAGGATGGCATCCTCGCGCGCAACAAGGTGCTGCGCCAAACCTACACCCTGCTCGCCATGAACGTACTGTTCAGCGCGGTTTGCGCTTACATCGGCATGCTGATGGAAATCAGAGTACCCTTCTGGCTGTATTTCCTCGGTTTCTTCGGCCTCGTCCACGCCGTTGTCGCCAACCGTAACAGCGGCGCTGGCATCGTCCTGCTCTTTGCCCTGACCGGTTTCCTCGGCTTCAGCATTTCCAATGTCTTGGCCGCAATGATGGGCGCGGGCATGGGCGCTATCGTCGTCAAGGCGCTGGCGGGTACTGCCATTTTGTTCTTCGGCCTCTCCGCCTACGTGCTCTTTACCGGCACCAACTTCAGCTTCCTCGGCGCTTTCCTCTACACCGGCCTGATGGTCGCCTTCCTTGCAGGCATTGGCGGCTGGTTCTTCGGCATGAGCGCCCTGAGCCTGGCCTCATCTGCCGCCTTCCTGCTGATTTCTTCTGGCTATGTGCTTTACAACACCAGCAACATCATCCAGGGCGAAGAAACCAACTACATCATGGCGACGTTGGATCTGTTCATCAACATCTTCAACATCTTCCTCAGCCTGCTGAACATCCTCTCCGCCTTTAACCGCAACTAAGGCAACCTTCCCCCAACCCGTCTGGCACCTCCCCGGTGCCAGACTTTTTCATTCCCAAAAACCATGCCGCAACGAGAACTACTCGCCTGCCCCTACTGTGACGCGCTGTATCAGCGCAAGCCGCTGCGCCCCGGCGAAAACGCCTACTGCACCGACTGTGGCAGCAAAATTGATGACGGCCTCGCCGATTTCCGCAAAGCCTTCATCTACGCGCTGACGGCGCTTATCCTCTTCATCGTCGCCAATAGCTTTCCCTTCATCACGCTCAGCATGGGCGGGGACGCGACCACGATTTCCGTTTTTTCCAGCATCAAGGCGCTGTTTGATAACGACCTGCACGTCCTCGGTGTCATCGTCTGCATGCTCATCATCGTCATGCCGCTGTGGTATCTGCTTGCCGTGCTGTGGGTCATCGTCAGCTTCCGTTACCGCTTCCTGAACGACATCTCGCATAACTTCCTGCACTGGATGACGCATATGGCGCCGTGGAATATGCTGGAAGTCTATCTCATCGGCGTCATCGTCACCCTCGTCAAAATCCTGCAACTCGCCAGCGTCACCTTTGAGCCGGGCTTTTGGGCATTTTGCGCGCTGATGTTCTGCTCCGTTTTCGTCACCCTCAGCTTTGATCTGAGCGACGCCGTCTTCCTCGCTTACGAACCGGAAGAAAACCGCCATGACTATGACTACTGACAACACCGCAAGCGCGCACAACCTCCTCCTCTGCCTTGACTGTGCCACCGTTACTACCGGGCCCGCCACACGCTGCCCGCACTGCCACGGCCACCTGCACCGCCGCAAACCCGCGAGTTACAGCCGCACCTGGGCCTACCTCACGACCGCCATCATCCTCTTTTTTCCCGCCAACCTGCTGCCGATTACCAACACCACCTACCTCACCCAGCCGCCGCAAGCAGACACCATCATGAGCAGCATCGCCCTGCTCTGGCACCACGGATCCTACGGTATTGCGCTGGTCATCTTCCTTGCCAGCGTCTTTACCCCTTTCTTCAAAATCGCCGTGCTGCTCTACCTTCTTTCGCGGCAAACCCCGCGCCGTCCGCCGCGCCTGCAAACCCGCCTCTACCGCTTCATCCACTTCGTTGGCCGCTGGTCGATGATTGACGTCTTCGTC
>CAUVOF010000122.1:0-5700 GCA_963553325.1 uncultured Cardiobacterium sp.
CCGTGGCCGAATTCGTGGAAAAGGGTGGTGACTTCCTGGTGGGTGAGGCAGGCCTCTTTGTCGCCGACCGGCGGGGTGAAGTTGCAGACGAGGTAGGCGACCGGCAGTTGCAGTGCCTCACCGTCGGCAAAACGCGAAACGGCGCTGTCCATCCAGGCGCCACCGCGTTTTTTCGCGCGCGCGTAGGGGTCAAGGTAGAAGCGGGCGCGTAGTTTGCCGTCGCCGTCGGTCATATCGTAGCCACGCGCGTCGGCGTGCCAGGTGGCAAGCGCCGGGTTTTCGCGGAATTGCACGCCGAAGAGGCGTTCGCAGATGGTAAACAGCCCTTGCAGCACCTGGCTGATGGGGAAGTAGGGGCGCAGGTCTTCTTGCGAGAGTGCGTATTTGCTTTGCCGCTGTTTTTCAGCGGCGTAGGCGATGTCCCAGGGTTGCAGGTCGGGCAGGTTCAGCTCGCGCACGGCGTAGTCGCGCAGCGCTGCCATGTCCGCCTCGCCCGCCGCCTTGCCTTTGCTGACCAGGTCTTCAAGGAAGGCGATGACCGCCGCGCTGTCCGGCGCCATTTTGTTATCGACCGAGTAGGCGGCGAAGTCGGCAAAGCCGAGCAGTTTCGCCAGCTCGTCGCGCAGGGCGAGGGTCTCGGCAATGATGGCGGCGTTGTCGTATTGCCCGCCGTCGGCGAGTTCGCTGGCGCGGATGTTGTAGGCGCGATAGACGGCCTCGCGCAGCTCGCGTTCGTCGGCGTAGGTCAAAACCGGGATGACCACTGGCGCGTCGAGGGTGATGCGGTAGCCGTCCTCGCCGTGCTGGCGGGCGAGGTCTGCCATCAGCGCTCGCGCGCTGTCGGGAATGCCTGCGAGGCGGCTGTCGTCGGCAAGGTGCAGATGCCAGGCGTTGGTCGCGTCCAAGACGTTATTGGCGAACTGCGTGCCGAGTTCGGCCAGGCGCAAGCTGATTTCTTTGTAACGCGCCTTGGCGGCGGGCGCGAGAGCGATGCCGCTGCGCTCAAAATTCTTCAGCGCGTCATCGACCACCTTGCGCCGTGGTGCAGAAAGTGCGGGGTAAGCGGCGCTGTCGCGCAGGCGCTTAATGGCGCGATACAGCCCTTCGTGCTGACCGAGGTCGCTGGCGTAGGCGGTGAGCGCGGGCAACAGCGCCTCGTAGGCGGCGCGCCAGTCGTCGGTGCTGGTTACGGCGTGCAAATGCGCGACCGGCGAGATGGCTTTTGCCAGGCGGTTTTCCAGACGCTCCAGCGGCTGCATCAGCCCGTCCCAGTTGCAATCGCCGCGCGCGATGAGTTCTTCAATGGCGGCGCGGTTTTCCGTGAGGATTTCTGTGATGACGGCGGCGTGCTCTGGGCGGATGGCGGCAAATTCGGGAACGTCGGCGGGTTGATAAAGCGGGTTGTGGTCGGTCATGAATGTTCCTTGTGTAATGGAAAAGGCGGCGAGTATAGCGCTTTGTCTGTACCGGGTTTTGCGTTATCTTTGCCAACCCTTCATTTTTATGGAACTCCCATGCACCAAACAGATGACTTGCGCATCGACCGCATCGAAGAACTCTTGCCACCCGTTGCGCTTTTAGAGCGCTATGCGGTGAGCGAGCGGGCGGCGGCGACTGTGCATCACGCCCGCCAGGACATCCACGCCATCCTGCATAACAACGACCCGCGCCTGCTCGTCGTCATCGGCCCTTGTTCCATCCACGACGTCAAGGCCGCGAACGAATACGCCGACCGCCTCCTGCCCTTGCGCGAAAAATACCGCGAACAACTGTGCATCGTCATGCGCGTTTACTTTGAAAAACCGCGCACCACCGTCGGCTGGAAAGGGCTACTCAATGACCCCTACCTCGACGGCACTTTCGCCATCAACGACGGCCTGCGTCTTGGGCGCAAACTGCTGCTCGATACCACCGAAAAAGGCATGCCGGTTGCGGTCGAATACCTCGACATGATTATCCCGCAGTACATCGCCGACCTCGTTAGTTGGGGGGCGATTGGCGCGCGCACCACCGAAAGCCAAATCCACCGCCAACTCGCCTCCGGCCTCTCCTGCCCGATTGGTTTCAAAAACGGCACCAACGGCGACGTGCAAATCGCCATCGACGCCATCGGCTCGGCGAGCGCGGCGCACAGCTTCCTTTCTGTAACCAAATTCGGCCACTCCGCCATCGTTACCACCAAAGGCAACGAAGACTGCCACCTCATCCTGCGCGGCGGTAATGACGGCCCGAACTACAGCGCCGAACACGTGCAGGCAGCCGAAGCGGCGCTGCGCAAAGCGGGCGTCTGCGAAAAAATCATGATTGACTTCAGCCACGCCAACAGCAGCAAACAGCACGAACGCCAGCTCATCGCCGGCGCCGACGTTGCCGCGCAAATCGCCGCCGGCAACCACAACATCTTCGGCGTGATGATAGAAAGCCACCTCGTCGCCGGTTCGCAAAAATTGCAGGCAGGCAAGGCGCTCACCTACGGGCAGAGCATTACTGATGCCTGCCTCGGCTGGGAAGACAGCGAAAAACTGCTGGCACAACTCGCCGCCGCGGTAGAAAAACGGGCGGCGCGCGCTTAAACATTGCCGTCGTGCTATAGGCCGCCCCGCAGGGCGGCTTTTTTTATGGCGAGTGCGACAGAAAACTGCCATGCGCCAGCGTTCAGAATTACCCCTGTCAACCGTTAATCCTTACGGTTTGTCATGAAAGTAGTCATATTTTGGTTAGGGGTATTTATAACGATATGAAATAAAAGGAAAAATAAAATAACTGGATATTAATCTGATAAAACCGTAATATTCGCGCACTACCCACCATGAACCAAGGACAGCGCAATGGCAATTCAACTCACCGTAAAAGAAGGTAACAGCGAGCGGAGCTGGGACGTCATTGACGGCCAGCAAATTGACATCCGCATGAGCAAAGGCGCGCAATATGCCCTGCTAGACACCCACACCGGCGAAGCCCCGGATGGTCTGCGCGTCGTCGAAGACCACGGGCAAACCAAAATCTACGGCAGCGACAACTATCCGTGGGTAACCTTGCGCGGTGAGGATGAGGACGACAGCGAGGCGGCAACGACAAACAACGACACGCCGCCGCCTGCCGCCGCAGCACTCGCGCCGGCAGAAAACATTACCCTGGCGGATGCCACGCCGGCGGACAAAGGCGACGCACCGGCAGACGCCGAACACGTGCAGGCGGAAGAAGTGGCCGAGCCGACCAATCCGGGCTTTGAGGGCACGCCGTCCGGCACTTCCATGCTCCTTGCTGGTGGTGGCGCTCTGCTCGCCGGCGGTTTAGCCGCGGCGATTGGTGGCGGCAGCAGCGGCGGTGGCGGCGCCCGCCACTACGACGAAGACACCAGCTTCGCGCCGCGTCCCAGCGCTGGACTCGAACCTGTCGCCGCTGACGGGCACGGCGCCCAAGAAACAAGCAACGCAACGCATGGCAAAGCGGCGAGTGCGACGCATGATGCGCCCTACACCTTCAGCATGAACGAGCAGAACCTCAACTTCGACAACCTGCTGAAAAACGGCAAATTCGACGCCAGCAACCATCGCCATGACGACATGACCCTCAACGCCGGCGACCTGCTCGCCCATCCGTCCACCCTGACCCTCGATGGCGACTATGGCGACCACCTCAACCTCAGCGGTGGCGGCTGGACACGCGACAACATCGACCCTTACAGCACCTACAGCACCTACCGCCACGGCAGTTTCACCCTGCGCGTGGAAGACGACATCAGCGTCTCGATTATTTGATTTCTCCGTGGGTAAGCCCTCGTTGCTTCGGCAGCGGGGGCTTTTTATAGCAATCCTCACAAAGCCCTGTACTGTGTTGCACCGCCTTGCCGTACTAGTTGTACTGCCTTCGTCGGTGCGCCTTGTACAGAACTTTGTGAGTATCGCTAAACCCGCTGCGCAACGATAGGCAGGCCGCTTGCGATAGCGAGCGCTTCTGCCAATGCCTGCGCCGTCGCATCGCGCGCGCTTTTGTCTTGCTCGCGATACACCACCAGCGTTGTCGCGGCACCGCATAAAGATACCTGCCAGCCGTCAGCCGTATCCGCCAGCGCAATATGCTGCAATGCACTGCGCGCCACGCATGGCTGCCAATCCTTCAACATTAACCACGCATAAAAGCGGCGCATAAAGCCATCATATTGGCGCAACGTGAAAAAAGTTTCCGTTTCGGCATCATAAAAAAGCGGCGTTATTTGCCGAAAATACCGCCAACTATAGGGAATCATGGCCAATACCGATAAAAACAAAAATTTTTGCGCGTTGTGATATTCCTGTTTGTCATCAATATAACCCAGCCAATATTGCGATACTGTGCTTAGCGCGCCAAAAAACAATGCCGGGATAGCAACCAGCAATAAAAAGCGCTTTACCTGAAAACCAGCGGGCAGAAAGAGGGTACTTTGCCCATATTGGCGCGACAGTAGCGGCAGTTTCGTTTTCTCTTGCAGCAATGCCGTAATTGCCTGTGCGCTTTGTTGGCTGGTGCTATCTTCTTTGGCGAGTAACAAAGCAGGCAGTGTTTCCCCATCGGCTTTGCATAAAGTGATTTGCCATACAAGCGGCAAATTATCCAATGCAATGGCACGCAGCGCTTGCGCGTTAATGAAAACCACCGGTTTTTTCCCTTCGCAAAGAATAAATTTATTCGTGGCAGCGCTATAACCAAAAAAGCGGCAAGTGCGTAAATAACGCCGCGCTGCCCAATAACACCACAGCAGAAAAAAATTGAGCGGCAGGTCGCCAATAAATGCCAGCAATATTGTGCGGGATTTCCCGGTAACCATAACCTGCAAAAAAGAAGCAAGGGAAAGCAGCAAACAAATAATGCTCACGGCGCAAACCAATTGCACCCTTGCCCGTTCGCGTGGTGCAAACAGCAGTGTGTCCTTTGGCCAATTTCGGCTCCGTCGCAGCATTTGCCAAAGTGCGAGCATGCCGCAAGCAAGCAGCACGCTATAAGCAAAGGGCTTAATCTGCATATCCAGCGTGGCGCCTTGCCAGATTTGCGGGATAGAACCCAGCCATAGCACCGCAAGAATGAAAAGAAAGAATTTGGCAGCACCCCGCAAAATAAAAAGACGCGAAGCGGAAACCCGTGGGCGATTACGAGAAAACATATTTAAGATAATGGCAAGTGGTTTTTTAAGGAAAGGTATTCGGCAATAGTATAAAAATTATTTTTTCATCTTTACGCTTTGCCGACAGGATAATGCGGTGATATAGCGATACACCGAAAGTTTCAGACAAGGCGCCCCCTTTTTACGGGACGTTGTAGGTCGGGCATAAATGCCCGACCTACAAAAACAAAACGCCCTTGTGGGCGTTTGTTGTGCCAAATGACGGACGTTATTCATCATCGTCTTCTTCGTTACGTTTTTTGAATTTGCTCCATAAACCAGCGAGCAGCACTAGGCCGCCCAGCGTCAGTTTGCCGCCGATACGGTCCCAGAAGGGAATTTTGGCTTGGCCGTTATCCCAAGCAGTATCAAGTGATAGCGCTTTGGATATTTCCAAAAACTCTTCCCTGCTGGTATCGGTGTAGGTTTCATCATTGATGTAGCCGCAGTAGCGTTCGTTAGTGTTCCATATGGGCAGGAAGAAGACCCTGATTTGTTTGTAGCAGTAAGAACGTGTTCATTGTCTCAGCCTCTGCTGTAAACTATCGGCATGAACAGAA
>CAUVOF010000123.1:0-5687 GCA_963553325.1 uncultured Cardiobacterium sp.
AAAACAGGAGAAAACACCATGGCAAAAGTAGGAGTTATCGGAGCGGGATTCGTCGGCGCAACAGCCGCCTACGCAATGATGCTAAACGGCACCTGCAGCGAAATCGTGCTGATTGACCGCGACGAACCGCGCGCCAAAGCCGAAGCGGCAGACATCGCGCACGGCGCACCACTCGCCAAAGGCGTGCGCGCCTATGCCGGCGACTACCCCGACCTCAAAGGTGCGGCGCTGGTCGTCATCGCCGCCGGTTCCAACCAAAAACCGGGCGAATCGCGCCTGAACCTGCTCGCGCGCAACGCCGCCATCCTCGCCAGCATCGTGCCGGAAATCGTCAAAGTCGCGCCCGAAGCAGTGGTGCTGCTCGTTTCCAACCCGGTGGACATCATGACCAGCATCGCGCGCGCCCTGCACCCAACCCCGTCGCTGGTGATGGGTTCCGGCACCATCTTGGACAGCGCCCGCTTCCGCCAGCTCATCGGCGAACGCGCCGGGGTGAATGCGCGCTACGTCCATTCCTACGTCATGGGCGAGCACGGCGACTCATCCGTCATGTGCTGGAGCAGCGCGCTGATTGCCGGTATGCCGGTCGCCACCTTCATGCGCGAGCGCAAAATCCCCTGGGACGACCAAATCATGAACGACATCGCCCACGACGTGCGCAACGCCGCCCTTGCTATCATCGCCGGCAAACACGCCACCTACTACGGCATCGGCATCGCGGTGAACAGCCTCGCCGATGCCATCATCAACGACCGCCACGCCGTCTATACAGCCTCTGGCGGCTGCGCCTTCGACGACGTCTGCCTGTCGCTGCCGCGCCTCATTGGCCGCAAAGGCATCTTGGAAACCCTGATGCCACCGCTCAATAAAGAAGAAAGCGTCGCCCTCTCGCACAGCGCACAAGTGCTTTACGACGCGCAAGAAGGTGTGCTGAAAGACGGCAAACTGGTTTGCCTCTGACGCCGTCGCGGCAATAAAAAACGGGCATCGGCTGATGCCCGTTTTTTTATGCGTTGCCGCCACCGCTTTGACACACCACACCGCCCGCACAACACTTTCATTGCTGGCGACACAACACCGCTATGAAGCTTTCGATGGATGGCTATACATACAGGGGAGCGACTATCGTGTATGTAAATGGACGATCTACAAAGTCACCCCTGCCGCGTCCATCTCTCCCAGCAAGGCGGCGAGACGTTTTTTCGGGTCAAGCAGCGGGTTGCGGACGTGCGCCAGCATCGCCTCCATCGATGCCGCGACCGCTTCCGGCGTCGTCTGCACCGCGCCGTGGAAGATAAACGGCGGCAGGAAGGTGGTTTGCAGCAGGTTGGCGCTTTGTTGCAGCGGTTTCAGGAACTCGCTCATTGAGAAGCTGTTGTAACCGCCCGCCTGATAGGAATGCGCCGGGCCGCCGGTGGAGATGACAGACAGCCATTCCTTGCCGGCAAGCGCGTCGCCGCCAGGACCATACGCCCAGCCGTAAGTGAGAACGTCATCCTGCCATTGCTTCATCAAGGGCGGCGTGCTGTACCAATAAAACGGGTGCTGAAAGACGAGGCGGTCGTGCGCGGCAAGCGCTGCCTGTTCGGCGGCGATGTCGATTTTGCCGTCCGGGTAGTGCGCGTAGAGGTCGCGCAGGGTGATGTCCGCTTCTTGCGCGAGGCGCTGCGCCCAGGCGCGGTTTACTGTGGATTGGTCGAGGTGCGGGTGAAAGAGATTGACGAGGATTTTCATGCTTGGCTCCGTGGTTGATTTGCCGGCATGGTAGGCGACGGGATGGGCTACGATAAGCCCCGTTTTGTTGCATAACTTGTTGCCGGAGAGCCACCAATGCGTCAGGGAGATTTTGCCGATTTTGCGATTTTCGTCGCCATTGCCGAGGAAGGCAGCCTGCGTGCCGCCGCCGCGCGCCTTGATTTGCAGCCGTCCACGGTGTCGCACGGCTTGCGCGCGCTGGAATCGCGCCTTGGCGTGCGCCTTTTTCACCGCACGACGCGCAGCGTGGCGCTAACCGAAGCAGGACAGGCGCTGCTCGCGCAGGTCGCGCCCGCGCTGGCGGCACTCGCAACGGCAGATGAAGCGGTGAACGCGTTTCGCGCCCATCCAGCGGGCAAGGTGAGATTGTCCGTGCCGCGCGGCATCGCCGCCTGTGTGCTGCTGCCCAAGCTGCGCCAGTTCGCCGAACGCTTCCCCGATGTGCAGCTGGAAATTGCCGCCGATAACGCTTTCGTCGATATTGTCAGCGCCGGCTTTGACGCGGGCGTGCGCCTCGGCGGCAGCGTCGCGCGCGATATGGTGGCGCTGCGCATCACCCCGCCGGTTGCGGCGGTGGTGGTCGGCGCGCCGGAATATTTCGCCCGCCTGCCGCCGCCGCAGTCGCCGCAGGATTTGGCGCGGCACCGCTGTATTGGTTTTCGTCAGTTGGGCGCTGGCACGCGCTACCGCTGGGAATTTGTGCAGGACGGGCAGCCGCATGAGCTGGCCGTCGCCGATGCGCTGCTTTTTGATGACCCGGAACTGGTGTTGGATGCGGCGGCACGCGGCCTGGGGTTGGCGTATGGGCTGGATGTGTTTTGCCGCGACGCGCTTGCCGACGGGCGTTTGCAGCGCGTACTGGACGGTTGGTTGCCGCGCTATGAGGGCTTCTTTCTTTATTATCCGAACCGGCAACCGTCGGCGGCGTTACGCGCTTTGTGTGCGGTGCTGCGGGAAGGTTGAAGCCGTTTATATACGCGGTAGCGGGGTTCGTGTATGTATCGCAATCCACCGAAAGCTTCGTACGGTGTTGCGTCGCCTGACCGGGCACCCTAAAAAATGGCGCAGCCATTTTTTAGGGAAACCCGCGCCGTACAAATGCGTACTGTCTTCAGCGCCGCGCCTTGTACAGAACTTTGTGAGTATCGCTATAAATGGCAGTGAGCGGTTATCAGCCTTCCAGCCCTGCTTCTGCCAGGCTGCCGTCTGCGTTTAGGCAGGCGTAGATGATGTTGCCGGCGAGGTGTTCGTCGCTGTAGAGCCAGGCGGTGATGCTGCCGTCTGCCTCGCAGTTAATTTCTTGCAGGTGAAGATGCGCGCGGAAGGTGGCAGCGCTTGGCGCGGCGCTGTTTTTGTCCCATTGCCACAGTTGCACGGCTTCGGGCAGTGCCTCGTGTATTTCTTCTTTAAGGCGTGTCAGGCGGGTTTCCCACATTGCATAGAGGTTGCGCAGGCTGGTAACGGCGGCAGGTGCTGGCGCTTCGCTGTCTTCGCTTTGTTCGAGCAGGATGTAAACGGTTTCGCCGCAAATGGTGGTCTCCGCTTGGTAGCAGTGCGCGCTTTTATTGAGGTGAAATTCGGGCAAGGGCGCTTCTTGCCAGCTGACCGGGCGCAACCAGTCTTCGCGCACCGCCTGCAAGACGGGGTCGGCGACGTCGCTTTGCAGGACATCGAGCAGCATGAACAGGCCGGGGACGTTTTTATGTGCGCGGACGCGCAGGCGGTAGTTGGTGAATAATGCCAAGCGCGCGTCCGGTGCGGTAGTTTCTGCGACCAGCCATTCGAGGCGCGCAAATGGCGCGTGTCGCAGTTCGCCGTCTTCCAGCCAGGCGATGAGGTCGCAGGAGGTTTGCCACAGGGTGTTTTCGTCCGTGCGCATGAAGCCTTTGTGGTAGCCGGCGGTCAGAACGAGGATTTCTTTGGCTTCTTCTTGGTATTGGGCGGCGAAGGTTTGCCGCTCTTGTGTTGCGGTCATGATGTATCCGGGATGTGAAAAAACCGCAGCGGAGCTGCGGTTTTTGGATTGGCGCGACGGTTTAGTAGGCGCCGAGGATGTCGAGTCCGGGCAGTTTTTTGCCTTCGAGGTATTCGAGCATTGAGCCGCCGCCGGTGGAGATGTAATCGACTTTGTCTTCGATACCGAATTGGCCGATGGCGGCGATGGTGTCGCCACCGCCGGCGAAGGTAAAGCCAGGGCAGGCGGCAATCGCTGCTGACAGCGCTTTGGTGCCGGCGGCGAACGGTGCCATTTCAAAGACGCCGACCGGGCCGTTCCAGACGACGGTTTTCATTTCGGCGATGACGCGCGCGTAGTTTTCGGCGGTTTTCGGGCCGATGTCCAAAATCATTTCGTTGTCGGCGACGTCTTCTACTGCTTTGACGCTCGCTTTGGCGTCGGCGGAGAATTCGGTGGCGACGACGACATCTACCGGCAGCGGGATATTGACGCCGCGCGCGCGGGCGTTGTCGAGCATCGCTTTGGCGTCGTTCAAGAGGTCGGGTTCGTAGAGCGAGGCGCCGACGTTGATGCCTTCGGCGGCGAGGAAGGTGTTAGCAATGCCGCCGCCGGGGATAAGGGTATCGACTTTTTCCAGCAGCGATTGCAGCACGAGCAGTTTGGTCGAGACTTTTGAGCCGCCAACGATGGCGAGCAGCGGGCGCGCCGGGTTTTTGACGATTTTTTCCAGCGCTTCGACTTCTTGCTGGACGAGCAGACCGGCAACGGCGGTTTTGGCTTTTTCGGCAACGCCGTAGGTGGATGCCTGGGCGCGGTGGACGACGCCGAAGCCGTCGCTGACGAAGACGTCGCACAGCGCCGCGTATTTTTCGGCAAGCGCGGCGTCGTTTTTCTTTTCGCCTTTGTTGAAGCGACAGTTTTCCAGCATGACGATATCGCCGGCGGCAACGGCGGGGGCTTTTTCGAGGTAGTCTTTGATGAGCGGCACGTTTTTACCGAGCAGGTTGCCGAGGTAGGCGGCAACGGGGGCGAGGCTGAAGGCTTCGTCGTATTCGCCTTCGGTCGGGCGGCCGAGGTGCGCCATGATCATCACTGCGGCGCCGTGCTCGAGGGCGTAGCGGATGGTTGGCAGTGCCGCCTGGATGCGGGCGTCGCTGGTGATTTTGCCGTCTTTGAGCGGCACGTTGAGGTCAAGGCGCATCAGGACGCGTTTGCCGTTGACGTCGATTTCACTGAGTTTTCGCATGGTTATCCTCTCCTCAAGGGGATAGTGGGGGAAAGATGGTTGGTATTTGGGGTATTTGGAACGGTTTGTACGGGTTTTGGTGTTGTCGCTGCGCGAGACATCACACCCCCTCCCCGGGTTCCCTTGAAAAAGTGGGCGCCTTTTTCAAGGGAACCCCGACCCTCCCCCGCTTCGCAGGGGAGGGCGTGTTTTAGAGTAATACTTTGCTTTTGGCGACGATGTTTTCGACGGTGAGGCCAAAGAGCGGGAAGAGTTCGCCTGCTGGCGCGGATTCGCCGAAGGTGTCGATGCCGATGACGGTGCCACGGTCGCCGCAGATGCCGCGCCACGGCAGGGTAACGCCCGCTTCGATGACCACGGTCGGCACGCCTTTTGGCAGGACTTGCTGGCGATAGCTGGCGTCTTGTTGTTGGTAGATGTCGAGGCAGGGCAGAGAAACAACCTGGATGCGCAGGCCTTCTTCGCGCAGTTTGGCGGCAGCTGCAACTGCCAGCGCGACTTCGGAGCCGGTGGCGGCAAGGACGAGGTCGGGTTTTTCTGCCGCTTCGAGGATGTAGCCGCCTTTGGCGATGGCTTTGCGCGTCGCTTCATCGCGTTTTTGTTCGGGCAGGTTTTGCCGGCTGAGCGCGAGCGCGGTCGGCGTGGTTTGGTTGAGCGCGCTACGCCAGGCGACGAGGGTTTCTTGTTGGTCGCAGGGGCGCCAGACGTGCAGGTTGGGGATGAGGCGCA
>CAUVOF010000124.1:0-5672 GCA_963553325.1 uncultured Cardiobacterium sp.
GCAAAATTTCTACAACTTTCTTCTCTTCTACCTGTTTTTGCTGGATTTGTTTTTGAATAAAAATTGCAAAACACCGCTATTCCCCGCAGGGCTAGGCTTTTTTAGGGGCCTTCGGTAAGATGCCCGCCCTTCTTTTTACTGAACTCAGGAGTTTTTATGGATGTGATTGCGCGCATCAAAGACCAGATTGAAACCACCCCGGTGCTCTTATATATGAAAGGTACGCCAGATTTTCCGCAATGCGGTTTTTCGGCGAAGGCGGTTGCCTGCCTGAAGGATGTCGGTGAGCCTTTTGCTTACGTCAATATTCTGCAAGACCCGGAAATCCGCAGCGAGTTGCCGAAATTCGCCAACTGGCCGACTTTCCCGCAGTTATGGATCAAGGGCGAGCTGATTGGCGGTTGCGACATCATCGTCGAGATGTATCAAGCGGGTGAACTGGCGCCGTTGCTTACCGGTGTTGAGTGGCCGGAAGAAAACTGAATAAGGTCATAACCAGCCGTTATCTCGCTATGCAGGCAAACATGGCACAATCCCCCCTCTCCCCCAACTAACTGCGAGAGCATCATGAAAAAATCCCTGCTTTACACCGCCCTTGGTCTGGCTGCCCTGGCCCAAACTGCACACGCCGGTACCCTAGATGACATCAAAAAACGCAGCGAACTGCGCTGTGGCGTTACCCAGGCGCTAGCTGGTTTCTCCGTCGCCGACGACAACGGCCGCTGGACGGGGCTGGACGTTGATTATTGCCGCGCCCTGGCGTCTGCCATCTTCGACGACCCGGAAAAAGTGAGCTTCCGCCCAACTTCATCCAAAGAGCGCTTCACCGTTCTGCAATCTGGTGAAATTGACGTACTGGCGCGGGTAACCACCTGGACGACCTCGCGCGACGTCGATATGCCGTTTGACTTCATCGGCGTCAATTACTACGACGGCCAAGGCTTCATGGTGCGCAAAGACCTCGGCATCAACAGCGTCAAAGACCTCTCCGGCTCCTCCGTCTGCACCAACACCGGCACCAGCACCGAAACCAACATGGCGGACTACTTCAAATCGCACGGCATGGAATACAAGCCGGTCATCTTCGAAAAATCCGAAGAAGTCAAATCTGCCTACGACGCTGGTCGCTGCGATGTTTACTCCTCGGACGTCTCCGGCCTCTATGTACAGCGCAAACTGCTCGCCAAGCCAGATGAACACATCATCCTGCCCGAAGTCATCTCCAAAGAGCCGCTCGGCCCGTTGGTGCGCCAAGAAGACCCAGTCTTCAAAGACCTCGCCGCCTGGACGCACCACTGCATGGTTAATGCCGAAGAATATGGTGTGACCAAAGCAAACCTGGAAGAAATGAAAAAAAGCGACAACCCGAACATCCGCCGCCTGCTCGGCCTTGAAGCCAATGGCGCGGAAAAACTGGGCGTTGGCGCTGACTTCTGCGCAAAAATCATCAAACACGTCGGCAACTACGGCGAAGCCTATGACCGCAACGTCGGCAAAGACTCGCCGCTTAACATCGAACGCGGTCTGAACCGCCTCTGGAACCAGGGCGGCATTATGTTCGCACCGCCGCTGCGTTAAACTCGATATACATACACGATCCCCGCTACCCTGTATGTATAAATCTGCTCGCAAGGCAGCACGCAATTTGCGGCACAATACGCGCCCGTTTTTTCCGCTCAATCTCATGCCAAGCCAAACTCCGCCGACCGCGAAAATCGTCCTTCTCGGCGTTCTCGGCAACGCCGCCCTTGCCCTGATTAAAGGCGCTGCCGGCGTTTTCGGCCATTCTTACGCGCTGATTGCCGACGCCATCGAATCGACTACCGACGTTTTTTCCTCGCTGCTCTTGTATCTCGGCCTGCGTGTCGCCAACCAGCCGCCGGACGCCAACCACCCCTACGGGCACGGCCGCGCCGAGTCGCTCGCCACCTTCATCACTGTCGCTTTCCTGCTCGCCTCGGCGGGCATCATCACTTACAAGAGCATCGCCCACATCATCACCCCGCACAAAAACCCGGCGCCGTTTACCCTCGTCGTCCTGCTCGCCGTGGTCGCGGTGAAGGAAGGGCTGTTCCGCTTCTATCAGCGCAAAAGCGGGGAAACCGCCTGCGGCGCGCTCGAAGCTGAGGCCTGGCACCACCGCAGCGACGCGCTGACTTCGTTTGCCGCCGCGCTGGGCATCAGCGTCTCGCTCATCATGGGCAAGGGCTGGGAAAGTGCCGACGACTGGGCAGCGCTTGCCGCTGCCGCCATCATCATTTACAACGCCTGGCGCATTTTCCGCCCGGTGCTCGCCGATATCATGGACGAAGACCGCTTCGACGAACTACGTCAGCGCATTGAAGCCGTCGCCATCGCCGAACCTGGCGTGCATGCGGTGCAGGAATGTCTGGTGCGCAAGCTCGGCAGCGAGTACCACATCGACCTGCGTCTGCTGGTGGGCAAGGGGCAGACGATTGAGGCGTTGTGCGCGCTGAAACGCCGCCTGCGCAGCCATCTGCACGCGCAGGAAGCGCACATCTGTCGCATTTTTATTGAGTGCGACTGTTGCGAACGCTGCCCGCACGACGAGGACTAATCCATGCTGTGGCTACCGCTCACTCTTTTTGCCGCCTTGATGCAGGCGTGGCGCAACGCCTTTCAGAAACAGTTAAGCCAACAGGTGCCGGTACTGGGCGTTACGCTGGCGCGCTTTCTTTTCGCCTGGCCACTGGCGCTGCTTTGGCTCGGTCAGTATTACCTGCGCGATGCCGCCCTGCCGCTGCCCACTTTCAGCGCGACCTGGTTCGCTTATATTGGCGGCGCTGCCAGCGCGCAAATCGCCGCCACCGCCTTGATGGTGCAGTTGTTCCGCCTGAAGAACTACGCCATTGGCGTCGGGCTGGCGCGCAGCGAGGCCATCCTCGCCGCCATTCTCGGCGTCGCCTGCTTCGGCACGCGCTTAAGCGTGGCGGGTTGGCTTGGCGTGCTGACCGGCGCGGTTGCGGTTTTTATTTTGAGCGGTGCCAGCCTGCGCCAAGTCTCATGGCGCGTGCTCGCTTTGGGGCTTGGTAGCGGTCTCTGCTTTGCCCTGACTTCGCTGTGGGTACGGCAGGCGGCGCTTGCCCTGCCGCTGCCCGCTTTACCCGCCGCCGCTTGGGTGCTGGCGAGTGTTCTCATCTTGCAAACGCTGCTGCTGCTCGCCTGGCTCATCTGCCGCGACCGTGCCGCCCTGCGTCAGCTGCTCGCGCGACGCAAACTGGCACTCGCCACCAGCATCGCTTCCTTCCTCGGCTCGCTTGGCTGGTTTAGCGCCATGCGTCTGCAAGACGTCGCCATCGTCAAAACCGTCGGGCAAATTGAAGTGCTGTTCATGCTTGCCATCTCTGCCGTTTACTTCAAGGAAAAACTGCAAAAGCAGGACGGCCTCGGCCTCGCGCTCATCGTCATCGCCGCCTTGCTGGTGGTGTGGGCGTAAATTACGGCAAAAACGCCAACACCAGCCCGAGCAATACCGCCGCACCAACCCAGTTGTTGTGCACGAAAGCGCGGAAGCAGTTTTCGCGTGCAAGCTGGCGCGTGTCCCACAACTCATAAGCAAACAGCGCAGCGGCGATGGCAAGCCCCAGGTAATACCAGCCGTTCAAGCCCGCAGCCAGCCCGGCCAGCACAAGGAAAGCGAGAACCGTCGCTGCCATTGCCGCCAAAAAGCGATGCTCAAAACCGCGCACGGTGATGGCGCTGGAATGCAGGCCGATTTTCAGGTCGTCTTCGCGGTCAACCAGCGCGTAATAGGTGTCATAAACCAGCGCCCAAAAGACGCTCGCCAAAAAGAGCAAGAAACCGGCGAGGGTGATGCGCTCCAAAATCGCCGTTTGCGCCATCAAAATCGGGCTGGCAAAGGCGACGCCCAAGACGAGCTGCGGCGCGAGGAAAAAGCGTTTGCACAGCGGATAAAAGAGCGCCACCGCGGCGCAGGCGACGGCAAGCAGCACGCTTTGCCAGTTGAGCAGCCACACCAGGCCAAAGCTCACAGCAAGCAAAAATACGCCCAAAATCACCGCCTCTGTTACCGACACCGCGCCGCTGGCGAGCGGGCGGTTGCGAGTGCGCTCGACATGGCCGTCAAAATTGCGGTCAGCGAGGTCATTAAAAACGCAGCCGCCGGAGCGCATGGTGAGCGTGCCGAGCAAAATGACGGCGGTGACAAAGGCGGGCGGTCGCCCCGCGCCCGCCAGCCACAGCCCCCACAAACTGCTCCAGGCGAGCAGCAACGTACCGACCGGGCGGTCCAAACGCATCAAGCGGATAAAAGCGAGAAATTTCATAGCAAAGACACCAGAAAAAGAATCCCATAGAATAGCGCCCCCTTCATAACCAACGCAAAAAGCAATGAGCCAATACGTATTTACCATGAACCGGGTGAGCAAAGTCGTCCCCGGCGGTCGCTTCATCCTGAAAGACATCTCCCTCTCTTTCTTCCCCGGCGCAAAAATCGGCATCCTCGGTCTGAACGGCGCGGGCAAATCCACCCTGCTGAAAATCATGGCGGGCGTTGATACCGACATCCAGGGCGAAGCGCGGCCGCAGCCCGGCATCAGCATCGGCTACCTGCCACAAGAACCGCAACTGGACCCGGACAAAAGCGTGCGCGAAGTCGTCGAAGAAGCCATGAGCGACATGAAAGACGTACAAGCCGAACTCGATGCCGTCTATGCCGCCTATGCCGACCCGGAAGCGGACTTCGACGCGCTCGCCGCCAAACAGGCCGAGCTGGAAAACAAACTCGCTGCCGGTGGCGGGCACGACAACGAGCGCCGCATGGAAATCGCCGCCGACGCGCTGCGCCTGCCGCCGTGGGAACAGCAAATATCCACGCTGTCGGGCGGGGAAAAACGCCGCGTTGCCCTCTGCCGCCTGCTCCTTTCCAACCCCGACATGCTGCTCTTGGATGAGCCGACCAACCACTTGGACGCCGAATCCATCGCCTGGCTGGAACGCTACCTGCACGACTTCCCCGGCACCGTCGTCGCGGTTACCCACGACCGCTACTTCCTCGACAACGTCGCCGGCTGGATCCTCGAACTCGACCGCGGCGAAGGCATCCCCTACCAAGGCAACTATTCCTCCTGGCTGGAACAAAAAGAAAAACGCCTTGCCGTAGAAGAAAAACAAGAATCCGCGCACCGCCGCGCCCTCAAACAAGAACTCGAATGGGTGCGCAACAACCCCAAAGGCCGCCACAGCAAAAACAAGGCGCGCCTCGCCCGCTTCGACGAACTCTCCGGCAAAGAATTCCAAAAACGCGCCGAAACCCAAGAAATCTACATCCCGCCGGGCGAGTGCCTTGGCGACAAAGTCATCATCGCCGAGCACCTCGCCAAAGGCTACGCGCACAAAGCGCTCTACGAAGACCTCAACTTCAACCTGCCGACCGGCGCCATCCTCGGCATCATCGGCCCGAACGGCGCGGGCAAGTCCACCTTGTTCAACATCCTCGCCGGCAAAGACACGCCGGACGCGGGCAGCGTGGAAATCGGCGACACCGTGCAAATCGCCTTCGTTGACCAGTCGCGCGACGCGCTCGATGCCAACAAAACCGTGTGGGAAGAAGTCTCGGACGGCCTCGACAACATCATCGTCGGCAACTACACCATCCCCAGCCGCGCCTACCTCGGCCGCTTCAACTTCAA
>CAUVOF010000125.1:0-5461 GCA_963553325.1 uncultured Cardiobacterium sp.
AGGCTGTTGCCGCTGCTGTTTTGGTCGGGGCGCAGGTCGGCGATGGAAAGGGTGTTCATCGCGGTGAATTGCAGCGAGTTGCCCAGCCCGGTGATAAAGAGCAGCGCCACCCACGCCCATATCGGCGTGCCTTGCGGCGGCAGGGCAACCGCCATCATCAAGAGGCCGAGCAGGCAGGTGTTGGCGAGGATGGTGCGGCGGTAGCCGTAGCGGTCGATAACGCCTTTTACAAACGGCTTGGCGACAATCGCACCGACCACGGTCGGCGTCATTAGCCAACCGGAAAGGCTGGCGCTGTAGCCAAAGGCGACCTGGTAAAAGAGCGGCAGCAGGTAGGGCATGGCGCCGATGCCGAGGCGGCTGACGAGGTTGCCGGTGAGGCCGATGCGGAAGGTGCGCACCAGGATGAGGTTAAGCGGGAATAGCGGGTGGTCGCTGCGCCGTGCGTGGCGCAGGTAGGCGTAGGCGCTGGCGAGCGACAACGCGGCAAGCGCGCCCGCCCAGGGTAGGTTCGCCGCGCTGTGCGGTGCGATTTCCAGCGCCAGCGTCAGCCCGGTAGCGGTCATGGCAATCAGCAGGAAGCCGCGCAGGTCGAAACGGGGCTTGTCGCCATAGACGTCCGGCATGATGGGAATGGCGCAGAGGATGCCGATGATGCCGAAGGGGATGTTGATGAGGAATATCCAGTGCCAGCTCGCGTATTGCACGAGGTAGCCGCCAACCAGCGGGCCGAGGATGGGGCCGATGAGCGCCGGCATGAGGGCGTAGTTTATGGCGTTAATTAGCTGTTTTTTCTCGTAAACTTTGAGCAGCGCCAGGCGCGGCACCGGCATGATGATGGCGCCGCCCATGCCCTGGATGATGCGCGCGCCGACGAGCATCGGCAGGTTGGTGGCGAGCGCGCAGAGAAGCGAGCCGAGCATGAAGACGACGAGGGCGATGATGAAGGTTTTTTTCGTGCCGAAGCGGTCGGCGAGGTAGCCGCTTGCCGGGATGAGCAGGGCGACGGTGAGGGCGTAGGAAATGACCGCTGATTGCATGTTGAGCGGCGAGACGTGCAGGTCGGCGGCGATGGTCGGCAGCGCGGTGTTCAAGATGGTGGCATCGAGCATCTGCATGAAGATGGATATGGCCATCAAAAGCGGCAGCCAGCGCGAGGGCGGGTTGGTGGTGTTCATGGCGGTGGGTGGCTAAAGCGGGCGGTCATTATCGCCCTTTCAGCGACGAAAAAAAGGGCGCCATTGGCAAAATGGCGCCCTAAATCCTGGCTGCGTTGTGCGGCTATTTTTCCGGATAGAGGAAGAACGTTCCCTGCGGTTCTATCGGCAAATAGTTTTTGTGGTAGTCGTGCCAGGTTTTTTCCGGGTCAACGTCTTTGAAGGTGTCGGGATAGAGCGCTTTTGCCATGAATTGCGCGGCGGCAAGGTCGCTAATTGAGCGCGACATGGTGTGATAGAGACCATAGACGCGGTTGTTTTGCACCGCCGGCAAATCCGCCCAGCCGGTGCGGTTGATAAAGCCGGCGAGACGCTCACGCGCGTCCTTCTCGCTAATATCAATGCCCATCGACATCACGTTCGGGTTCTTGTCGTGCTCCAGCTCGGTGCCAGAAATCATGATGACATCCGGGCGGGCGATGAGTAATTGTTCCGGGGTAATCGAGCCCCAGGTGGCGATATGCGGCGCGCTGATGTTGTCGCCGCCAACGGTATCGGCAATCGAACCCCACATGTTTTTGCCGAAGGTGTAGCTGTATTCTTCCGGGCCTTTGTTGCCGAATTCGATGTAGATTTTCGGCTTGGGCTGCTTGGCGTCTTGCACCCGTTTTTGGATATCGGCGATGCCGTCGGCGTATTGCTGCGCGAGTTTCTCGGCGCGCGCTTCGGTGCCTGCCAATTGGCCAAAGAGGCGGATGCTTTTGCTGTGGTTCTCGACCGTTTCGTCGTTGAAATCGACGACCACTACCGGGATGCCCGCCGCTTCAAAGCGCGGCAATTCGCTGGCGAGCGCCTCGTATTGCACTTTCGGGATAATCAGCACGTCCGGCTTGAGCGACAGCGCTTTTTCCAGCGAGAAGGAATTGCTGATGACGTAACCCACATCGGCGATGTCTTTCAGCTCCGGCATCTTGGCGGTAAAGAGCGCCCAGCTACCCGGATTGAATTTCTCCCAAAACTCGCGCGAAATGCCGACGACGTTTTTGAAATTCTCCGCGCCGGTGGCGGCGATATAGTCGGGGTAATAGAAGGTCAAAATGGCACGCTTGACCGGCACATCGACCTTGACTTCGCGCGCAAGCACGTCGTTCAGGGTTTTCACTTCGGCCGTGGCGGCAAGAGAGACGAAAGCGGCAAGGAAAGCCGCTGTTTTTATCAGGTTTTTCAACATTTTTTGTCCTCTGTGGGTAAAAATCGCGCGCATCATGCCGAGCAGTCCCTTTAATGTCAATAATTCCCGTTTGGTAGCAAAACACGTCGCGCGCAAAAATTTCACAAAGTTTGCCGTCAATATACAGATTGTTAATATTCTCCCTTTCCGCGATAATATCGCCCCATGAGTTACCTCTCCCCCGAATTCATCGCTGCCTTTCTGCCCTTTTTCGCGCTTTATTGGTGTGTGCGCGCACGCATCATCGTGCAGAATCACCTGCTGCTCGGCGCGAGCTACGCTTTGGTGGCGACTTACAGCCTCTTTTTTGCGCTGGAACTCTTGCTGTATTCGGCCTTCATCTATCTTGCCGCGCGCCACATCCAGCATTTTCGCAGCAAAAAACTGCTGAAAATCGCCATTGCCATCGCCATTGGCCACCTCTGCCTGATGAAATACCTCGATTTCTTCCGCGAATACAGCCAAGGATTACTGGACGCGCTCGGCATCGGCTGGCAACTGCCGGCGGTGGAAATCCTCCTGCCCATCGGCATCTCTTATTACACCTTCCATTCCATCACCTACCTCGTCGCCGCCTACCGCGTGCAAATCACCGTCGAAAAACCCGAACGCCTCTGCCTGTTCCTCGCCTTCTTCCCGACGCTCATCGCCGGCCCCATCTGCCGCGCTGGCGAAATGCTGCCGCAGTTTGCCGCGACCGCACCGCGCGCCGTCGGCGACAGCGGCCGCATTTTCATCCTGCTTATTAGCGCCCTGGTGAAAGTCGCCTGGCTGGCGGCGTGGCTGGCAGAAAACTGGGTTACACCCATCCTCGGCAACCCCGAACAATACCTACCGACCGAAGTGCTCGCCGCGCTCTACGCCTACACCCTGCAAATCTACTTCGATTTCTCCGGCTACACCGATCTCGTTACCGCCCTGGCGCTCTTGCTCGGCATCCGCATCCCGGTGAACTTCAACCAGCCCTACGCCGCCACCAACCTGCGCGATTTCTGGCACCGCTGGCACATCAGCCTCTCCAGCTGGATACGCGACTACCTCTACATCCCGCTCGGCGGCAACCGCCACGGCTTCCTGCGCACCCAAGTGAACCTCACCATCGCCATGCTGCTCTCCGGCCTTTGGCACGGCGCCAGCGCCAACTACCTCATCTGGGGCGCGATGCACGCCGGCGGCCTCGTCCTGCTCAACCTCGGCGACCGCCTCATGGGCAAAAACGCCGTCGCTACCTTAAGCCCGGCGCTCGCCCGCTACGGCACCATCCATTACGTCGTCCTGAGTTGGGCGGTGTTTTACAGCAACGACGGCGACAACACCCGTGCCATCTTCCGCGCCCTCGGCGGCAACATCAACCTGCACGCACCGATAGCCGCCCTCGCCTTCGTCATCGCCTTCAACATCCTCATCTACCTCTACCCGCGCAGCGCCGGTTGGCAAAACCACGCTGCCGCACAATGGCGCCGCCTGCCCTGGTACGGTCAGGCGCTGCTCTTTACCGCCGCGCTGCTCATCATCAACGCCTACGCGCCGAGCGGCATCCCCAATTTCCTCTACAGCAACTACTGAAACCGCCATGCCAATCCGCAGCCTGAAAATCCTTGCCACCCTCGCCAGCAGCATCCTTCTCGCCCTCTGGCTGATGCAGCACAACATCGAACAATACTGGCAACAAACCTACTACCGCCAGTCGCCGCTTGCCGCCTTGCAAAACAACGCCCTGTGGCGCAGCGGCGGCATCTTGAAACAACAACTCACCCGCCTGCTTGGCGCAGGTGAGAGCAGCGCGCACATCGCGCCGCCGCCTGCCGCGCCTGCCATAACCGTCAGCGCGCCCACAATCAGCACGCCGGCGATTGCCAGCAGCAACGATGATGACGACGACAGCAAAAACGCCATCGACATCAGCGAACCCGACACCCTGCCCAACCCCGCCAGTGCGCTCATCCCGACCGCTGCCGCCGCCACCCTCGACGTCCTGCCCGCAGACGAAACCGTTGCCGCAGAAGAAACCGCCGAGGAAGACGACAGCGCCGACGATACTGCCGCGCCTGCCCCCGGCGAAAAAGCGCCAATCCGTCTCGGCGAAGGCGACCGCGTCCTGCTCATTGGCGACTCGATGATGCAGTCGCTCGCGCCGCACATCCAACGCGAACTGCTGGCGCGCCACCACATCAAAAGCATCAACCGCGGCAAGCCGAGCAGCGGCCTGCGTTTCCCCGGCTACTACAACTGGCCGGAAAACCTCGCCAGCCAGCTCGAAGAAAACCCGGACGTGCGCCTCATCATCGTCCTGCTCGGCGCAAACGACCCGCAGGACACGCCCGACCCGGCAAACCCCAAACGCTACATGCACTTCGGCACGCCCGAATGGGAAGCCTACTACCGCGGCGAAATCCGCAAAATCCTGCAAACCGCAGCAGCACGCGGCGCACAAACCCTGTGGATTGGCCCGCCGCTGATGAAAGCGGGGCGCTACAGCAAAAAAGTCACCTATCTCGACCAGCTCATCGCCGAAGAAGTCGAAAACGCACAACAGCACTACCAAAACACCAACCGCCTCTTCGCCAAAGCCGACGGCAGCTACACCGCCTTCCTCGCGGACGAACGCGGCAAAACCGTCGCCGTGCGCAAAGGCGACGGCATCCACTTCACCGGCGCGGGCGAAAAAATCCTCACCAGCCGCATTTTGGAACACATCAATCCGTAACCCGCCCCACCGCTTTACATACACGAACCCCGCTACCCTGTATGTAAACGGGGAAGCGTGTTTTTCAGAGACTGTTGTACAGCGCGTCGTAGGCTTCTGCCGCTTTGTGCCAGCTGTTGTCTTGTGCCATGGCGGTGGTGCGGATGGCCGCCCATTGTTTGGGGTTGTGCCAGCTTTCCAGCATACGGCCAACGGTGCTGAGCAGGGCGTCTGGCGTCGGGTCGTAGAAGGTGAAGCCAGTCGCGGTTTTGTTTGCCAGGGTGTCCGGCTGGGTGTTGGTAACGGTGTCGGCAAGGCCGCCGGTTTCGCGCACCAGCGGCAGGGTGCCGTATTTGAGGCCGTAGAGTTGGGTCAGACCGCAGGGTT
>CAUVOF010000126.1:0-5459 GCA_963553325.1 uncultured Cardiobacterium sp.
GCCAAGCGCTGATGACGCGGCATCAATGAAAAACGCCCCTGCGGGGGCGTTTTTTGATGGGAAATTGGCGTCTCTAAAATAAAAGCATCCGTCACCAGCCGTAGAGCGGGTTTTAGCCCGTCGCAGTAATACTATAGTTAAACATCTAAAAAATCGTAACGGTATTACGCCGCCTTGCCGTACTACCTGCGTCGGCTCGCCTTATTACGCTTTTTTATCTATTCAACTCTAATGACAGGATAAAAACCCGTTCTAGGCAAGTTCAGCATTTATGCCGCTTGGCGGGACCAGTATTTACGCAGTTTGGCACGAAATCCCTTCATCCTGCTTGCGGGAGAACGACGGAAGGGAGGAGATAACCCCAGTATTTATCCCGCTTGGTGTCGTTCTTGCCAAGAATACAAGCGGCATTTTTCTGAGTTGCTGCCAATACTAAAAGACTTGCGTCTGCTTAATGAATAAAGGTCGCTTTTACCCATTTTGATATCAGTATATAAGTTTTTCAGATAGCGAGATAAATAAGGGTTTGGATAAATTTTGTGATTTTCTGAGAAGTTTCCATATTTTCAATTTATTTACAGATAGTATTAATGGCATTTCTAATTATCTTTGTGGGCATATCAAAAGTTAGAATCCTTATAATAGTTATTATGATAAATAAAGTATCCATAAAATCAACAAAACCAGATAAGCCGAAAAAATCGGATATTGGATGTGATCGTGGTAGTAACAGTAAAGGAATGGCCATTAATGATAGAACGCCTGCTTCTATACTATTAGATACAATGGATGTCCTTTGGATGATTCTTTCTCTTTCTATTTCATCAGGTAATACATCTTGCAGCTTGATGAAATAACGGAAGAGTCGAACAGTAGCTATTTTTAGTAGCCCAAAATACGATAATGGAAGGATAAAAATAACCAAGATGCCATAGCTGAAAGATAAGTATTGTGCACAGTTATAAGCCATAAATACTAAAAAGATGATGGCACAATGACAAATAGCGTAGTAAATGGATAATCGACATAGTGTCATGGCAATTCCAAAATAAAAACGCCCGTCATTAGGGATGGCAGGCGCTTTGTGTTAGCAGGGTTTCTCTTACCGTTTCAGCGCGTCGGCGCGGTCGGTTTTTTCCCAGGTGAAGTCCGGCAACTCGCGGCCAAAGTGACCGTAAGCGGCGGTTTGACGGTAAATCGGGCGGATGAGGTCAAGCATTTCGATGATGCCGTAGGGAGTGAGGTCAAACACCGCGCGTACGCGTTTGATGATTTCGTCGTCCGGGATGGTGCCGGTACCGAAGGTGTTGACCATGACGGAGGTCGGCTCGGCAACGCCGATGGCGTAAGAAACTTGCACTTCGCAGCGTTTGGCGAGGCCGGCGGCGACGATATTTTTCGCCACATAGCGGCCTGCATAGGCGGCGCTTCGATCCACTTTGGAGGGGTCTTTGCCGGAGAAGGCACCGCCGCCGTGGTGCGCAGAGCCGCCGTAGGTATCGACGATAATTTTGCGCCCAGTCAGGCCACAGTCGCCCACCGGTCCTCCGATAACGAATTTGCCGGT
The DNA here is from genome assembly GCA_963553325.1 of uncultured Cardiobacterium sp. Lineage (GTDB taxonomy): Bacteria > Pseudomonadota > Gammaproteobacteria > Cardiobacteriales > Cardiobacteriaceae > Cardiobacterium. The sequence continues at coordinate 1,568 of CAUVOF010000126.1, forward strand.
CGGGTTGATGTGGTATTTGGTGTCCTTATCGAGCCATTCGGCGGGCAGGACTTTGTCGATGATGAGCTCACGCACGGCTTCTTGCAGGTCTTTTTGCGAGATGTCCGGATCGTGCTGGGTGGAGAGGACGACGGCGTCGATACCGGTGATTTTGTCGTCTTCGTAGCGGAAGGTGACTTGCGATTTTGCATCAGGGCGCAACCACGGCAACACACCGTCGCGGCGCACTTTCGATTGCCGCTCAACCAGACGGTGCGCGTAGGTAATCGGCGCAGGCATCAGGGTCGGTGTTTCGTCGCAGGCATAGCCGAACATCAGGCCCTGGTCGCCGGCACCTTGTTTGCGTTTTTCTTCGCGATCCACGCCCTGGGCGATGTCGGAAGACTGCTTGCCGATGACGTTCAGCACGGCACAGGTTGCGCCGTCGAAGCCGACGTCGGAGCTGTTGTAGCCGATGTCGGTAATGGTCTTGCGCACGATGCTCTCCAAATCCACCCAGGCAGAGGTAGTGACTTCGCCGGCGACCATCGCCATGCCGGTTTTGATGAGGGTTTCGCAGGCGACTCGGGCATTCGGATCTTGCGCGATGATGGCGTCTAGCACCGCATCGGAAATCTGGTCGGCGATTTTGTCGGGATGTCCTTCGGACACGGATTCGGAAGTAAACAGGTAATGGCTCATGCCGTTCTCCTAGGTGAAAAGAGTGAATGAAATACCGCTGCTCAACCCTCTGCGGCGGACGGCGTTATCGTACCAAAATTAGCCGATATCGTCGTTTCAAATAGGAATCGGGGGCGAGTTGATACCTGATCGATCCTGCGCCATTCATGCATGGATTACTGCTGTTCATGAGCATGACTACGATAGCTCGGGAAATGTGGCGACTACGCATTTTTTGTCAGGAGCAGGTCCGGTTCGGTAAAGCGGTAACGGACAGGGCGTTCTTTGCGTTCGAGGATGTTGTCGGCGACGGCGCGTTTCAGCCAGTCCAGAAGTTGTACCCTGCGTATGCCGAGGCTTTTGAGTTGGGCAAGTAAGGCAGTGTGGCCAAATTCGGCGTCTTTCGGCAGGGCAGCAAGGAAGGTTTGGTAGAGGTCGGGCAGGGTAAAGGTGGTGATGAGTTCCGGCGTGGCTTTTTTGTTGCGGCGGCGGGGCTTTTTTTCTGTTTTTTCTGCGGCGGGCGGTGTGCCAGGCAGTTCGGTTTGTGTGGAAACGGCGTCCGCTGCGGTTTCGGCAGCAGCGGCGGATGCGGCGTTGTCTGGCGGGCTTTCTATTGGCAGGCTGCTTTGGCTGCTGGCAGTGGTGGCAAGCAGGGCGCTGATGTTGCCGTCTGCGGGCAGCCAGTGGCCGCCCTGGGCGACGAGGGCGGCGTTTGCAGCGGCGGGGTCGTCGCTGGGTTTGACCCAGAGCGGCACCCAGTGGTGTTTGAGGTTTTCGCCTGCGCCGCTGATGGTGCCGCCTTTTTGTCCGGCGTGGATGACGGCTGCTGCGTCGCTCATGGTGTAGATGTAGCGGTTGCGCGCCATCGCGTTGCCGCTGTTGAAGGCGGCTTCGGGGTGGCAGGTGGTGAGGAGTAGCAACTGTCCCGCTTGCAGGGCGGTGCGCCATTTGCGGCTGGTACTGGCACGCAGCAGGTTGTCGGGAAGGATGCCGACGCTGTATCCGCCCGCATCGAGTGCGGCGCACATGGCGGCTTCGTCCACGCCGCGCGCTCCGCCGGAGTTGATGGTGATGTGTGCCTGGGCGGCGCGTCTGGCAAGGTCGGCGGTGGCTTTGATGTCGGCAGGGTTGGCATTGCGCGAGCCAACAACGGCCAGTGCCTGCGGCGGGTTGGCGAGCGTCAGGTTGCCGATAGCGTGGAAGAAGGGCGGCGCGCTGGCACCGAGGTGTTTTTTCAGGCGTTGCGGGTAGGCTGTATCGGCGCGGGTGAGGATGCAAAGGCCAGCCCGCTGCCATTTTTCCAGGGCAATGGCGAGGCCGCTGCCGCGTTGTAGCAGTTTTTCGAGGCGGTCGATGCTGACGGTTTTGTCCGCCCAGCCGTCGAGCAGGTCGCGCAAGGCGTGTTGCAGCAGGTCGGCCGGGGTGTGCTGGTGGCGGTGCAGGTGGGCGGCGAGGCGGCCCCACTCTGCCGGACTGAGCGGTTTTGTCGCATCGTGTTTGTCGAGGTGGGCGGTGAGCAGCAGGATGGCCTGGGTGGTGGGGTTCATGGTCAGTCTTTGTTGGCGGAGGTGGCGAGGGCGGCAGGATAGACGACACCGCTGCCTGCCTGGCGCAGCAGGGCGGCGGCGATGGTGAATGTCCAGCCAGAATCGGTGATGTCGTCAATGAGCAGTACCGGGGTGTGCGGAATGCCGGCGGCAACGGTAAAGACGCCGTCAAGGTTGGCGCATTGGTGGTAGCTGTTGTTTTGTTCTTTTTGCGGCGGGTTGTCGCGCACTTTGTGCAGGGCGTCAATGTAGGGGAGATTCAGGCGGGCGGCGAGGCGGCGGGCGAAGTCGGGGACGAGTGCGGGGTGGCGCAGGGAGGGGATGGCGCAAACCCACTGCGGCGCAGGGTCGGGACGCCAGCGTTTGTTAATCATGTCTGCCATCGCCGCGACCAGTTCGTCGCTGAAATGGCCGCCGTGTTTGCCTGCTGCAATCAATCGCCCCCAGGCACCGTTGTTCCAGCGGGCAAGGATGCGCCCTTCCTGGGCGGCAAGCTCTTTGAGGTAGGGCGGGAAACGGTATTGTTGCAAGGGGTTGCCGCTGATTTGCCGGCGCGGTTTGATGGGGAGGGTCAGGTTGCGCAGGTAGTTAGTTGCTTGTGCAACCAAAGCCGGATCAAGTTGTACCGTCAGTGGCGGTTTGCCGAGGCAGTTGTCGCATTTGCCGCAGGGGGCTTCGGGTTTGTCGTCCAGCGCGCTGCGCAGGAAATTCATGCGGCAGTCCGTGCTGTGCAGGTAGTCCTGCATCTGCGCCCATTCTTGTTCGCGCTGTGCGGTGAGGCGGGCGATGCGCGCGTGATCCATGTGGTAAGGGGTGGCCGTGCGTCGCCACTGACCGCCGACTTTGATAACCGGCGCGGGATTTTCGACGCCAAGCAGTTTCAGGACTTTTTCGATTTGCCCCCGGCGCAGGTTGCAACACGCTTCGATTTCGCGCAGGTTGAGGCCGTCGCTTTGTTCCAGGGCACTCAGGATTTCGCGGACGTGCTGTTCCGGCGGGAAGGCGCTGCGGCGGAAATATGCGTGGATTTCGCTGTCTTCCGTGCCGGACATCAGGACGCCCGCCGCCTGCGCGATGCCGCGTCCGGCCCGGCCCACTTGTTGGTAATAGGCGATTACCGAGCCGGGCATCTGGTAATGGCAGATGAAGCTGAGGTCGGGCTGGTCATACCCCATGCCGAGGGCGCTGGTGGCGACGAGTGCCTGTAATTCGTGGTGGTAGAGCTGGCTTTCCAGCTGTTCGCGGCGGGCGTTGCTATCGGCAGAGCCGCTGTTGTCCATCGTGCCGTAGTAGGCTTCGGCGCGGATGCCGTTTTGCTGTAACCAGGTGGCGACGTATTCGCTGTCGTTCACGGTCAGGGTGTAGATGATGGCGGGATGGTGCAGCTTCGGCAGCATTTGCGCCAGCCAGGCAAGGCGCGCCGCCTGATCGGGCAGGTGCAGGGTTTGCAGGTAGAGGTTCTCGCGTACCAGTGGGCCGCGTTGGATTTCGATATCGCCAATTTGTGCGCGGATATTGCCAATGCGGCGGTAATCGGGACGGAAATCGTGCCCCCAGTCGGAGATGCAGTGGGCTTCATCAATGACCAGCATGGCGATGTGGCTTATGATTGGGTTTAATACCCTGTCAACTTCGTACACGACAAAAAAACAAAACCCGCTGAAAAACATAGCAAAGTGTAAGTT
>CAUVOF010000127.1:0-5403 GCA_963553325.1 uncultured Cardiobacterium sp.
GTTCCCCTGAAAAAGGCGTCCGCCTTTTTCAGGGGAACCCGACCCTCCCCCGCTTCGCAGGGGAGGGAGTTTTTATTTCCACGGTCTGCTGTAAGCGCCGAGCGTCGATTGGCTGCCTTCGGAGACTTTGCCGAGCGCGGCTTGCCAAGCGGGGGCGACGCGGTAGTTTTCTTTGGCGGCGGCATCGAGTGCTTCGCGCAGGGTGCGGGTTACTTGCGCGCTGTACATTTGGCTGCGCTGGCGGCCTTCGACTTTGATGGCAGCGACGCCGATGTCGATGAGTTTCGGCAGCACTTCGATGACGTTAAGGCTGGTCGGTTCTTCCAGCGCGTAGTAGGTTTCGCCCGCCACTTGAAAACGCCCTTTGCACAGGGTCGGATAACCGGCGGGTTCGTCCGGCTGGTATTGGTCGATGAGGACGTTGTTCAGGCGCACGTCCATGCGGTCGGGCTTTTGTTCCCAGCGCACCGCTTTTGCCGGCGAGCAGACGCCCTGCATATTCGGCGATTCGCCGGTGGCGTAGCTGGAAAGGATGCAGCGCCCTTCCACCATGACGCAGAGGCTGCCGAAGCCGAAGACTTCGATTTCGACGTCGGTGTTTTCGACGACGTGCTGCACCTGTTCGATAGTAAGCACGCGCGGCAGGACGACGCGGCGAATGTTAAACAGCTCGCGCATCAGGTTAATCGCCTCATAATTGGTCGCCGAACTTTGCACCGACATGTGCAGGCGCAAGTCGGGATGCGTCTCGCTGGCGTAGGCAAGCACCGCCGGGTCGGCGACGATAACCGCATCGGCGCCAAGGCTGGCGGCGGTATCGACCGCCTGCTGCCAGCGCGGCATTTGTCCGGCTTGGGCGAAGGTGTTAATCGCCATCAGCACCTGCCGCCCGCGTTCATGCGCGTAGGCGATGCCCTCGGCGACGCTGTCGCGGGTGAAGTTGAGACCGGGAAAATTGCGGGCGTTGGTGGCGTCTTTCAGGCCGAGATAGACGGTGTCGGCGCCGTTATCAATCGCGGTTTTCAGCGCGGGCAGGTTGCCGGCGGGGCAGACCAGTTCGGGAATTTTGCGCGGCATAAAGCCTCCTGAGTGTGATTTTTTGTCGATTTTATTCCATGTGAGAACAATACTCTACAGCGCATTATATTCTGTTGATAAAAATCACCGCATAATGCGTGCCTTCCACAACATGAGGCTCACATCCATGCAACCCTGCACCGACCTGCGCGCTTTTATCGCCCTGCTGGAAAGGCGCGGCGCCTTGAAGCGCATCCCACATCCCGTCTCGCCGCATCTGGAAATCAGCGAAATCTCGCGCCGCGTCCTCGCACAAGGCGGGGCGGCGCTGCTCTTTGAAAACGTCATCGCCGCCGACGGCAGCCGTTACGATTACCCCGTCCTTGCCAACCTCTTTGGCACGCGCGAGCGGGTGGCGTTGGGCATGGGCGCAGACCCGGCGCGCCTGCGCGACATTGGCAAACAGCTTGCCAACCTGAAAGAGCCCGCGCCGCCGGACAGCCTCGTCGATGCCCTCGGCAAAGTACGCCTGGCGAAAGACATCTGGTGCATGACGCCGCATTTCCTCGACACCTTCCCCGGCGCGCACACCGTCTTAAGCGGCGACGACATCGACCTTGCCCGCCTGCCCATCCAGCACGCCTGGGCGGGCGACATCGCGCCGCTCATCACCTGGGGGCTGGTCATCACACAAAGCGCACGTCTGCCGCGACAAAACGTCGCCATCTACCGCCAACAGCCCATCGGCAAAAACCGCGTCATCATGCGCTGGCTCGCCCATCGCGGCGGCGCACTCGACTACCGCGCCCATTGCCAAGCACATCCCGACCGCCCCTTTCCCGTTGCCGTTGCCATCGGCTGCGACCCGGCGACGCTACTCGCTGCCGTCGCCCCCATCCCGGACACCCTGAGCGAATACCGCTTCGCCGGACTCTTGCGCGGCGCGCGTAGCGAGTTGGTGCGCCTCGCCAGCGGCCTACACGCGCCCGCGCGCGCGGAAATCATCCTCGAAGGGCACATCTACCCCGGAGACACCGCCATCGAAGGCCCCTACGGCGACCACACCGGCTACTACAACAGCCAGGCAGAATTCCCCGTGCTCACCATCGAACGCGCCACCCTGCGCGACGGTGCCATCTACCACAGCACCTATTTGGGCAAACCGCCGGACGAGCCCGCCATCCTCGCCGCCGCCTTGAACGAAGTCTATATCCCGTTGCTACAAAAGCAGTTTTCGGAAATCGTCGATTTCTACCTGCCGCCGGAAGGCTGCTCCTACCGCATCGCCGTGGTCAGCATCAAAAAAGAATATCCCGGGCACGCGCGGCGCATCATGATGGGCTGCTGGAGCTACCTGCGCCAATTCAGCTACACCAAATACCTCATCATCGTCGATGACGACATCAACTGCCGCGACTGGCAGGACGTCATCTGGGCGCTCACCACCCGCGCCGACCCGGTACGCGACACCCTGCTCATCGACAACACGCCGATTGATTATCTCGATTTTGCCAGCCCAACCAGCGGCCTCGGCGGCAAAATGGGGCTGGACGCGACGACAAAATGGCCGGGCGAAACCAGCCGCGACTGGGGGCGCCCCATCCAGCCCGACCCGGAGACGGTGGCGAAGATTGACCGCATTTGGAGCGAACTCGGCCTATAAAACCAGCGCATAAAAAAGACAGCCTCGCGGCTGTCTTATTCGTTCATGGCTATCGGGTTATTCGACCCAGGTATAGCCGTCTTTTCTCATGCAAGCGTCAAACATATCGCGGCGCTTGCTGTCGGCGATGTTGGTATTCATGCCGACATCGTATTCGCAGCGGCCAATTTGCTGCGCGGTTTCGGCGATGCTGGTATTCGGGCGCGACCAATGCGGCTCAATCGGTGTGGGTGCGACGGCTGCAACCGGCGTTTCGGCAACTGGCGCGGTTTCTTCCGCGACTTCGTTTTTGGATGAACAAGCGCTTAAGGCAAGCAGCGCGGCTAAGGTGAACAAGGTCTTTTTCATGTAGTCTCCTGGTCTATTTCAATGGATAGGTTGCGAAAAAGCCGGGGCAATGTAATCGCTTTGCCGGTGCTTGGCAATGTACGGCTTTCTGAAGACTTTTTAATGCGCTTTGTTTTTAATGGGTTATTTGCGCATTGTTTTTCAAGTGCGTGGCGCATGGCGCGCAAGTTTTAAGCAGACGCTAAAAACAATGCTGCCCGCATAAAGCGGGCGGCGGTTGGCGTATTTCGCGGTAAGGGCGGTTTATTGTGCCGCAGGCGGTGGTGGCGGGGTTTGTCCCTCTTTTGCCTCTGGTGGCGGCATTTTGCCCATGTGCGGGCGTTTTTTCTCGTTGTTGCGCAGCACTTTGCCGTCATCGGCGCTGATATCGACGTCGTAGCGAGTGCCATCGCTGCCAATCAGCTCGATTTCATAAACCAGGCCGCTGCGTTTACCGTCCAATTCTGCTTCGACGGTTTTCGCTTTGGTTTCGCGCTCAGCGGTTTCTATCGCCTGGCTGATGGTGATGCTGCCACGGCGCGGCAGTTTGTCTTCGTACTCGCTTTTGCGCGCGACGATTTCGCCGCTGACCGCATCGACGCGGATTTCGTATTCCTGTTTGTCGTCGTGCAGGTCGATTTCATAGACGGCATTGCCGCGACGCAGGTCGAGTTCGATGTTGTCGGCGGTCGCGCTGGTGTCTTTTTCGGCAATGGCAATGGCTTCGGTCGCGCTAATTTTGCTTTGTTCGAGGGCAACCATATCTTTGCGCGGGCCGCCGAATTTGTGTCCGCCATGCTTGTGGTCGTGGTCGGCGAGGGCGAGGCTGCTGCTCATCAGGGCGGTGAGGCCGAGGGTGGCGAGGAAGGTTTTTTTCATTTGCTAACTCCTGAAGGTTTTTGGGTTCACACGGCGGCGTGTTTGCTGCCGATGGCGCGCATTCTAGGGCGCGTCTTTTAGGGCAATGTTAGGAGCGCTATTTTTTGACGTTTTCCGCTACCCACAGCGATAAATCCTGCTTGTTCAGCGCCGCTGCCATCAGGTCGGGGAACTGGTCAGGGGTGCAGGCAAAGGCAGGGACGCCGAGGCTGGCAAGGTATTCGGCGTTTTGTTGGTCGTAAAACGGCGCGCCGTCGTCGTTGAGCGCGAGCAGGACGATGAACTGCACGCCGCTGGCGACAAGCTCTGCCATGCGCTGCCGCATCCGCCGTTCGTTGCCGCCTTCGTAGAGGTCGGTGACGAGGACGAGGGTGGTGTCGGTCGGGCGGGTGATTTGGCTTTGGCAGTAGGCAAGGGCGCGGTCGATGTCGGTGCCGCCGCCGAGTTGTACGCCGAAAAGCAGTTCCACCGGGTCGCTGATTTGGTCACTTAAATCGACCACCGAGGTATCGAAGACCACCATGCGCGTTTGTAGCGCCGGCAGGCTGGCAAGCACCGCACCAAAGATGCCGGAATAGATGACCGATGTGCCCATCGAGCCGCTTTGGTCAAGGCAGAGGATGAGGTCGCGCACTGCTTTGCGCTTGCGCCCGTAGCCGATGCGCACTTCCGGGATGATGCTTTGGTAGTCCGGTTGGTAGTTCTTCAGGTTTTTCAGGATGGTGCGGTGCCAGTCGATTTCGCGGTAACGCGGGTTGCGCGTGCGCGTGGCGCGGTTGAGCGCGCCAAGTACCGCCTGCTGCGTTGGCGCTTGCAGTTTTTTCATCAGCTCGTCCACCACGCGCTGCACGATTTGCCGCGCCAGCGCCTTGTTTTTTTCCGGGATGACGCGGCTCAAGCTCATCAGGGTAGCGACGAGATGTACGTCAGGGGTAACGTTCGCCAGCATTTCTTTTTCGGTGAGCAGCGAGGTGAGGCTGAGGCGCTCTATCGCGTCTTTTTGCATGATTTGCACCACCGACTGCGGGAAGTATTCGCGGATGTCGCCGAGCCAGGTGCTGACTTTCGGCGCGGACGCACCAAGGCCGCCGCGGCGCTCGCTCGCATCATCGTCGTAGAGGGCGGCGAGCGCTTTGTCCATGCGGATTTCGGCGCTGCCCAGGCCGCCGCAGCTTTCTTCGGCGTCTCGGCCGAGGATGAGGCGCCAGCGTTTCAGGTATTCGTTTGAGGTAATCATCGGCGGTTCTCGCGTTTAGCCCGGCTTTTTCGCGAGCATGGTGACGAATTTGAGACGGATGGGGTTGCCCTGCGCGTCGGTGGCGTGCATGTTGCCCGGCGCTTCTTCGTAGGTAATAAATTCCCAGCCGGCGTAGTAGTCGCGCAGTTCGTTTTCGCGGAAGGTAAAGGAAAACGGCATGTGGCAGGGGTAGTCGGCGGTGTCCATCGCCGAGACGATGAGGTTGTAGCCGCCGGGGTTGGTGTGCGCCTGCATGTCGGCGAGGATGGCGGGGACGCGC
>CAUVOF010000128.1:0-5364 GCA_963553325.1 uncultured Cardiobacterium sp.
AGGGTTTGCAGCGGCGTGTCGAGCAGGTGGGCGATGTTGAGCCGCGTCAGCCACAGGCTTTTTGCCGCTTGCGGGATGTCGCGCAGGAAGCGGCGCGCGGTCATCGGCAGGTCGGCAGGCGGGTGGAATTTCTGCGGCACGAAGCTGATTTTCAGCCCTTTGGCTCGGGTAATCGTGCCGCGCGTCGGGCGGTTGTGGCCGAGGATGAGCGAGAGTAATGTGCTTTTGCCGGCGCCGTTCGGCCCGACGATGGTGAGGATTTGGTCGCGGCCAATGCTGAAATTGATGTCGTGTAGAATGTCGCGCCCGTTGGCGCTGAAGGCGATGTCGCTAAGGGTAATCAGGGGGTTCATGGGGTGTATGGTGCGAGTGATGTTATATGTTAGCCATTTTGTGGTGCTGAACCAATGCTGATGCGGGTTGGCGTCGCCGTGCCGCGGCCGCTCATGGGCAGTTTCGATTATTTGTGCGATGAAGCGGTCGTGGTCGGTGCGCGCGTACTGGTGCCGTTTGGTCGTGGGCAGCTGATTGGTGTGGTTGTTAGCTGTAGCGAGGCGACAGACGACGGCACGCTGAAGACGGTCGCGCGCGTGCTGGACGACGCGCCGCTGCTAGATGCGCCGCTGCTCAAGCTGCTGCATTTTGCCGCGCGCTACTACCAGCACCCGCTGGGCGAGGTGGTGCAGGCGGCGCTGCCGAAACTGCTGCGCGAGGGGCGGGCGGCAACGCGCGAACTGCCACGCGCCTGGCGCATCACCGCCGCTGGCCGCGAAGCGCTTGCCGGACGCCTCGGCGGCAAACAGGCGGCTGTTCTCAAGGCGCTTAATGAAAGCGAACTCGACGAAGCCGCGCTGCGCGCCGCGCACCATTGCAGCGCGAGCTGGTTGCGTGATTTGGAAAAACGCGGCTGGATTGCAGCACGCGCCCGTTGGCAGGGACTCGCTGCCGCGCCCGCTACTGCACCGACGCTGAACGCCGCACAAGAAGCCGTCCTCGCCGCCCTGCCGGATAGCGGCTTTGCCGCGACGCTGCTCGATGGCGTTACCGGCTCCGGCAAAACGGAAATCTACATCCGCTGGATAGAGCGTCTCACCACAGGCGGCGGGCAAGTGCTGCTGCTCGTGCCGGAAATCGGCCTGGTGCAAACCCTCGCCGCGCGTCTCGCCGCCCGCCTCGGCAGCCGCGTCGCCGTGCATCACTCGGCGCTGGCCGACGGCGCCCGCCTCGAACAATGGCTGGCGGTGCGTGCCGGCGACGCGCAAGTGCTGGTCGGCACACGCTCTGCCGTTTTCGCCCCCTTCGCGGCGCTGCGCGCCATCATCATCGACGAAGAACACGACGCCGCCTACAAACAGCAGGACGGCTTCCGCTACCACGCGCGCGACCTTGCGCTGAAACGCGCACAGCAGGCGGGCATCCCCATCCTGCTCGGCTCGGCAACGCCCTCGCTGGAAAGCTACCACCAAGTCTGGCGCGGCAACTGGCAGCATCTGCGCCTGCCCGCGCGTGCCGCGACCAGCACCCCGCCCGTTATCCATCTCGAAAACATGGATGGCGCGGCGGCAAGCGGTGGCCTCAGCCACGAACTCATCCGTACCATGCGCCGCACCCTCGCTAACGGCGGACAAACCCTGCTTTTCCTCAACCGCCGTGGTTACGCGCCGCTCTTGCGCTGCGACGCCTGCGACTGGCACGCCGCCTGCGATGCCTGCGACGCCATGCTCACCGTGCACACCGCCGCGCGCCAACTGCAATGCCACCACTGCGGCCGTCAGCAGCCCTTGCCAACGCGCTGCCCCGCCTGCCACAGCGACGCCCTGCAAATGCTCGGCCTCGGCACCCAGCGCCTCGAACAAAGCGTCGCCCGCCAATTCCCGCAGGCGCGCATCCTGCGCATCGACAGCGACGCCTACACCACCAGCCGCCAATTCGAAGCGGCGCTGGCACAAGTACAGGCGGGCGCAGTCGATATCATCCTCGGCACACAGTGGCTATCCAAAGGGCATCATTTCCCGCGCCTGCACCTCGTCGCCGTCATCGACGCCGACCAGGCGCTCTACAGCCCCGACTATCGCAGCGAAGAACGCCTGGCGCAAATGCTCGTCCAGGTCGGCGGCCGCGCCGGGCGCGAAGGCGAAGGACAAATCTGGATACAGACACGCCAGCCGCAGCACCCGGTCTTCGCCGTCTTCCACAGCCCCTACGAAGACACCGCGCGCCGCCTCTACGCCGAACGACAAAGCGCGCAACTGCCGCCGCATGGCGCGCAAGTGGCGCTGCTCGCCCGCCACACGGACGCCGAACGCGCCCTGCGAACCCTCGCCTTCACCCGTGAGGGTGCACAACAGGCGGGCATCGGGCAGAACTGGCAATGGTTCGGCCCCGCGCCCGCCGTCATGCCGCGCAAAGACGGGCAGCACCGCGCCCACCTGCTCGCCCAGGCAGAAAACAAGGCGGCGTTACAAAAAGAACTGCCGCAGCTTACCGCCTGGTTGCAGGCGCAGGGCAAGGCCTTCCGCGTGCGCGTCGCGGTGGATGTTGATCCGCGGTTTTTAGAATAGATGGCTGGAAAAACAGCGGCCTTTCCCGTACCCTTGCCGCCCTTTTCCACCACCTAACCCCATCATGTCCCAAACCTTTTTCCGCCTGATGCGCCTTGCCCACTGGGTCATCGGCGCCTTCGTCCTCACCACCCTGACCTTCTTCGCCGCCACCGGCTTCATGCTCAACCACGGCAAATGGTTTGAACAAGAGCCGCGACAATTCGACCAGGAATACACCCTGCCGGACGAACTGCCGCTACCGGAACTGAGCGACGACCCGAACGCCCCCATGCCCGCCCTTGCCCCGGCGCTCACCGCCTGGCTGGCAGCGCGCAGCCCGCACCCGCTTAGCGCCTACCAAATGAAAATCGAAGCGCCGGAAATCCTGCTCGAATACGAAGGCCCCGGCAGCGAAGCGAGCCTGACCATCGACAGCGAAGCGCGCACCGTCGCCTACCACGAACAAAAAAACGGCATCGTCTCGCTGCTCAACAACCTGCACAAAGGGCGGCACGCGCCCGCCTTCTGGCGGCTATTCATGGACGCCTTCGCCATCCTCACCCTCGTCGTCGCCCTAAGCGGCCTGGCGCTGCTCGTCTATTACCGCAAACAGCGCAGCAGCACCTGGCTGTGGACAAGCACCGGCATCACCCTGCCGCTCGTTATCATCCTGCTCGCCATCCATTACTGACCCCGAATACCCCCGCCCCCGCAGGACGCGCCAGCGTCCGCAGCGGGGGCGGGTTGGGGTGGGGGTAAACCCGCTCACCGCCTAACCCAAACCACTTTCGCCAATCCAACCCAATCCCACCATGAACCCCATCCTCGCCTACACCCTCATCGCCGCCCAAACCCTCGCCTGGCTCATCTGGCTGTGGCAGCGCCGCCCGCGCCAAAGCAGCAACGACAGCGACCTGCTCGTCCTCTACGCCAGCCAGGGCGGACAAGCAGAAACCCTCGCGCAAAACCTCGCCAGCGGCCTCAACACCAGCGCGCACAGCTTGGACGCCTGGCACACGCAGCAGCCCATCAAGGCGCTCGCCGACAAAACCCTCATTTTTATCGCCAGCACCACCGGCGATGGCGATGCGCCGGACAACGCCATCCGCTTCACCCGCAGCCTGAAAAAACACAGCGCGCCGCTTGCCAACACGCGCTACCACCTGCTCGCCCTCGGCGACAAACGCTACCCGCACTACTGCGCCTACGGCCACGCGCTCGACGACGAACTACAACGCCTCGGCGCGACGCGCGCCAGCCCCGTTACCACCGTCGATAACCTCGACCCGCAAACCATCGCCGCCTGGCAACAACAACTCGGCGAAGCGCTGCACACCACCCTCGCCGTCGCCGCACAACCGGCAAGCGTGGATGCCACCCTCAGCAGCCGTAGCCGCCTAAACCCCGCCGGCGCGCAGCCGCTCTACCACCTGCGCCTGGACTGCCCAACCATCGACGCCGACACCGCCCTTATCGAAATCACCATCCCGCAGGAAAGCGGCGAACTGCGCCGCCAATACAGCGTCGCTGGCATCGCCCCAGACGGCTCGCGCGGCCTTGACCTCATCATCCGCCTGCAAACCCACCCGGACGGCACGCCCGGCGCCGGTTCGCACTACCTCACCGAAACCCTGCAACTTGGCGAGCGCGTAAAAATCCGCGCCCTCACCCATCACCCCGCCGAACTGCCGGACGCACCGCGCCCGCTCATCCTCATTGCCAGCGGCAGCGGTCTCGCTGGCATTCTCGGCATCCTCGCCCGCATGGAAGCGCGCTACCCGGCAGGCGAACACGGTCTCAAACACTGGCTCATTTACGGCGAACGCGACCCCGACCACGACCGCATCTACGCTTCCTGCCTGGAAAAATACAAAGAAGACGGCATCATCCACTGGATTGACCGCCCCTACAGCCGCAGCGCGGTGCGCGAATACGCGCAGCACCGCCTGGTGAGCCACCGCGAACGCCTGCTGGCACAACTGGACGCGGGTGCGGTCATCTACATCTGCGGCAGCGCGGACAAAATCGGCGCGGGGGCGATGGACACCCTGCGCGAACTGCTTGGCAGCCGCACCTGCGAGCGCTTCGCCAAAGCTGGCCGGATTCGCCTCGATACCTACTGAAGCCGTTTACATACACGAACCCCGCTACCCTGTATGTATAGCCTTCCACCGAAAGTTTTGCACTATGTCGTCTCGCCATGTAGCCACGTATCACCTTCAGCGTTGTTCTTTGTGTAAAATTTTGAGTGGATGGCTATAAAACGCCAATTATCGTAGGTTGGGTTAGGCGCAGCCGTAACCCAACAGAAACTATAAAGTTGTTGGGTCTCTCTCGCTATGCGAGCAATGCTTGTCGCTGCGCGAGCTGTTCCAGTCGCCCTTCGGGCTAACCCAACCTACGATCCCTATTTACATACGCGTTTCTGTACAGACCGGACACATGGGTAACAGGTGTGCGGAGACATAGGTAACACATGTGCGCGGACATGGGTAACAGTCGGTCATAGTCTATCAGCCTTCGTTTGGCGGTGAATTTGACGCGGTGGTTTCTCCTATTTTTTGGTGGCAAAAGTACAGGTCAAACGCCCCTTCGCTACCCTGCTTCGGCCGGCATGCGACCGGTAATCCGACCAGCGCCGTGCCGACGTGAACTCTTTGTTCTTGCAGCAAAATCCAGCCACCAGGATGTACCGTTTGCACTAAATCACCACTGGGGTATTCAATCGCTGGCAGCACGGCCGGCATCGTCCGCGGGCTGATGCGATAGCGGCTTACCGGGGTGTCCATGTCGAGCGCCTCGTGTGGGCGCTCGTGGTTGT
>CAUVOF010000129.1:0-5362 GCA_963553325.1 uncultured Cardiobacterium sp.
CTACCTCGTCGTCGCCGCCGACAAAGGCACCGCCAAATTCTCCGACATCGCCAACGGCATTGCCGCCGAATATAACTTCTGGCTCGGCGACGCCTTCGCCTCCGGCGGCTCGGCGGGCTACGACCACAAAGGCATGGGCATCACCGCGCGCGGCGCCTGGGAATCGGTGAAGCGCCACTTCCGCCTGCTCGGCAAAAACATCCAGCACGAAGACAGCTTCACCGCCATCGGTATCGGCGACATGAGTGGCGACGTCTTCGGTAACGGCATGCTGCTCTCGGCAAACACCCGCCTGCTCGCCGCCTTCAACCACCTGCACATCTTCATCGACCCCAACCCCGACCCGGGCGCGAGCCTGCAAGAGCGCGAACGCCTCTTCCGCCTGCCGCGCTCGACCTGGGCAGACTACAACGCCGCGCTCATCAGCAAAGGCGGTGGCGTCTTCGCGCGCAGCGACAAAACCATCGCCATCAGCCCGGAAATGAAAGCCGCCTTTGCCATCGAAGAAGACCGCCTCACCCCGACCGAACTCATCAACCGCCTGCTGAAAGCGCCGGTTGACCTCATCTGGAACGGCGGCATCGGCACCTACATCAAAGGCAGCGACGAAACCCACGCGCAAGTCGGCGACCGCGCCAACGACGGCCTGCGCATCGACGGCCGCGACGTGCGCGCGAAAATCATCGGCGAAGGCGGCAACCTTGGCATGACCCAGCGCGGCCGCATCGAAGCCGCACAAAACGGCGTGCGCCTCAACACCGACGCCATTGACAACTCCGGCGGCGTCAACTGCTCCGACCACGAAGTCAATATCAAAATCCTCTTGAACCAGGCGATAGAGGCGGGCGAACTCGACCTTGCCGCGCGCAACCAACTACTTGCCGACATGACCGACAGCGTCGCCGCGCACGTCCTGCGACAAAACTACCTGCAACCGCAGACCATCAGCCTTGCCCTCGCCCACCGCGAAAACCTCGACGACTACGCCCAGCTGATGCGCCACCTCGAAGGCGAAGAACGCCTCGACCGCGCCATCGAAAACCTGCCGGACGACGACAGCCTCGCGCAGCGCAACGACGCCAGCGAAAACCTGACCGCGCCCGAACTCGCCGTGCTTCTCGCCTACAGCAAAATGTGGCTCTACGACCACCTGCTCGCCTCAAAGCTGCCGGACGCGCCCTACTACCAACAAAGCCTGCGCCACTACTTCCCGGCACAACTCGCGGAAAAATACAGCAAATACATGACCACGCACCGCCTGCACCGCGAAATCACCAGCACCTGGCTCACCAACGACCTGGTGAACCGCCTCGGCATTAGCGGCACTTGGCGCGCCAGCCAAGCGAGCGGCAACATCCCAGCGCTCGTTAACCACTACAGCATCGCGCGCGACATCAACGACGCTGCCGCCTTGTGGCAAGAGATAGAGGCGCAGGACAACCGCGTCCCCGCCACCCTGCAAAACGAACTTGAACTGCGCATCCGCGACCATTTAGAGCGCAGCATCGAAAGCCTTGCCCGCCACAACGTCGCTAGCGACGACATCGAAGCGACGACCGCGCGCCTGAAAACGCGCAGCCACACCCTGCTGGACAGCGCAGAAAAACAGCACGGACAAAGCCGCCCACGCGACAAAGCGCGCTGGCAAAGCCTCGGCTTGCCGGAAACACTGGCAGCACGCATCGCCAGTCTGCCGCTGCAATATGAGGCGCTCAACGCCGTCCTTGCCAACAAAGACGACGCGGCGCAGTGGGAAGAAACCCTCGCCCGCCTCACCGAGCAGGGGATGTTCAAATAAAACGCGAACAACAAGAACCCGCCGTAAGGCGGGTTTTTCCATTTATATAGCCATCCACCGAAAGTTTCAGACAAGGTGCACCGCTGAATCTTTTGAACCGTTATACATACACGAATCCCGCTACCCTGTATGTAAACGGCCGCGTTAGCCAAAATGCTCATCCTTGCGCCCGTAGGTCGGGCATTTATGCCCGACAAATCCCATTCGCAAAAGTTCGGGCATAAATGCCCGACCTACTACTGCCTTCAGCTGCCATAGGGTACGCTTTGGCGCACCGTTACAAAACGCTGAAGACAGATAAAGTGCGTTGAGGCGCACGAAAACGCACAATTTCACCCCTGCGCCGTCGCATCAATAAAGGGATTGACCCACAACGCCTGCGGGAAGATGGCGCGCACCGCCGCCTCGTCATCGGCGCGGCAGAGGATTTTCACGTTCGGCCCGGCGTCGATGGTGGCGTAGATGTCGAGGCCGTCGGCGCGTGCCTGCCACAGGCGTTGCAGGGTGGCGAGGGTTTGCGCTTGCAGGTAACAGAGTGCCGGACGCGCGGCGAGCATGGTGGCGTGCATGGCGAGCGCGTTCGCCTCGGCGACGCTGCCGAGGGTGCGGAAGTCGCGCGCGTGGATGGCGGCCTCAATCGCGGCGAGGTCGGCTGCCGCCGTCGCTGGCCAGGCGGCATAAAGCGGGCTGGTAGCGGTGGTGTGGTTCATGCCGTCGCCGCTTGCGGTTTTTTTCGTGTCGCCGTCGATTTCAATGAGGGCGATGCGCAGTTCTTGCCAGTCGCTGGCAAGCGGGGCGGCGTGGCTGTCGCTGCCGTCGTCGCGCGTGCCGCGTTGCCATTTGACAAATCCATGCCAGAGCGAGCGCGCCGCGCTGCCGCTGCCGAGGCGGGCAATGGCGGAGAGGTCGCTGTCCGCGAGGTCGAGCTGCCAGTAGCGGGCGAGCGCCAGGGTGAGCGCGGCGAAGCCGGAGGCGCTTGATGCCAGCCCGGCGGCGGTGGGGATGGTGTTGCGCGTGTCGATGTGCAGCGGTTGCGCCTCGCCGCGTCGCCACAGGTCGATGAAGGCGAAGGTGCGGCGGTGCAAAACGCTGTCTGGTGCGGCTGCTACGCCGTTCAAGCGGAGGCTGTCGCGTTCGGCGGCGCAAACGACGGTATGCGTGCCAAGCGCGCCAAGCGAGATGGAAAGGCTGCCGTTTACCGGCAAGTTCAGCGCGTGGTCGCGTTTGCCCCAATATTTGGCGAGGGCGATGTTGGCAGGCGCGTAGGCGCTGCCGAGGGCGGCAGGCTCAAGGCGGGCGGGCAGGCGGGCGGCGAGGAAGTCGGCGGCGGTCATGGGGATTGTGGTCATGGTTTCAGGTAGTGGTACAGGTGGTAGAGGGCTATGCCAGCGGCGGTGAAGATACTCAAGCCATAGCCGTATTTAATGGTCAAAGCAGAGATGACAAGGATAGCGCCACCCAGCATCACGATGGCAAGAAAGCCAAGCAGCAACACGATAAGGCAGAAGAAAATGTCGATAAATGCCTGAGCATTGATAAGTATCTGCCGCCACGGCGCGCACAAGGCGCGTAGTGCAGGCCAGGTGGCGAGAAATGTGGCGAGGGGCACATCGGGCAGTGCATCTTGCAGGTGTTGCCAGTTCTGCTCGATGGCAACGCGGTCGTCGCGCGCCCAATGGCTATAGAGCGCGCACCAGCGCAGTAATGGATTGCGCTGTAACCAGGCAGCAAGCGCCGGATAGTGGTGTGCCAACAAGCTGTCGCGCGCGTCGGGGTCGCCGCCGGTGAGAATAAGGTCAGCGAGGCGACGACGGCTATCAGGCTCGCGCAAGCCGTAACGGTTTTGTACCCAGAGACGGCTGTGTGGATAGGCGTGCGCGGCAATGTAGGCTTGCAAGGCGGCGGTATAGTCGAGGCGGAAATCAATATTTTGCGCTTCCACGCTCACGCTTTGCGCCTGCAACACGACGAGCAGTGCTGCATCGCTGGCGGCAGTTTCCCAGGCAGCTTGCAGACGGGCGAGCAGCGCGGCGAGATAGACGCGGCGGAATTTGCTGTGCTGGTCGTGCTGCAATTGGTAGCGTTCGCCCGCCCAAACGGTACTCTGCGGCAGCGGTGCAGCGGCGATAAGCCAGTCGCGCAGGGCGAAGAGGTAATCGCTGCGCAGGTCGATGTGTTGCAGCGCCGGCTCATTCGCTTGTTCTTGCAACACAACGAGCAGTGCTGCATCGCTGGCGGCAGTTTCCCAGGCAGCTTGCAGACGGGCAAGCAGCGCGGCGGGGTTTTCTTGTGCATCTGCCGGGCGGTCAAGGTAATCATGCGGTGCGGGTTCGCGTTCGCTGGCGGCGGAGCGGTCGAGGTAATCATGCGGTGCGGGTTCGCGTTCGTTGGTGGCGCTGTAGTTGAGATAGGCGACGTTTTCCGGCTCGCGCAGGGTTTCGCTGATTTCCGGCGGCAGGGTGGCGGTGTAGCCGTAATAGCTGTTAGCAAGCGGATTTTGCGGCGGTTCGGGGCGTGTGCTGGGCGCATCTGCCTCGCGGCGACGCTTTTTCTCGTGGCGCGGGCGGATAAATTCGCGCTGGCGCAATGCTTCTTCATAAGCAGCGCGGACGCGGCGAAAACCTTCCGGGTCGCGGTCGGGGCGGTGTTCGCGGATGCACGCGGCGTAGGCTTGTTTGATGGTGGCTTCGTCGGAAGTCGGCGCGATGCCGAGGATTTGCCAGCAGTTCATGGGGTTTTAGCTTGCATAGTGGAAAACGATGAGCAGGTAGCGCAGGATGCCAGCCCGGCGGCGGTCATGGGAATCCTTGGTCAGGCGGGGTGTTTCAGGTGGTACTCAATGCTGGCGATGGCGTGCAGCAGGCAGAGCAGGATAAAAGCGGTCATCGTCCATTCGCCGCTGTCTTGATAGATGCGCAAGGCGAAGATGCCGATGCCAGTGGCGTTGAGCAGATGGATGGCGAGCAGGGCGAAACGGGCGAGGGTTTGCCACAGCGGTTCGAGGCAGCGCAGCGGACGGGGCAGCGCATAGCAGCGGTAATGGTAGCCGAGGGTTAGCGCCAGCAGCGGGCAGATGATGAGCGGCCAGGGCGTCGGCATGTCGCTATTCACAAACATGAAAGCGGCGGGAATGGTGAACGCGCCTTGGTCGAGGAAGGCGCGGCGCGCGGTGATGTTATCGGCGGGTACGCGCCACCAGCAGAAGAGATAAAGAGCGATGCTGCAAACGATTGCGACGGGCAAGAGTTCGGGGTCGCCGTTCGGCACCAGGGTGAGCGCGCTTAAGGCGAGCCAGGCAAGGGCGATAAATAGCAGCAGGCTGCGCGACGGCACAAAGGCAGGCGGCGTTTGCGCGGCGATGACCCGCTTGTATTGCCAGAGGAGGTAAAAGGCGCGAATGATGAGCCAAAGGATGGTGGCAGGCGTGGTCGCGTCGTTGTCGATACTGAGGGTGATGACGGTAATGTCTGCCAGCAGCCAGCGCGGCCAATAGGGAAAGCGGCGGTAGGCTTGCTCAAGACCGCGCAGCGGCGGGCAGGCGCGGAACAGCAGGCGTTTGCCGTT
>CAUVOF010000130.1:0-4967 GCA_963553325.1 uncultured Cardiobacterium sp.
GACTTTCAGGGTGGTGACTTTCGCACCCGTTGCCGGGTCAATCAGTTTGACGCTGGTCTTGTCGATGGTTTGGTTGCCCTGCGGATCGCTATCGTTTGCCAGGACATCTACTTCGACCGGTTTGCCTTTTTCGCCCTTGCCGGTATCGGCTGCGGCATTCGGCTTGACGTTGGTTGGCGGGTTCGGGTTCGGATTGGGGTTCGGGTTCGGATTGGGGTTCGGGTTCGGGTTCGGGTTCGGATTGGGGTTCGGATTCGGCGTGTTGTTATCCACGTCGTTATCTGCCACCACAGTGCTATTCATGCTGGTATTGGTGCCATCACCGTTTTTGGCGGTAACGTTTGAACCGTCTTTCACGGAATCCGGGGCGAGCGTTACTTTGCCGGTGTTGGGGTCGATGGTAACGCCGGGCGGCAGTGTGCCATCGGCTACCCATTTGCCGTTTGTGCCTTTGCGGACGGTGAGGGTGTGGTCTTTGTCGCTTTCGTCGGTGTATTTGACTTCAAGGATTGTCGCCCTGCTGTTCGGGGTAACGGTAACGCCGCCTTTGTTGGCGGTGTCTTTGGCGACAATCGGCGGGGCGATATCTTTTGTACCGGGCGGCGGCGGATTGGGCGACGGCGGATTCGGTTGCGGGTTGTCGTCGTGGTGTTTTTTGTGTCTGTCGTGGTTGCGTGCGGCAATGGCAAGTGCGGTCAGACCGCCAAGTGCCACGATGCCGCCAAGGATTGCCCACGGGCTCCAGCCGCCACCAGCGGCACCGCTTTCAACCGGAACGATGCCGGCAAAGCTGGAATCGCCGCCAAGCGCCTGTCCTGCGGCGACGTGGTCAGCGAGCATGTGCACCGCATCAGACTGTTGCGCGGTTTCCGGGATGTAGGGGTAGAACGAGCCGTTTTCGTGCTGCCCGACCAGCAGGTTTTTGCTGCCATTCGGGTTTAATCCGTAGTAGTTGTCGATAATCAGGCTGGGGTTTTCGATACTTTCGCCTTCAAAGGCAATGTACAGGTCGTTGCCGACACGCTCGGTCATGATGTTTTCCGGCCCGTACTGCGTGCTTAAATCGGTGAGCTGGTAATAGACGTTATCGACGGCGCGAACGTGTACCGGTGCGCCGTTGCCGGTATTGATACTGACCTGATCAATGATGTCTGCATTGTTGCTGCTGCCCTGGACCCTGGCTAGCGTCAAAGCGATTTGTTTGGCCATGATTTACCTCGAAATTACTGTTGTCATGAGTGCCATCAGTGGGATATTTCCCCTGGCGATTGAACTTGTTGAGAGCCTTCCTGGCGGGAAATTCCTGCGAGCTGACAGGCGGTGCTCTCCCTGCGTGCCTTACGACACACCGCGAGCTATGTGGTTATTTTTCTTAACGCTATAGCTTGGCGTGTGTCAATCTTACCGCAAGAAAAATTTCATTTCCACTTCATTACAAGCCAACAAACTTCCCGTAAGGTTAACGCGATGCCTCCTTACCAAATTTGCGACAAAATCGCGTAAAAATCCCGGATCGCGTGAATATTCATTACAAAAACATTAGCGTCAAGGAAAAGCGTTACAAACAAACATGCACATTTATGAAACGTTGCCTTGGCAAACGCAACGACGGATAAAAACGCTGCTCCGCCCGCTTTCCGCATATACAATCCGTGTTTTTCATACAGGAAACGGGCAAATGTCAGGAAAAACAAAACGAATCTGGGCGCTGCTACTTGCCACCTACATCGGCGTTTGGCTGCTGGCGTCATGGCTGCGCTCGCCCTCGCTCGACAGCTATGGCGACATGGTCGAAAACTACGCCTGGGGGCAAACCTGGGAATGGGGTTCCTTCAAACACCCGCCGCTCTTCGCCTGGCTGGTGCGCCTGTGGTTTAGCGTCTTTCCGACCGAAGTGTGGGCGTACTACCTCCTCTCCTACACGAACGCCGCCATTGGCGCGCTGGGCATCGCAGCCCTTGCCGCACTCTGGCTGCCGCAGCCGGGCGGACAACGCAACAACGCCCTGCTGCTCGCACTACTCTTCGCCCTCGGCGGCTTTCCCTACGCCAACCTCGCCGGCAAATTCAACGCCGACACCGTGCTCCTCTCCCTCTGGCCGTGGACGGCATACGCCTACTTCCGCGCCGCCCGCCCTGGTGCGGCTTACGGCTGGTGCGTTGCGCTCGGCGCACTCGCCGCCGCCGCCATGCTCGGCAAATACTTCTCCGGCGTGCTGCTCGCCAGCCTCTTTCTCATCTCACTCGCCCGCCCGTGGCGCAGCTGGTACGCCGACCGGCGGCCGTACCTCGCGCTTGCCGTCTTCATCCTGCTGCTCGCGCCGCATCTTGCCTGGGAATGGTCAAACGACTTCCCCTTCCGCTACTACCTCTCCGGCAAATTCGCGGGCGGCGACGGCACAGCACGGCGCACCTCCTTCATCCTCTCCGCCTTCTACTACTGGTGCGTGCCCTGGCTCGCCTGCGCCTGGCTGTGGCGCCGCCTGCCGCGACAAGCGACGCCCTGCCCTACCCTGCCAACCGCCCCGCTGGTCGCCCTCACCCTCTTCCCCGCCACCATCACCCTGATGCTGCACCTGCTGCTCGGCATCCACCTGACAACCCACTGGGCCATCCCGCTGTGGTTCGCCCTGCCTGCGCTGCTCGCGCTGTGGCTTGCGCCGCGTCTGTCAGAAGCGTCGCTGTGGCCGCAACTGCGCCGCCCGCTTGCCGCCCTCGCCCTGCTCATCCTCGCCGGCAACGCGCTCTACGCCAGCCAAGCCGCGCTGCGCGGCAAAGCGAGCTACTACTACTCGCGACAAGCGCTGGTTGCCGCGGTCGAGGCCGCCTTTGCCGAACACCACCCCGGCGCGAGCCTCCAATGGGTCGGCGGCACCTGGGCGGAAAGCGCCTCCTTTGCCTTCTTCTCGCCAACACACCCGCGCGCCCTACCCGGCGTGCCGGACGCCATGCCCGCGCTGGTCAATCCGCACCCGACATGGGCGAGCGAACACGGCGCCATCCTCTGCACCGGCACTTACGGCACAGGACACGACGTCGCCTGCGAAGCCCAGGCGGAACGCTGGCTACAAGCACGCGGCATCAGCGCGCAACGCCAAGAAATCCCCTACCGCGCGCAAGGCTGGCGTTACCCGCGCCCTCAAGAAAAACTGGCGGTGGTCTATTGGGTTGCGGCAAACGCCACGCCCTAAAACAGCATTTATAGATTCAGCTCGCTATGGCTGCCCAAACGCACCAATTCCAGCACGTTATCGTATTTGCGATAAATCAACACCAAATCCGGCTTGACATGACAATCACGAAAATCCTGCCAATTCCCGCTCAAAGAATGATCAACGCAGCGCGGCGGCAATGCCTCGTCATTCAGCAATTTATAAAGAATCTCTATCCATCCCGCCGACAATTCGCCGCAACGTTTATGGTCGCGGCGGAATTGCTTGGTCATCGCCAACGTCCTCATTCCTCATCTGCCGCGTCAAGCGCTTTCAGCAAATCCTCCGGCGTTGCAAAATGCTCTACCTCGCCGCGCCGTGCCGCTTCCATTGCCGCAACCGTCGTTTCATTTGGCAGATTGACCGCAAAAGGAATGGACTGGGTAACGCTCACCTGGCGCAAAAACAAGCGAATCGCTTGTGATGGCTTAATCCCCAAGCGCTCAAATACCGCAAAAGCACGCGCTTTTTCCTCCGCATCAATGCGGAACTGATACATGCTGGACCGACTCATAACTAATCTCCGTAGTAAAAATGCCCTGCCAGTGTATAGCGATACACCGAAAGTTTCAGACAAGGCGCGCCGCTGAAGACAGTACAGCTAGTACGGCGAAGCGGCGCAACACCGTATGAAGCTTTCGATGGATTGCTATAGTGACAAAAACTACTCATCTCCACCCACAACCCACATGACCAAAAAAACCCGCGTTGTTATCAGCTTTCTCGGCACGCAGCTTGACGCCGGCGGTGGCGACGGGCGCTGGCTCAAATGGCGGCCAAACGTCGCCATGAACCAGCGCAACGACCTCATCCTCGACCGCATCGAACTCTTCTACGCCGACAAATACCGCCCACTTGCCGATTTAGTGCGCACTGACATCCGCGACCGCGCGCCGCATACCGCGGTCAATCTCGTGCAGATGGAACTCGCCAACCCCTGGGATTTCAGCGAAGTCTATACCCGCCTGCACGATTGGGCGGCAAGCTATCCCTTTGATACCGAAAAAGAAGAATACTGGGTGCATATCACCACCGGCACGCACGTCGCGCAAATCTGCCTCTTTCTCCTCGTCGAATCGCGGCAAATCCCCGGCGTCCTGCTGCAAACCGCGCCGCCGAAAAATCAAAAACGGCAAATGGCGCGTGGCGACGTCGGCACTTACGAAGTCATCGACCTTGACCTTGCCCGCTACGACCCACTCGCCGCCCGCCTCGCCGCGGTACGCGACGACGCGGTGCGCTACCTGAAAAGCGGCATTGCCACGCGCAACCTGGCGTTTAACCGCATGATTGCCGAAATTGAGCAAGTGGCGCTCAACTCGCCCTCGCCCATCCTCCTCACCGGGCCTACCGGCGCGGGCAAATCCATGTTGGCGCGGCGGATTTACGAGCTGAAAAAAGCGCGGCACCAGGTGCGCGGCGTGTTTGTCGATGTGAACTGTGCCACCCTGCGCGGCGACGGCGCGGCCTCTGCCCTCTTTGGCCACAAAAAAGGTGCGTTTACCGGCGCAGTGGAAAAGCGCGATGGCTACCTGAAAAGCGCCGATGGCGGCGTGCTTTTCCTTGACGAAATCGGCGAACTGGGGCTGGACGAACAGGCGATGCTATTGAAAGCGCTGGAAGAAAAACGCTTCTACCCGGTCGGCAGCGACCAGGAAAGCGAAAGCCATTTCCAGCTCATCGCCGGCACCAACCGCGACCTGCGCGCGGACGTGCGCGAAGGGCGCTTCCGCGAAGACCTCTACGCGCGCATCAA
>CAUVOF010000131.1:0-4798 GCA_963553325.1 uncultured Cardiobacterium sp.
GGAAGATGAATTTGAGGCGGGTGAAGCGGGCGATGGCGATGTTTGCCACCATGCCGAACGCCATGATGAGCGCAGTCGCCGTGCCGTATTGTTGCAGGGCGGCGGAGACGATGGCTTCGTTGTTCGGCACCACGCCCTGCACGTTAAATGCCTGCTTAAAGATGTCGCCGAAGGGGTTAAGCGAGCCGAGCAGCACGCTGGCGCCGCCGCCGAGGACGATAAAGCCGAGGATGGTTTTAATCGTCCCCTTGATGGTGTCGGCGGCGGATTTTTTCTGCGCAATCAGGCCGATGAGGGCGATGAGGCCGACCAGCACGGACGGCACTTTCAGTATATCGACGATGAAATCAAGCAAGGCTTTCATGGCGCACCCTTAGTCGTGGTGGAAGTACACTGCGAGCTTGCGTTCAAACTCATCGGCGCTGACGAGGTTGTTGATGACGATGACTTTGCTGCGCTCGATGCTGGAACTATCGACGATGTCCGCACCCATGACGAACAGGTCGGCATCGTTTGATGCGGTAACGGAAAGGTCAGAGTGGGCGACTTCCGCTTCAATGCCGAGTTTGGCGAGTGCCTTTTTGATGTTCATCTCCATCAAAAAGCTGCTGCCGAGACCGTGCGCACATACTGCCATGATTTTCATAGTGTTCTCCTGTTTGAGTTAAGAAAGCGGGCAGGCGGCACTGCGCCGCCTGTGGGTATTTGTGGATTTCTTAGCATGATAGCGGAATTTTCCCCATTTCTGCGGGGTTTTTTGTGGGCAGGCGCCGCTCATTGCTGTTCGCGCAGGATTTGCAGGATGCGGGCGCGCTGGTCAGGGGTGAGGTCGGGGTTGTCGCGGGTCAGTTTGTCGATGAGGTCGCTGCTGCTTTGCGGGCGGACGGCGACGCGCGGCGGGGTTGCCTGCCATTTGAGGTAATCGTCGCGGTAGGGCGCGCCGAGTTTGCCGAGCAGGCTGGCGATTTCCGCATGGCGCTGCGGGTCAATGTTGCCGCTGGCAAGAGTCGTGTCGAGCAGGCGGTGCGCGTCGGCTTCGCGTGCCGGGTTGGCGCTGCCCAGTTGGCGGTCGGCATAGACGAGTTTCAGCGTGTCGAGCAAGGTGTCGCCGTTGTTGGCGGCGGCGCGCGGTGTTTTGGCGGCAAAGAGGTTCAAAATATTATCGAGGCTAAGGCCGTTTGGCTGGCTGTCGAGTTCGCGCAGTTTGTTGAGGGCGCGGACAAAATCAATGGTGCGCCCGTCGCCGCGCTGGTCTTGCAGTTGGTTGAGCAGGGCGGCGGCGCGGTCGGCGTCAATGCTGCCATCGGCGGTGGTGATGCCTTGCAGGCCTTGCTGGATTTGCTTGAAGTTGCTCTCAAAGCGGGCGAGTTCGTCGTGGCTGAGGCGACCTTCGCCGAAGGGATGACCGCTGCGTTCGGCGGCATCCGCCGCGCCTTCATAGGCGCCGATGAGGATGTGGACGAGGTCGGTGGGCTGGATGTCGTCGCGCTTGTCGTTGTCGGCGGCGAAAGCGGGCAGGCAGGCGAGGGCAAGGGCGCAGGAAGCGGTGTGCAGGGGGCGAATCATGGGCGGTTCCTCATGTGGTGTGGGTCTTGGCGCATTATAGGACGCGCGTCGCGGCAGCGGGATGGCTATACATACAGGGTAGCGGGTTTCATGTATGTAAATCTTCGCAGGAAAAAGCAAAGCGCATGAAATAGCGGCGTGAGGTGTATATACTTGCCGCCCTATTTTGCCCGCAATGAGAATACAAAAATGCGATTTATCCCCCTGATTTCCCTCGCCCTTTACAGCGGCTTTGCCAGTGCGCAATTTATCCCGCCCGCGCCGGTGCGCGAAACCGCCACCCCGGACGCCAGTCTGCCGGACAGCGCCGAACATGCCGTAGAAGACAAAAACCAGGCACAGCAACGCAAGGAACGGGTCATAGAAGTAACGGAAGCCGACCTGCTCGCCGACCCGGCGCTACTCGCTAACGCCTTGGACAGCTCGATTATCAACGGCGACGCCGAAGCGGTTGCCCGCCTGCTGCCCATTTACAAAAAACTGCCCGCCGACAAGCAGGACAAAATGCTGCTGCGCTTTGGCGAGGCGATGAAGGCGCGCGCCGATGGCGACTTAAGCGGTGCCATTGCCCGCCTGCGCGAGATGATTGCCGAAGACCCCAGCTTGCAGCCGGTGCGCCTGCATTTGGCGATGGCGCTACTCGCCGACCACCAGGACGAAGCCGCGCGCGGTCAGTTGGAAAAACTGCGTTCGGACGACCTGCCGGAAGACATCCGCAACATCGTTACCCAGGCGCTCGATACCCTGCGCGAACGCCGCAGTTGGACGTTCAACGCCAGCGGCTATTACCGCCACGAAAACAACATCAACGCCGCGCCGCGTCAGCGCGAACGCCAGGTGGGCAACGGCAAATGGACGTTCCCCGCGCCGAAAAACGCGCACGGCATCCACCTTGACCTCTCCGCCGAGCGCCGCATTCCCATCAAAAACGGCTTCTACGGACAAATCGAGGCGGGCATCAACACCGACTGGTTCTGGGACGCGCACAAATACGACGACTTCCGCCTGCGCGTTGGCGCTGGGGCGGGTTGGCAAAACTCGCGCTGGGACATCAGCCTGACGCCGTTCGCACAGCGCCGCATCTACGCCAGCAAGGGCTACGCCACCAACGTCGGCGTCGATGGCAACGTTTCCTACTGGCTCACGCCGCGTTGGCGCCTGAGCAGCGCGATGCAGGTAATGCACAAACACCACGACGCGCGCCGCTGGCTGGATGGCGACCAATACTACGGCAGCCTCAACGTTCTCTTTGCGCCAAACGCGCGCCAATACTGGTTCGCCGGCACCAACGCCATGCGCAGCCAGGCAAAAGACAGCTCGGACGCCTTCAAGCGCTACGGCATCAGCGCCGGCTGGGGGCAGGAATGGGGCTGGGGGATGTCCAGCCGTTTGAGCGGCAACCTCGCCTACCGCAAATACGACAGCAAGGATTTCTTCGGCATCGTGCGCAAAGACCACGAATTTGGCGCCACCCTGAGCATCTGGAACCGCAACCTCTACTTCTGGGGCATCACGCCGCGCCTGACCTTCACCTGGGACAAAACGCGCAGTAACCACTTCTACTACGACAACCACAATATGGATGTCTATTTGGAGTTTAGTAAATCGTTTTAAGGAACAAAAACAGCGCCATCGGCGCTGCTTTTTTGTGTGTGGGCGGGGATTTCTATAACTGCGGCCAGCGTGCTTTGCGCTCGGTGGTGAATGCCCACCATGGCTGCGCCGCGCCGCCCTGCATGAATTTCTCTAGGGGTTGTTGATAATCGAATACCCCCGCCCCTTGTATGTTTATCCGATATATAGCGATACACTCAAAATTTTATACAAAGAGCAATGCTGAAGGTGATACGTGGCTGCACGGCGAGACGATATGGTGCAAAACTTTCGGTGGAAGGCTATACGATGTCAACCAAACAGGCCGCCCGCCTCAGTCCCGCCCCTTGGGTTAGCACATCCGATCTGCAGTCCACGAGCGGGCAGCCATCATCAACACAACCGAACAGTTGAAAACTACAACCGAATGCAAGGAAGGTTTCTTGATGAACCCTAAAAACTACGACGGCATTGATGTCGCTAAGAAAAGCATCGTCATCGGCATCTATGGCCAAGACAAGACCAAGACCGAGGCGAACACCGCAAAAGGCCACGCCAAAGCCGTTGAGTACCTGCAAAAACACCACGTTAACCTCGTCGTACTCGAAAGCACCGGCGGGCTGGAAGCGCCATTAGCCAATGCGCTACATGCGGCTGACATACGTGTCGTCATCGTCAACCCGCAGCGTACGCATAAATACGCCGGAAGCTTCTCTCTGAACAAAACAGACCATCTCGACGCCCAGATGCTGGCAGATTATGCCCAGGCATTGGATAGCAGAAAGATGGCCGACGACATGTGCTACGTTCCGCTGAGCGAGGAAGTGCTAGGGCGTGTTTACAATTGAGCGTAATACATTGATTTTGAATAGAAATATTAATTTTAAGCTATTTGCGCATTCCTAATGGAATCAGTTCGTTACCATGAATTGTAAACAGCCCCTAGCGCTTGAGGCATTGGTCAAGCGTCGCAGCCAACTGGTTGAGATGCGCACGATGGAGAAAAACCGCCTCGAACAAACCCACGCCAGCCAAAAAGCGAGCGTGGTCGCGTTGATTAAACACCTGGGCGAGCTGATAGCCGCTTTGGATAAAAAAATCTACCAAAGCAACCGCGACGGATTTGATGGTAAAGGCGAGATTCTGAGTGAAATGAAAGGAGTAGGCAAAATAACCTGTGCCACCTTACTGTCGATGTTGCCGGAATTGGGCAAAGTGCCACACAAACGAGCGGCGCTATTGGTGGGGGTCGTGCCCCCGCCACACCAAAGCGGCGAGAAAGAGAGGAAAAGCGGCTGCGTCGGCGGCAGGATGGCGGTGCGAAACGTGCTGTACATGGCAGCGTTGACGGCGACGCGCAGTGAGCCGAAGCTCAAGGCGTTTTACGAGAGGCTGATGAGCCGCGGCAAGGCGTTCAAAGTGGCGCTAAACGCCTGCATGCACAAACTGCTGCGCATACTGAACGCGCGGATGCGGGACTATCTCGCAAGCCTTAAAGAAACGGAGGAAAGCGAGCCACAAAGCGCATAAGAACCGAGTTTGGTTTCCCCGATCGACGGGTCGGAGAAACACAGCTGACTGCGAAGCGGGCGGGTACCCATGCAAAATGCGGACGCATTTTGCATGGGGCCCGGGGGAG
>CAUVOF010000132.1:0-4790 GCA_963553325.1 uncultured Cardiobacterium sp.
ACACGGCGCCGGCTGCCGCAAAGTGCTGGTCGTCAAACGCCACAACGTCACCAACGCCATCGCCGCCAGCTACACCCTAAACGAAGCCAAACGCGCCTGGCGCGAGGAGGAAGCATGAGCGCCCGCCGCATCCACAAACCCGGCATCCGCGTCGATGCCAGCCAGCCCGTTACCTTCCAGTGGAACGGGCAAACCTGCCAAGGCCTTGCGGGCGACACCCTCGCCGCGGCGCTGCTTGCCAACGGCGTGCACGTCGTCGGGCAAAGCTACAAATACGGACGGCCGCGCGGCATCCTCGCCGCCGGCTGCGAAGAGCCGAACGCCCTCGTCCAGCTCGAAGACGGCGGCCATGCCACCCCCAACCAAAAAGCGACCCAAGTCGAACTCTACCCTGGTCTGCAAGCGCGCAGCAGCGCGATACGGCGCAGCAAAAGCCTCATCGGCCGCCTGGCGCAGCGCTACATGCCGCCCGGCTTCTACAGCAAAACCTTCAAATGGCCGCAAAGCCTGTGGCCGCGCTACGAAAACGCCATCCGCGCCCTGGCCGGCTTTGGCGACGCACCTCGTAGCGCCGACCGCGAATGGTACGACCACCTGCACCACCACGTAGACGTGCTGGTCATCGGCGGCGGCCTCTGCGGACTGCTCGCCGCCGAAGCCAGCGCGCGTGCCGGCCTAAAAACCCTGCTCGTTGACGAACAAAACGAACCCGGCGGCTGGCTCATGAGCGAAGCGCAAACCCGCTTCGACGACCAGCCCGCGCACGAATACCGCGCCGCGCTGCTTGCCCGCATCAATACGCTGCCCAACCTTGAAATCCTCTCGCGTTGCGCCGCCGTCGCCGTGCACGACCACAACTACGTGCAAGCGCTCGAACAAAAACAAGACCACCTGCCGCCTGCCGCCCGCGACCCCGACCAGCCACGCCAGCGCCTGCACAAAATCCGCGCGCGACAAATCCTGCTCGCCAGCGGCGGCATCGACCGCCCGCTCGTCTATGGCAACAACGACCTGCCCGGCGTCATGACCCTCGCCGCTGGCCAAACCTACCTCAACCGCTACGGCGTCCTCCCCGGCGAGAGCGTCCTCATCTGCGGCAGCCACGACGGCATCTACCACACCGCCGCCGACTACGCCGCCGCAGGCGCAAGCGTCACCGTCGCCGACATCCGCGCTGACGCCAAAGCGCCCGCAGGGCTTGCTGCCAACATCACCGTCCTCCCCGGCTACCACATCGCCGCAGTGCGCGGCCGCCAACACGTCGAAGGCGCGCGCCTCTACCACCCCGACAGCGGTGAAGCGCGCGACATCGCCGTCGAAACCGTGATGAGCAGCGGCGGCATCAGCCCCAGCGTCCACCTCTACTGCCACGACACCCGCCGCCCCGACTGGAACGAAGCCGCGCACGCCTTCACCGTACCGGATGACTACAACCAAAGCCGCGACGGCATCGCGGGCATCGGTAGTGTCACCGGCCACTACCGCTGGACAGACGCGCTGGCACAAACCGCTGCCACCACCCGCGCCGCCCTCGCAGCCCTCGGCACGAACGGCGAAATCACCCTGCCGCGCATCGACGAGGCCGCCGAAACCAACCCGCCCGCCTTCGCCGTGCGCCTACAAGACGGCAAGCCCGAAGGCACCGGCGCCAAAGCCTTCGTCGATTACCAAAACGACGTAACCGCCGCCGACATCGCCATCGCCGTGTCCGAAAACTACCAACACATCGAACACGTCAAACGCTACACCGCCTTCGGCTTCGGCACCGACCAGGGCAAACTGACCAGCGTCAACAGCATCCACCTCACCGCTGCCGCGCTTGGCATCTCGCCCGCCGCCGTCAGCACCACCACCTACCGCCCGCCGTGGACACCCGTAACCTTCGGCGCGCTTGCCGGCTACCGCCAGGGCAACACCTTCGAGCCAGAGCGCACCACCGCCCTGCACCCCGCGCACGAAGCGCGCGCTGCGGCAATGGAAGCCGTCGGCCAATGGTGGCGGCCGTGGTACTTCCCGCAGGCGGGCGAAGACCTGCACGCCGCAGTCGCCCGCGAAACCGCCGCCGTGCGCAACCATGCCGGTGCCATCGACGCCAGCACCCTCGGCAAAATCCAAATCGACGGCAAAGACGCGCGCGAATTCCTGAACCGCGTGTACAGCAACTCCTGGAACAAACTGGAGCCCGGCAAATGCCGCTACGGCCTCATGCTCGACGAAAACGGCATGGTAATGGACGACGGCGTCACCGCCTGCATCCACGACAACCAGTTCTATATGACCACCACCACCGGCGGCGCGGCGCGCGTCCTCGACTGGCTCGAACGCTGGCACCAAATCGAATGGCCGGAGCTGGACGTCTGGCTGACCTCCGTCACCGACCACTGGGCGACCATCGCCGTCGTCGGCCCCGAGTCGCGGCAAATCCTGCAAAGCCTTTGTGATGACATCGACTTCTCCCGCGACGCCTTCAAATTCATGGAATGGCGGGCGGGCACCGTCGCCGGCATCGCCGCGCGCGTCTTCCGCATCAGCTTTAGCGGCGAACTCGCCTACGAAATCAACGTCGCCGCCGGCTACGGCCGCCACATCTGGGAAGCCGTGATGGCAGCGGGCGCCGTCCCCTACGGCACCGAAACCATGCACGTCCTGCGCGCCGAAAAAGGCTTCATCATCGTCGGCCAGGACACCGACGCCACCCAAACCCCGATTGACCTCGGCATGCCGTGGGCAGTAAACCTCAAAAAACCCTACAGCTTCCTCGGCCAGCGCTCCCTCGCCCGCAGCGACACCGCGCGCGCAGGACGCAAACAACTGGTGGGACTGCTCGCCGCCGACCCGCACACCATCCTGCCCGAAGGCGCGCAAATCATCGCCACAGCCGACCCCGCCGTACCGCGCGCCGGCAGCGACGACCCGCCGGTGGCAAGCCTCGGCTACATCACCTCCAGCTACCACAGCGTCGCCCTCGGCCGCAGCATCGCCCTGGCCAACATCGAAAACGGCGCGGCACGCCAAGGCGAAACCGTCTATGCCTTCGCCCACGGCAAAACCTACGCCGCCACCATCAGTAGCACCAACTTCGTAGACCCTGCCGGAGAACGCCAAAATGCCTGACATCACCTGGGAAACCCCGCTCGCGCGCCAACTCGCCGCCCACCCCGCGCCCAACGGCGCGGCGGGCATCACCGCCAGCGAATGGCCACAAAGCGCCATCCACATCCTGCGCGGCAAACCGGAAGACAGCGCCTTTACCGCCGCCGCCGAAAACGCGCTTGGCGTTGCCCTGCCGACCGCACCAAGACAAAGCGCAGAAAAAGACACCCTCACCATCCTGCGCCTCTCGCCGGACGAATGGCTGCTAAAAAGCCCGTGGCAGGACAAAACCGCACTTGCCACCCGCCTGCAACGCGCGCTCGCCAACCAACATGCACAAATCGTCGATAACAGCGGCGGCTACACCGGGCTGGAACTACGCGGCGAAGCCGTCGCAACCGTACTGCGCCACCTCACCCCGTACCCGGTCGAGAACCTCGCCGCGGGCGAAGTCATCGGCACCGTGATGGAAGCCGCGCACATCACCCTGCACAAACACGGCGCCACACACTACAGCCTCATCATCCGCCGCAGCTTCGCCGACTACGTCTGGAAACTGCTGGCAAAAGCGAGCCGCCCCTACGGACTCGCCGTCGCGTAAAAACGCCCACACCCTATCCAAACGCCCCCGTGGTCGGGTTCCCACACAAAATGCGACCGCATTTTGCGTGGGGTCCGGGGGAGGGCCGGGTAAAACGAAGCCCCTCTCCCTGTGGGACAAACATTGCTCGTCCGCAGGACGAGAGAGGGGTTGGGGTGAGGGCTGTAGCGATACAGGCAAAGAAAAGTACAAAGTGCGCCGATATACCCCCTCCCCGACCCGCCCCAAATTCCTGTCCCACCCATCTCCAACCCCCGGAGTCGCCCATGCCACACCTCACCTACCCCGAACTGCACGCCCTGCTCGCCGCCACCCTGCGCGCCGGAGGCTACAACGAAGCACACGCCGCAGCCATCGCGGAAGTCCTCGCCCGGGCCGAACGCGACCAATGCCGCTCGCACGGCATCTACCGCCTGACCGGCATCCTCAAAAGCCGCCGCGCCGGACAGAACCACGGCGCGCGCGAACCCACCATCGACAACCCGCCCGAACGCGCCATCCTCAAAATTGACGCACACGGCGAATTCAGCCCGCTGGCATTCAGCCGTGGCGCGCCACTCCTGGCAGAAAAAGCGCGACGCCACGGCATCGCGGCGATGGCCATCAACCACTGCCTGCACCTCTCTGCCCTCTGGCCGGAAGTCGAAACCCTTGCCGGACTGGGCGTTGGCGCGCTTGCTATGTGCCCGAGCAGCGCTTACGTCGCCCCGTCCGGTGGCAACGCGCCCCTGCTGGGCACCAACCCGCTCGCCTTTGCCTGGCCCAACGGCGACGCACCGCCCTACATTTACGACTTCGCCACCTCCGTCGTCGCGCGCGGCGAAATCGAACTGCACCGCCTGGACGGCAAACCGCTGCCGGACGGCTGGGGCATTGACGCCGACGGCGCCCCAAGCCGCGACCCGGCGGCGGTGCTGGCGGGCGCACTCCTGCCCTTTGGCGGCCACAAAGGCTCGGCCATCTCCACCATGATCGAAATCCTCGCCGCCGTGTGGATTGGCGACCACCTGAGCAGCGAAAGCAGCGAAGCCGACGGCGGCCTCGCGCCCAACCACGGCACCCTGCACATCGCCCTCGATCCCGCCGCCTTTGCCGC
>CAUVOF010000133.1:0-4718 GCA_963553325.1 uncultured Cardiobacterium sp.
ACATCCACGACATGCACTACATGCTGCAAAAAGAAGTCGTTGACCGCATCACCGCAGCGCCCGGCAGCAAAACCTACGGCCGCCTCAGCCTGATGGCGCAACTGTGGTGCGAAACCACCGCACTGTTTGACATCCCGCCGGACGCCTTCGAGCCGCCGCCGAAAGTCGATAGCGCCGTCGTCCGCCTGGTGCCGCGCGCCGCACCGGCCTGGCAAATAGACGACCTCGCCACCTTTGAAGAAACCGTGCGCCTCGCCTTCGCGCAGCGCCGCAAAATGCTGCGCAAAACCTTCGCCCACTGGATGAGCGAAAGCGAACTCAAAGCGCTCGACATCGACCCGACCGCCCGCGCTGAAACCTTAGACGGTGCCGCCTTCGCCCGCCTTGCCAACGCCCGCTACCAACAGGAGCGCCAACAATGAAACAAACCACCGTCATCATCACCGGCCACAGCAACGGCCTCGGTGCCGCCCTCGCCGCTGCCTGGCTAGCAACCGGCGCGCGCGTCATCGGCCTTGCCCGTGGCAACAACCCCGCACTCGCTGCCACCTACCCCAGCCAACTACAAGAAACCGCGCTTGACCTTGCCGACACAGAAGCCGTGCGCGCCTACAGCCGCAGCGACGTCTTGCGCCAAATCTGCGAAGAAGCCGACACCCTCTGGCTTTTCAACAACGCCGGCACCGTCGCCCCATCCGCGCCGCTTGGCGCACAACCTGACGGCGACATCACCCACGCCATCAACCTCAACATCACCGCCCCCCTGCTCCTTGCCAACGCCGTCCTCGCCCACGCGCGCGACCGCGACCACGTGCGCATCGTCCACATCAGCAGCGGTGCGGCGCGCAAACCCTATCCCGGCTGGAGTATCTACGGCGCGAGCAAAGCGGCGCTTGACCGCCACGCCGCCGACGCTGCCGCCGAAGGCGTGCGCATCGTCAGCCTCGCCCCCGGTGTAGTCGATACCGCGATGCAGGCGGGTATGCGCGCCGACCTGGCCTTTCCCCTGCGCGAACAATTCGCCGCCCTACACGCCGACGGTAAACTACAAAGCGCCAGCGACACCGCCGCGCAAATCCTCGCCTACTGCCAAAGCGACCAATTCGCGCGCGAACCCATTGCCGACATCCGCACCCTTGCCATGCCCTCGTCATAAACCCCCGCAATACCTTGCCGCCGTCTCGCTCTCTCACGCAGCGCCACGCTTCAGCCCACTGCGCCAATTCAATCACCCGCCACACGGAGTAACCGCATGAACGAATCATCGCCCCGCC
Organism: uncultured Cardiobacterium sp.; assembly: GCA_963553325.1. GTDB lineage: Bacteria > Pseudomonadota > Gammaproteobacteria > Cardiobacteriales > Cardiobacteriaceae > Cardiobacterium. Next base: position 1,275 of record CAUVOF010000133.1, read on the forward strand.
CGAGCGCACAGGATGACAACTGGGTCGCGCGCCTCATCGCCTGGGCAGATGAATTTCAGATTCCGGAAAAAGACTTGCCGCGTGAACGCGATGCCTTGCTTGCCCTGCAAAGGCTGGATTTATACCGCTACAGCAGCTCGCTACCCAAAATCACCTGGCTGCCACCAGAAATCGGGCAGCTACAGCAGTTACGGGAACTTTGGATTACGGGCAACCAGCTCACCAGCCTACCGCCAGAAATCGGACAGTTGCAGCAATTACAGGCGATTTGGCTTGAGGGAAACAGTCTCACCACCCTGCCAGCAGAAATCGGACAATTACAGCAATTGCGAAGGCTCTCGCTTCAAGCAAACAACCTCACCACCCTACCGCCAGAAATCGGGCAGCTGCAGCAGTTGCAAACGCTTGACCTTAACAGCAACAGGCTCACCATCTTACCGCCACAAATCGGGCACCTGCAGCAGTTGCAGGAGCTTTGGCTGGAAAACAACCAGCTGACCGCATTGCCGCCAGAAATCGGGCAGCTGCAGGATTTGCAGGAGCTTTACCTTGATAACAACCAGCTCACCGCATTGCCGCCAGAAATTGGCAAGCTGCAGCAGTTACACGATCTTTGGCTGGATGAAAACAACTTCACCGCCCTGCCGGCAGAAATCGGGCAGCTGCAGGAGTTGCAGGCGCTCTACCTTGACAACAACCAGCTCAGCACACTGCCGCCCGCAATCGGGCAGCTGCAGCAGCTACAGGGGCTTTGGCTTCGATACAACCAGCTCAGCGCCCTACTGCCACAAATCGCACAGCTGCAGCAGTTACAGCAGCTCGCCCTTGAAAATAACCAGCTCACCAGCCTACCGCCAGAAATTGGGCAGCTACAGCAATTACAGGAACTTCACCTTGACGACAATCAGCTGGCTACTCTGCCACCGGAGGTTGGGCAACTGCAGCAGTTACAGAGGCTCTGGCTTCACAGCAACCAGCTCAGAATCCTGCCGGTGGAAATCACCCATTTGCAGCAGCTGGAATTTCTCGATATTGCGGAAAACCCCTATTTGCAGCTCATCCCGGCACATGAGCAGTTCCTCAAAGGGGTAAAAGAAGTTAAGCGCTAAGCGCCGTTATACATACACCAACCACGCTACCCTATATGTAAACCACCATTCCCTACACCACACAAACACCCATGATTATCCCCGCCCGCAACCAATGGTACGGCTGGACAGGTCTCGCCCTCAGCCAAACCCTGCTCATCTGGACAGACGCCCCGCCCGCCCTCACCTGGGGGCTGCTCGCCGCCTGGCTCGCGCTGCTGCTTGTCAGCGCCCTGTTTCTCTGGCAAGAAAAACCGGCATTCACCGTCCGCCGCGACTACGGCGCCGTACAACAAAGCGGGCAGCGCTTTACCATGCAACTCGCCCTGCACAGCGCCGTGCCGCGCCGCCTTGACCTGCACCTTTTCGACCACTACCCGCCGCAGGCAGAAAGCAGCGCCATGCCGCAGCAGGCGCAGCTCGGCGCCAACGAAACATTGAAAATCGCCTACCCGCTCACCATCCACGCGCGCGGCCGTTTCCAGTTTGGCGCCCTGCAACTGCGCTACCCTGACCGCCTCAACCTGTGGCAGCGCGACCTCGCCCTGCCCGCGCCGGCAGAAGTGCGCGTTTACCCGCGCTTTGCCCACGACCACGCCGACAGCGCCTTCGCCGGCATCCGCACGCCGCAGCTCGGCCACGTCCACCCGCTCTACAAGCGCGGCGGCAACGGTGATTTTTCCCATCTGCGCGACTACTTGGACGGCGACAGCATCAACCGCCTCGACCACAAAGCCAGCGCCCGCCTTGGCAAATGGTTGGTGCGCGAATACGACTACGAGCACGAGCAGCCGGTCATCCTCATGCTTGACGCCTCGCGCCGCATGCAAACCCGCTACCAGGGGCAAGCCCTCTTTGACGAACAACTCGCCGCCGCCACCCGCCTCGCCCGCGCCGCGCTGAAAAGCGGCGACGAAATCGGCCTGCAACTCTTCTCCGACACGCCAAAAAGCTGGCTGCCCGCCGCACGCCAGGGCGGACAATACCGCCGCCTGGTCGAAACCCTCTTTGACCGCCACGCCGACAACAAACCGCCGGACTACGCCGCCGCCATTCACGACGTCTGGTGCCGCGAACGCCGCCGCGCGCTGATTATCCTGATGACCGTCCTCGAACCCGGCGACGCCGCAACCCTGCGCCCGCTCTTGCGCCTGCTGCAAAAGCGCCACCACCTCATGCTGGTAAACATCCGCCCGCCGTGGCTGGACGGCAGCAACGACAAAGACAACCGCGACGCCGCACTGGAAAACGCCGCGCGCGACGTCTATGCCAACGCATTTGCCGAAGCCGAAGCGCGCCTCAAACAGGAAAAACTCATCTTTGTGCCGAGCAGCGCGGCGGAACTGCGCCCGCAACTGCTCAACGCTTATCTCGCCTACAAAAAACACCTGCGGCATTGAGGGTTTTCCCGCTCCAGCGAGCGGGGTGGAACGGCTTATAGGCTGCGCGCAACTTGCGCTTAGGGCGTGTTTACGGCGAATTTACAATGCAAGCGCAACAGCTACAAAAAAAGACACCCATAAGCGATACTGCAAAAAATATCAAAACATTGCAGGAGACCGAATATGGATGCCTACCATCATATTACGCCAACTGAACGAGGTCGCATAATGACACTGTTCGAGCAAGGCCATAGCCCCGCCGCTATTGCCGCCGAGTTGAATCGCCACAGAAGCACCATCTTGCGCGAACTCAAGCGCAACCGCGATGGCGAAAGCTACAACGCCGACAAGGCGCAGGAAAAATACGACAACAGGCGCCAGACCTGTCGCCGCAAGCGCAAGCTCGATGATCCGGAACTTTTCGCCCTGGTCAAAGAGCGGTTTCTGAGATGGCACTGGTCGCCGGAGCAGATTCAGCACCGCTTGCGCCACGAAAAGAGCCCGCACACCATCAGCTACTCGACTATCTACCGCGCCATCTACGCCGGGCGTTTCAATGACCCCAACTGGGTGATAAGCGGCAAGAAAAGGCTGCGCCACCGTGGCAAGAAGCGGCGGCGCAAGGGCGACCCGACGCGCGATCACTTCCCGGTCGTGCATGCGTTGTCGGAGCGTCCGCCAGAGGCGCAGGCGCGGGCGCGCATTGGCGACTGGGAAGCCGATACCGTTGCAGGCGTGGTGGGCGGTGCGGTGTTTCTCACACTGGTTGACCGGATGAGTCGCTACCTGATTTGCGTCCGGCTGGAGAAGAAAACGGCGGACGGCGTGAATGCGGCGATGATTGAAGCCTTGCGCAAGCAGGTGGTGCACAGCATCACGCCAGACCGGGGCAAAGAATTTGCGCGGCATGCGGTGGTGGCGGAGGCGTTGGGGGTAAAAATATACATTCCGCCGCCGTATCAGCCATGGCAACG
>CAUVOF010000134.1:0-4709 GCA_963553325.1 uncultured Cardiobacterium sp.
AGGTTTATAAAGGATTATTTTTCGGACAATGGAGGCGACTAGCATCCATTTTGTCTTATAGAGGCAATGTCCTCAAAAACAGCCTCCATTTTGTCCTATACGCCGTAAAAGCCATTCTAAAACCCCAATACGTCTGAATGTGTCGCATTGTTTCGGCATAGTTTCATCAGGCATTACATTGTGGGGTTTGTGGCGATTTTAGCCAAGGTAAACGTCTGTTTGTGTCGCTGCAATTACAGCGGGATTTTTTCCACGTCCCAAATGTCATCGCCAAATTTCGCCAGCCAACCGTCAAGCAGCGCGCTATCCACAAGTTCTGCCTGAATACGGTAATGCTCGCTGTCTTCTTCAAGAATGACCTGATTTTCCGCAAGTTTGGTTTCGGTGAGGTGGAACCCCGCACCGCGACGGATGCTGAAGGTCGGGCGGATTTTGCTGCCGTCGCCGTAGCCAAAGCGCGCTTCTTTGCAGTAGGCATCGAGGTCAAAGGGCGGGCGTTTGAATTGCATCGTGCTGATAGTGGCGGTTTGGATGCGATGCAGGGCGAGGTGGCGTGTGTCTTCGTAGCCGTCGTAACGCACGACGAGATAGAGCACACTGCCCTGCTGCACCAGTGCCAGCGGCATGACGCGCTTTGTGTGTTCGTGGCCGTCCTGGTTGCGGTAGTGGATGGTAAGCCAGCGGTTTTGGTAGAGGGCGCTGCTGACGATATCCAGCACGTCAGCGGCAATTGTTGCCGGCAACAGCCGCTGTGTTTCGGGGACAACCGCGATTTTGCCCAGCCATTCGCGTTCGGGTTTGTCTGCGGCGTCATAGACGAGTTTACGCTCCGCCTGTGTAAAGAATGGCTGCATGCTTCGCATGACACTCGGCGGCAGCAGGTTTTCGAGTTGTGCTTTGGCGAGCATCAGCATCAGCGATTCTTGTTCGCTCAGCAGCGGGATTTCCAGGCCGCATGCGTAGTTCTCCCAGCAGTAGCCGTAGGGTTTGCTGCGTACGTCGCGTTTGATGTCGAAGTGTTCGCTAAGTAATTCCATGTAGCGTTGTACGGTGCGATCGGACACGTTAAAGCCTGCGTCCAGCAGGTGGTTATGAATGGTTTTTGTGCTGATGGCGCCGACTTTGGGCATTCGGCGCAGGATTTCCAGTAGGACAATAGCGACGTTTAGGTTGTTTTCACGGGGTTTCATGGTGCTTCCTCTATCAGTTAAAGGGTGTTGCGCGGGCAAGGATACGATTTCTTCGCTGCACTTGCCGCCTTGTGCTCGTCGCTGTTTTGGGAATAGATGGCAACATCTAAACGAATTGCAATATTTGCCGGCATCTTGGCATAGGTAAAACAAGGCGTTAGCAAAAACGGGTTTGACGCTGCAAAAAACAGGCGGGTATAGTGCGCGACTCTTTTTACCATGAAATTCATAATCGTATGAAAAAAGAAGCCTTTTTTGGATTTGCCATGCTGACGATGGCGGGATGCACAACGACGAGCCGCCAAACTGCCGCCCTGTTGGACGAGCCACGTCTCGAACTCGAAAGCCTCAAACCGGAAAAAGCCACCGCCCCGCGCCGCATCATTAACAACAGCAACCCCACCCGCAGCCGCCTCATCGCCGACGGCAAGAAGCTCATCGGTACCCGCTACCGCTATGGCGGCACGAGCGAGAAAACGGGTTTTGACTGTTCCGGCCTTGTCCAGCACGTTTTTGCGCAACAAGGCTACCGCCTGCCGCGCAGCAGCAACGAGCAATTCAGCAAATTGCTGCCGGTGAAGGAACCGCGACCGGGCGACCTCATCTTTTTCCGCCACGGCAAGGGCAAGGTCAATCACGTCGGCATTTATCTCGGCAATCAAAAAATGCTGCATTCGCCGTCGCCGGGCAAAAAGGTGGAAATTACCCGCATTGACCAGGCGTACTGGCAAAAACGCTACGCCGGCGCGCGTGCCGTGGTGCAAGAGCGCGTTACCGTGTCGCGCTAACTGTCGCGCATAAAAAAACCGCCTGATGGCGGTTTTTTTATGCGGCAAGCGGGCGACTTTTATTCTTCGCTGCTCTCTGTTGCGCCTTCGTCGCTATCTTCGCTCTCGGCAACGATTTTCGCGACTGCGATCAGTTTTTCGCTGTCCGTGGTGCGGATGAGGCGTACGCCCTGGGTATTGCGGCTGCTGATTGAGATTTCGGCGACGCGGGTGCGTACCAGGGTGCCGTTGTCGGTGACGAGCATGATGTGTTCGTCTTCTTGGACTTGCACGGCGCAGACGGCTTGTCCGTTGCGCTCGCTGCAAGCGATGGAGATGACGCCTTTGGTGCCGCGCCCTTTTTGCGGGTAGTCGGCAACCGGGGTGCGTTTGCCGTAGCCGTTTTCGGTGATGGTGAGGATGTCGCCTTGTTCTTCAACGACGCAGAGGGCGATGACGCGCTGGCCGTCGTCGAGGTTCATGCCGCGCACGCCGGTAGCGTCGCGCCCCATGCTGCGCACGCTCGTTTCGGGGAAACGCACGGCTTTGCCCGCGTCGGAAAAGAGCATGATGTCGCGGCTGCCGTCGGTGAGGGCGACGTCCACGAGTTCGTCGTCTTCACGCAGGTTGATGGCGATGATGCCGATGCTGCGCGGGCGTGAGTAGTCGGACAGCGGGGTTTTTTTGACGGTGCCGCTTTTGGTGGCGAAGATGAGGTAGCGGTCTTCGGGGTATTCGCGGGTGGTGAGCACGGCATTCAGGCGCTCGCCCGGCTCGAAGGGCAGGAGGTTGACGATGGGTTTGCCTTTGGCGTTACGCCCCGCTTGCGGCAGTTCGTACACTTTCAGCCAGTACACTTTGCCCCGGTTGGTAAAGCAGAGCATGGTATCGTGGGTGTTGGCGATGATGAGTTGTTCGACGAAGTCTTCGTCTTTGACGGCGGTCGCCGATTTGCCTTTGCCGCCACGGCGCTGCGCTTCGTAGTCGGCGAGCGGCTGTGCTTTGATGTAGCCTTCGTGCGAGAGGGTGATGACGCGGTCTTCTTCGGCGATGAGGTCTTCGAGCGAGAGGTTCAAATGGGTGTCGAGGATTTGCGTGCGGCGCACGTCGTTGAACTGGTTTTTGATGTCTTGCAGTTCTTCTTTGATAACGGCGAGTAGCCGCTCCGGCACTTGCAGGATTTCTAGCAAGCCTTCGATTTCGTGGATGATTTCTTGGTATTCGCTGATGATTTTGTCTTGTTCGAGGCCGGTCAGGCGGTGCAGGCGCAGGTCGAGGATGGCTTGTGCTTGTTCGGGGGTGAGGCGGTAGTTGTCGCCGTGCATGCCGTATTGTTTGCCAAGGCCGTCCGGGCGTGAGTTTTCCTCGCCGGCACGGGCGAGCATGTCGGTCACTTGTCCGGCAAGCCAGGCTTTGGCAAGCAGCGCTTCTTTCGCCTCGCTGGGACCTGCGGAACGGCGGATGAGTTCGATGATTTCGTCGATGTTGGCAAGGGCAATAGCAAGACCTTCCAAGATGTGCGCCCGTTCGCGTGCTTTGCGCAGCTCGTAAATGGTGCGGCGGGTGACGACTTCGCGGCGGTGTGCGATAAAGACTTGCAGCGCTTCTTTGAGCGAGAGCAGGCGCGGCTGGCCGCCAACCAGCGCCATCATGTTGATGCCGAAGACGACTTGTAATTGGGTGAGCTGGAAGAGGTTGTTCAAGATGACTTCGGCGACTTCGCCACGGCGCAGTTCGATGACCATGCGGATGCCGTCTTTGTCTGATTCGTCGCGCAGGGCGGTGATGCCGTCGATTTTTTTCTCTTTGACCAGTTCGGCGATTTTGCCGAGCAGGTTGGCTTTGTTTACCTGATAGGGCAGTTCATCAACGACGATGGTTTGCTTGCCGCTGCTGTCGTCGGTTTCGATATGGGTTTTGGCGCGGATGTAGATGCGGCCACGCCCGGTTTCGTAGGCTTCGCGAATGCCTTTGGCGCCGTTAATCAGCGCGCCGGTGGGGAAATCGGGTCCCGGCAGGTGGTGCATCAGGGCGCTGGTGTCGGCATCGGGGTGGTCGAGCAGATGCAGGCAGGCGTCGAGCGTTTCGCCGAGGTTGTGCGGCGGGATGTTGGTCGCCATGCCAACGGCGATGCCAGAACTGCCATTGACGAGCAGGTTGGGAACGCGCGTTGGCAGTACCGTCGGCTCTTGCTGACTGCCGTCGTAGTTCGGTGCGAAATCGACGGTTTCTTTTTCGATGTCGGTGAGCAGACTGTGTGCGATTTTCGTCATGCGCGCTTCGGTGTAGCGGTAGGCGGCGGGCGGGTCGCCATCCATTGAGCCGAAGTTGCCTTGGCCATCTACCAGCGGGTAACGCAGCGAGAAGGGCTGTGCCATGCGAACGAGGGTGTCGTAAATGGCGCTGTCGCCGTGCGGGTGGTATTTCCCCATGACGTCGCCGACTATGGTTGCCGATTTCACGTATTTTTTGTTCCAGGCATTGCCTTGTTTGTGCATGGAAAAAAGGACGCGGCGGTGTACTGGTTTCAAGCCGTCGCGTGCATCCGGCAGCGCCCGGCCAACGATGACGCTCATCGCGTAATCAAGATACGAGCTGCGCATCTCATCAACCAGATTGACCGACAGCACTTCTTTGGCAAAATCACTCATTGTTTTCAATCCTGTAAGCAGAAAAACCGCCGTTGCGGCAAACGGTCGCTATGGTATCACGAATGGGCAGGTGTCGTTTTGCCAACCGGGGCGGGTAAATT
>CAUVOF010000135.1:0-4441 GCA_963553325.1 uncultured Cardiobacterium sp.
TCAAAGCCATCAAAGAAAACGGCGCGTACAAAAAAGTAAACGACAAATACTTCAAATACGACATCTCCGGCGGCACGGCGAAATAACAGATGAACGGCGTTTCCCTCCTGCTGGAATACCGGGAAGTACTGCTCAAGGGTGCGTTCGTCACCCTTGAGCTTTCCATATTCGGCCTGCTCGTCTCGCTCGCCTTCGGCCTGCTCGCCTGCCTCGGCAAAATGAGCAAAAACCCGTGGCTGCGCGCCCCGGCACTCACCTACACCACCCTGGTGCGCGGCGTGCCCGACCTCATCCAGCTCTTCCTTATCTATTACGGCGGCCAATACCTGCTCAATGCGCTCACCGAAAAACTCGGCTGGCCGCATATCGACATGAACCCGCTCGGCACAGGCATCTTCGTCATCGGCTTCGTCATGGGCGCCTACATGGCAGAATCCTTCCGTGGCGGCTTCCTCGCCATCCCCAAAGGACAAATCGAAGCGGCGCGCGCCTACGGCCTCTCGCGCAGCACCATCTTCTGGCACATCTCCTGGCCGCAAATGCTGCGCTACGCCCTGCCGTCGCTCGGCAACAACTGGCTGGTGTTGATGAAAAACACCGCGCTCGTTTCCATCGTCGGCCTGCAAGACATCGTGCGCATCGCCAACGCCGCCGCGCGCAGCGCACAAAAAAAAGACCTGTTCGCCGGCTTTTGGTTCTACGGCGCAATGGCCGCCTGGTTCCTGCTGCTGACCACCGTCTCCATCGCCATCCTCTGGTGGCTGCGCCGCCGCTACTCCGCCGGATACCAAATCGAAGGCACCTAAATGCACTGGACACAAATCATCACCGACAACCTGCCGCTGTGGCTCGGCGGCCTGTGGCAAACCCTGTGGCTGGTCGGCCTCTCGCTCCTTATCGGCCTTGCCATCGCCATCCCCTGCGGCATCCTGCTCGCTGCGCGTTGCGCCATCTGGTGGAAACTGCCGGTCATGGCATTTAGCTACATCTTCCGCGGCACGCCGATGCTGGTGCAACTCTACATCTTCTACTACGGCGTCGGCCTCGTCATTGGCCGCATCCCCGGCGTGCGCGACCTCGCGCTGTGGCCGCTCATGCGCCAGGCGTGGCCGTGGGTCATGCTCTCCTTCATCCTAAACACCGCCGCCTACACCGCCGAAATCGTGCGCGGTGCGATAGAAACCACGCCGCGCGGTGAAATCGAAGCGGCAAAAGCGCTTGGCATGAGCGGCAGACAAATCCGCTTCCGCATCATCCTGCCCGGTGCGCTACGCCGCGCCTTGCCTGCTTACGGCAACGAAATCATCTTCATGCTGCACGGCTCGGCGATTGCCAGCACCGCTACCATCCTCGACATCACCGGCGTCGCCAACACCCTCTACACCCGCACCTACGAACCCTTCGTGCCATTCCTCACCGCTGCCGTGCTCTACCTCCTCATCACCCTGTGCATCGTCGGCATCTTCCGCCGCATCGAAAAACGGCTGAACCGGCACCTATAAGAACCGTTCAAAAGCTAGCGGGATACATAGAAAACTCACCCCCCTGCAAGGCGAAGCCCGCAGCGGGGGAGGGTTAGGGGCTGTTTACATTTCAGCGAACTAGCCCCTCTCCCTGTGGGAGAGGGGTTGGGGTAAGGGCAACAAACGATTGAAAAATCGAAAGCTCATCTCGTAAGCGGCATTGTCCACCCCCCACCCCAACCCTCCCCCGCTGCGGGCTTCGCCCTGCGGGGGAGGGGATTATCCAATTGTAAACACGCCCTAACACTAAAAAACCCCGCCTAAGCGGGGTTTTTCTTTTCCCATGACCGGGATTATTTTTTCGCTTCTGCAGCAGGTGCAGCAGCGCCGCCAATCGGACCCGGTGCTTTGACTTGCTCCATCAGGTCGTTGTTCCATTCGCCATCGACCTTGAACATGGAGAGTGCGCCAAGGTTGAACGCCTCGATCAGGTTGTGCGAGAGATAGACGTACACGCCTGGCTGCTTGAAGGTGTACATCGCAGCGCCTGCGGAACCGGCGGCAATGACCCAGGTTTCCAGGTCTTGTGCGGGCGGATCGGCAAGGTTGCCGCGCTCCCACACATATTCGCCGTGGCCGCCGATGAGGTGCGGGTATGAGTGGCGGTTCGCCTGTGAGTGGTAAATCATCACGGTTTCGCCAACTTTCGCCTTCATCGCGTTGTCGCCAACCAACGAGCCTTTGCTTTCGCCGAAGACGATGTGCGTCGGGATGAGTTTGTCCATCACTTCTTTGTCGTCAGCGAAGGAGGCGGACGGGTTGTCGTAGCGTTTGTATTTGCCGTCTTTGTCTTTCGGGATGTAGTAATCCTGTTCGCCGATATAGTAGGCTTTGTCGTAGTGCAGTTTGTTGCCGTTCTTGTCTTTCAGGCCTTCCTTCGGCAGAACGGTAATGGCGCCGTTCATGCCGTGCACCAGGTGCCACGGAATCATCGCGCCGCCCGGTGCGCAGTGGTAGATGAACACGCCCGGTTTGGTTGCCTTGAAGCGCAGCACAACTTCCTGACCCGGTGCAACGTGAGTCAAATCACCTGCACCGAGTGCGCCGGTTGAGGCGTGGAAGTCAATATTGTGGATGAGCTGGTTCTTGGCGTCGTTTTTCAGGGTGAGTTCGACGTAATCATCTTGGTGAACGACAATCATCGGACCCGGTACATGGCCATCGAACGCAAATGCCCACATGAACACGCCCGGCTCGACCTCGATTTCTTTTTCAACGATGGTCATCTCGACCTGGACGACGCGCGGCTTGGCCGGTGTTTCCAGAGAGTGTTCCGGCACGGCAGGCGGCGGCACGAGAACTTGTTTGACGTGTTCCAGTTTGTCCAGACCTTCGGCCTGTACACCGACCTTGTAGCCTTCAAGACCGCCGGTATGCGCTGCGCCTTCTGCGGCGAAGCTGGCAGGGGCAGCAATCATGACGGATGCTGCGACGGAGAGGGATAACCATGTTTTTCGCATAAAGCGCTCCTGTTTAGGTTAGGGGTTTATAAAAATTTTTCATGATTATAGAGACAGACTGACGGCGGAAGGTTGACCTGCGTCAATTAGTACAAAAAAACGTGAATTCCTGTGGATAACTGAGAATGCGACAACCATGCGACATTTACCGCCGTTTTCCATTATGATTACCGCCTTTTGCAAGAAGGAACGAACCATGCCCGACAAAACCCTGACCCGCCGCGAACGCCAGCAGATTGCCGCCTGCGATGCCGCCGGACTGCGCATCCTGCTGGTGGCACAAGAAAACGCGCTGCGCATGCTGCGTTACCTTGCCGAATGGCTGCGTCAGGGCGGCGCGGCGGGGGCGGGCGAGCGCCTCGCCGCCTTTACCCGCGAGCTGGACGCCGCCCCCTCGCACCGCGCGATGATTGGCGCGCACCTCCACGGCTGGCTGCAAAACCTGCACCTCTACGCCAGCCTGGTCAGCGTCGGCATCTTCGCCCGCACCGGCATCGTCCACGAAACCGCGACCCTGCTCTACGACCGCCTGAACCCGCTGCCGGTGGACGAAAACCAGCTGCAAGACGTCCTCGACAGCGTCTTTAACGGCAGCAAAGACCTCGAATGGTTAAGCGCCATCGCGCCGCGCCAATGGCTCAGCCTCTTCGCCCGCCTCAGCGAAAACGACGAACAGCGTGGCCGCACCCGCCTGCTGATGCGCGAAGAAAGCACCTACGCGCTGGAAATGCTCGCCATCCGCCTGAGCGCCGAAGACCTCGCGCCCGACCTGATACGGCTGGACAAACGCCTGCTGGATCTCGACTCGCCCTTCGTCGCCCTTGAGCGCGAACTGGCGCGGCTCATCACCAGCTGGCGCGACCACCCGGATGACGCCACCGACGCGGCGACGCTGGCGCAGGCGCACGTCCTCATCGACCAGGCGCGACAACAACTGCACCACCTGAACGGCCGCGCCATCGCCTCCGGCAGCTCGCTTGCCACCGCCCACCTGCTCGAACGCCTCGCGCAAAGCCTCGACCGCCTCGAAGCGCTGCTCGCCGTTCTCACCGCCGAAAGCCCCGAAAGCGAAGCGCGTCATTGGCTGGCGCTCCTGAACCAACTCATCGAAAACGGCCTACGCCGCCGCAACATCCGCCACCTCTGGAGCCGCAGCGCCTACCTGCTGAGCCAATCCATCACCCAGCACAAAAGCGCGCACGGCGAACACTACATCGCGCGCGGCTGGCAAGAATACCGCCGCATGTACCTGAGCGCCGCCGGTGCAGGCATCATCATCGCCCTGATGGCGCTCCTCAAAATCCGCCTTGCCGGTGCCGCCATCAGCTACAACACCTACATCCTGCTCTCCAGCCTCGACTACGGCATCGGCTTCGTCCTCATCTACCTCTGCCACTGCACCGTCGCCACCAAACAACCGGCGATGACCGCGGCGCGCATGGCAGAAGCCATCGAAAA
>CAUVOF010000136.1:0-4421 GCA_963553325.1 uncultured Cardiobacterium sp.
TCCTGCACCTGCAAGGCCACGGCGAACGCGCCTGGCGGCAAGACAGCAGCGGCAACTGGCGCGCCGCCTATGAGCGTATCCAAAACGCCAAAACCAGCATCGGCGACCAAGACCAAAACCGCGAGCGCGACATCCCGCGCAGCGTCAATCTGCTGGTCATCGCCGACCCGGAAAGCATCCCGCAAGACCACGGCAGCGCGCTACAAACCTACCTGGCACGCGGCGGCAGCCTTCTCTACAGCACCGACACCCGCCACCCTTACCTGCCGCCGTGGCTCGCCAGCCTTACCGGCCTGAAACTGGTGGAAGGCAGCATCGTGGACGCTGGCGCAAAAAATTACGGCCTCGACGACCCGCAAATGCTCATCATCGACACCCTCGGCAACGACCGCGTCAGCGATGGCATCAGCCAAGCGCCACTCTTACCGACTGCCGTCGCCTTTACCGAAGACCCCGAACACCCACCGACCAGCGACTGGAAGCGCAGCGTGCTGCTGTGGACGAACAACAAAAGCTGGGCGGAACACAGCCCGGACGCTGCCAACCTCATCCCCGATGCCGATGAAGCCAAAGGGCCGCTTGCACTCGCCTGGCTGCTGGAACGCGACTACCAGGGCAAGCCGCAGCGCATCATCCTCATCGGCGACAGCGACATCTTCCACGACAGCTACCTCAACATCGGCGGCAACAGCACTCTCGTGCAGAACCTCTTTGCCCGCCTGCTGCCGGACAACGCGCACGGCAACATCGCCCCGCCCGAACTCAAAGACCAATACCTCAACCTGCCCGCGGGCGAACAACTGCCGCTCGCCACCATCCTCATCGTCGTGCTACCGCTGTTGCCGCTGCTTGTCGGTGTCTTGCTCGCCTGGCGCCGCAAACGCAAATACGGCATGGTGCGGTCTTAAATTAAAAAACCTGCGTAGCGGGGTAGGGCGGGGAACAGGCGAGGCTGTTTTACATACACGAATCCCGCTATCGCGTATGTAAGTCGCCTGCTGCGGGCTTCACCTTGCCGGGGGCTTTGAACAGGCACTAATAAAAAACGGTGCGTTTTGGCGCACCGTTTTTTATGGCGAAAACCGCATTCATTGCTTGCCCAACATATCTTCCGCGTATTGCGCGCTGATTATATCGTCCGCAGCTTTTTGGTAGCGTTCTTGCAAGCCATCTTTATCTGGCCCCATGAATTGTATCGTCCGGAATTGGCTATCGCTTACCTGATATATCAGCATTTGCAGGAAATATATTTCTCCGGACTTAGTAACTTTTAGCATTGCTTCCGCGCGGTCTCCTTTTCCGCCGGTTTGGTCTGGGGATGATGATTGTGAAGTGGGGCTGCCTGTATATTTTAAGTTCTCTTCTCTCATTTCTAACGGCGTCTTTTCGTCATCGCTTTCCGGGTTGCCAATATGGACATAGACGAACTTTTCATCTTTCGGTGTGTATTTAACGCCATCTTCGTCTTTTTTTATTTCCCAACCTGGCGGTGTTTCTATTGCCAGTGCAGTTTGTGCAGATAAAAAAATGCCGCTAAGAGTAGCGAGCAGAATGGTTTTGTGTTTCATCGTTCATCCAATGGTGTTAGAGGCGGTTGCGCGCGGCAACCGCCCCGGTTTTTCATTTCTTGCCTGCGGTATCTTCCGCGTATTGCGCGTCAATAATATCGTTTGCCGCTTTTTGGTAGCGTTTGAGTGTCTGCGCATCACCGTCCATAAAGATAATTACCGCGCGCATATTGCCTTTGCCAAGCGGATAGGCGGCATAGGTTACGCGAACGGGCGAGCCTGCGATTTCAACTTCAATAACGGTTTCTGCACGCTTGCCTTTTTGCGTAACTTTACCGCGTTTGACGATTTTGACACCCTCGCCCTCGGTGATTCCCTGGCTGGCTTTTTCCAATAATTGCGCCGCGGTTTTGCCTTCATCGGGCAATGGCGGGCTAATAACCAGCGAGACGCTATTTTCTTTGGCGTCCGTAGGCGTGTAAACGGTGCCATCACTGGCAGTCGTTGCTTTCCATCCTTGCGGGGTATCAATCGCCAGCGCATTTTGTGCAAATAGCAGCGCGCCGCTTAGGGCGGCAATCAATAATTTGCGGTTCATAGATTTCTCCTTGCGTTTTTGTGAAAAGGAAGCGCGATTATAGCGACATCCGCTGCGGCACCGGGCGAATTTTCCGTCATCGCATTGGTCGCAGCCAGCCGTTATCATGCCGCCCTTTTTCTTCACCAGGACTTATATGGACTCACTCACACAAGCGGTTCTCGGCGCGACGGTACAAGGCGTTGGCATGGGGCGACAGCAGGGGCGCAAGGCGCTCGTTTATGGTGCAATACTCGGCACACTGCCCGATTTGGACGTGCTAATGCGCTACGCCGACCCGGTGTCGTCGATGACCTATCACCGTGGCTTCAGCCATAGCGTGTTTGTCCTGACCGCGCTCGCCGCCTTCATTGCCTGGGCGGTGAAAAAACGCTACCCGGACGCGCCCTACAGCGCTTGGCGCCTGTTTTTTACCTGCGCCGCCAGCCTCATCACCCATCCGCTGCTGGACGCTTTCACCGTGTACGGCACGCAACTGCTGTGGCCGTTCACGCCGACGCCGCAGCAATGGTCGGGCGTCTTTGTCATCGACCCGCTTTACACCGTGCCGATGCTGCTCGCACTCGCGCATGCGGCGTGGCACGGCATGACGCGCAACGCCTGGCGCGGTCTCTTGGCGACCTTCCTTTGGGGCTGTTTTTACCTCGCCTTTGGCGTCTTTGGCAGCCACTACCACGCCGAGCGGGTGCGGGCGACGTTGCAAGCAGAAGGCGTTGCGGTAACGCGCGTCATGGCAACGCCGCTGCCGCTGACCAACCTCGTTTACCGTGCCGTCGCCGAAACGGAAAACGGCGACTACATCGAGGCGGTAAGCGGCTATTTCGACCAAAACCCGCCGGAACACATCCGCTTGCCGCATGACCGCGCGCTGTTTGCGCCGCTTGCGGACAACCCGCACTATCAGCGCCTCAACTGGTTTACCGATGGCTGGCTGCGTGCCGATGACATCGCCGGCAAACTGGTGGTTAGCGACCTGCGCATGGGCTTTGATGGCGCGCTGACCTTCCGCTTCGTCATGGCAGAACGCGATGCGGCGGGCGTTTGGCAGAGCGTCGTGCCATATCACTACCAAGACGGCGTGCCGGATATGCGCCCGCTGCTCGCTCGCCTCTGGCCGCGACTGTGGGGCAACGAAGCGCCGCTGCCGCTCGCCGACTGGGCGGAAGGGCGGACAAATCCGGCGCGCCCGCTATAATGACCGTTCCTTCACCTACCAGGATTCCCATGAGACCCGAAAACAACTGCATCGTCATCTTTGGCGCCTCCGGCGACCTTACCCGGCGCAAACTCATCCCCGCGCTGTATCACCTCTTCAAAAACAACCAATTACCGGACAAATTTTCCGTTCTCGGCGTTAGCCGCACCGAGCTGGACGATGACAGCTTCCGCGAAGCGATGCGCCGCAACCTCGCCGAAAAAGAAGGGGCGAACGGCAAAACGCTGGACGACTTCTGCACCCACCTCTACTACCAGGCGATAGACACCGCCGACCGCGACGACTACGGCAAACTCATCCCGCGCCTCGACGCGCTGCACAGCGAATACGGCACCGGCGGCAACACCGTCTATTACCTATCCACCCCGCCGAGCCTCTACGGCATCATCCCCGAATGCCTCGCTGCGCATGGGCTGAACGAAGAAGAGCACGGCTGGAAGCGCCTCATCGTCGAAAAACCCTTCGGCTACGACAGCCAAACGGCGAAAGACCTCGACCGCACCATTCACCACTACTTCCACGAACACCAGATTTACCGCATCGACCACTACCTCGGCAAAGAAACCGTGCAAAACCTGCTGGTGCTGCGCTTTTCCAACGGCCTCTTTGAGCCGCTCTGGAACCGTAACTACATCGACTACGTCGAAATCACCGCCGCCGAAACCATCGGCGTCGAAGACCGCGGTGGCTACTACGACGGCTCTGGCGCGGTGCGCGACATGTTCCAGAACCACCTACTGCAAATCTTGGCAATGGTCGCAATGGAACCGCCGGCGCTGATAGATGCCGACTCGATGCGCGACGAAGTCGCCAAAGTGCTGCACAGCCTGCACCCGCTCGACAGCGAACACCTAAAAACCAACCTGGTGCTGGCGCAATACGGACGCGGCAGAATCAACGGGCAGGACGTCGTCGGCTACCGCCAAGAAAAAGGCGTCGCGCCGGACAGCAACACCGAAACCTACATGGCGCTGCGCCTACAAATCGACAACTGGCGCTGGAGCGGCGTGCCGTTTTACATACGTACCGGCAAATACCTGCCGCTGCGCTTCACCGAAGTCGTCATCCACTTCAAAACCACGCCGCACCCGGTCTTCAA
>CAUVOF010000137.1:0-4343 GCA_963553325.1 uncultured Cardiobacterium sp.
CACGCGCGCGTCGGCAGCAACGCCGTCGTCGTCAAAGACGTCGAACCCTACACCACCGTCGTCGGCGTGCCGGCGCGGGCGGTGCGGCAACGCCGCGAAGACTGCGAAGAATTCTCCGCCTACGGCGTCGGCCACGACGGCATCCCCGACCCCATCGCCGCGCAGCTCGAACAACTGCACGCGCGCCTGTGCAAACTGGAAGCGGAAAACGCCGCCCTGCGAGCGCGCCATGACTGACTACGCCTACTTCGACTACGCCGCGACCGCCCCCTGCGAGCCGCAAGTGGCAGCACAACTGGCGGCAGATTTGACCGCGCCGTGGGCATTCGCCAACGCGGGGGCGACCTACCAGCCGGCGCTTGAAAGCCGCCGCCGCCTCGAAGACGCCCGCGCGCAGCTGGCAGCGGCCATCGGCGCAGACCCGCGCGAAATCGTCTTCACCAGCGGCGCGACCGAAGCGGACAACCTCGCCCTCAAAGGCGCGCTCGGCTACCACGGCGTCAAACAACCGCACCTCATCACCGTGCAGACCGAACACAAAGCGGTGCTCGACCCCGCCGCCATCCTCGCCAAAGCGGGGGCGAAAGTGACCGTGCTGCCAGTCGGCCGCGACGGCCTGCTTGACCTCGCCGCGCTTGACGAAGCACTTGCGAGCGCGCCGACGCTGGTCAGCGTGATGGCAGTCAATAACGAAACCGGCGTAATCCAGCCGATTGCCGACATCGCCGCGCGCGTGCATCGCGCCGGGGTGCGGCTGCACGTCGATGCGGCACAAGCACTCGGCAAGCTAGCGATTGACGTGCGCGCCTGGGATGTCGATATGTTGAGCCTTTCCGGCCACAAAATCGGCGCGCCAGTCGGCATCGGCGCGCTCTACGTGCGGCGCCTGCCGAAAATGCGCCTGCAAGCCCAACAACACGGCGGCGGACAAGAACGCGGCCGCCGTTCCGGCACCTCGCCCGTCGCACTCATCCGCGCGCTGGCACTCGCCGCCGACATCGCCGAACAGGCACGCGCAGCGCGCTGGCAACACGTTGCGGCATTGCGCGCTGCGCTGCTCGCGGCACTGCCCCCAACCATGCGCGCAAACGTGCCGGAAGCGACGCCGCAAGTACCGCACATCGTAAGCCTCTTTACCGGGCGCCCCGCAGCGGACGTTTTGCGCGCGGCAGACGCGGCGGGACTGGCGCTGGCGGCAGGCTCGGCGTGCAGCGCCTCGGACGAAGGCTCGCACGTCTTGAAAGCGATGGGACTGGGCGAAGCGGCGGCACAAAGCCTACGCATCAGCCTGTCGCACCTGAGCACCGAGGCGGAACTCACCCGCCTTAGCGCCTTCTTACATAGTCTTTGAAATATATAGCAATCCTCACAAAGCCCTGTACTGTGTTGCACCACCTCGCCGTACTAGTTGTACTGTCTTCGGCGGTGCGCCTTGTACAGAACTTTGTGAGTATCGCTATACATACACGAACCCCGCTACCCTGTATGTAAACAGCCGCGCCTGACCGCCACTTCGTGAACACCTACCCTTCCTGCGTTGCGCAGAAAAAATCCCCGCACGGCGGGGATTCTTATTAACCGCGCGCCTCGCGCAACGCTTGCAACACCGCCGCCGCATGACCGGGGACTTTCACCTTGCGCCATTCGCGTACCACCTCGCCCTGCGGGTTGAGCAGGAAAGTGCTGCGCTCAATGCCCAAATACGTTTTGCCGAAATTCTGCTTTTCCTTGATGACATCGAAGGCGCGGCAAAGAATTTCCTCCGGGTCGCTCGCAAGCGCAAACGGAAACTGCTGCTTGCGGCTGAAGCGCTCATGCGCGGCGAGGTTGTCGCGCGAGACACCGATAATCTGCGCGCCGAGCGCGGTGAAATTGCCGTGCAGCGCGGCAAAATCCTGCCCCTCGGTGGTGCAGCCCGGCGTGGCGTCTTTCGGGTAGAAATACAGCACCGTCCAACGCCCTTGCAAACGGTCGGCGGTCAGCGGCAAATCAGCGGTAGTGGCGAGGCTAAAATCTTGCGGTAAATTCATGGTTATCACGTCCGTAGTTGCGGGGTTAAGCGCTTGATTTTAACACCGCGAAACGCATAACATTGCGCCCTCTTTATCACCCGGAAAGCATATGTTTAGAGGATCAATCGTCGCCCTGGTAACGCCCATGTTTGACGATGGCAGCGTGGATTGGCACACCCTCACCGCCCTCATCGAATGGCACTGCGCGAGCGGCACCGACGCCATTGTCGCCGTCGGCACCACTGGCGAATCCGCCACGCTCAACCCCGCCGAGCACAAGGCCGTCATCCGCTTTACCGTCGAAAAAGTCGCCGGACGCCTGCCGGTCATCGCTGGCACTGGCGGTAACGCCACCAGCGAAGCGATAGACCTCTCGCTTGATGCTTACAACGCCGGCTGTGCCGCCACCCTGCAAGTCGTCCCCTACTACAACAAACCCCCGCAACGCGGCCTCTACGCCCACTACAAAACCATCGCCGATGCCGTGCCGATGCCGCATCTGCTCTACAACGTCCCCGGCCGCACCGCCTGCGACCTGCTTCCCGAAACCGTCGTCGCGCTGGCTGAAGTGCCGAACATCGTCGGCATCAAAGAAGCGAGCGACATGGCGCGCATGGTCGCGCTGCGCGCCGCTTGCCCAGCAGATTTCACTATCCTCTGCGGCGAAGACGGCCTCTCCGCCGAAGCGCTGTGCAACGGCACCGCAAGCGGCGTCATCTCCGTTACCGCCAACCTCGCCCCCGACCTCATGCACGCGATGGTTACCGCCGGCCTTGCTGGCGAAGAAAACCGCTGCTACGCGCTCAACGACCGCCTCGCGCCGCTGCACGCAGCGATGTTCTACGAATGCAACCCGCTGCCGGTCAAATGGGCGCTGCAACGCCTCGGCAAAATCGGCACCGGCATCCGCCTGCCGCTGGTGCCGCTTGCGCCGGAAGTCCAAGCCCGCGTCGAAGCCGCCTTGCGCCAAGCCCAACTCCTCTAACCCTTGCTGCCAATCCTTATGAAAACACACATTCTGTCCCTCATTGCCGCCCTGCTCGTGAGCGCTTGCAGCACCAGCAGCCTGCGCGACGCCATCCCCGACCGCCGCCCTGACTACCGGCAAAGCAACGTCAGCCGCCAACTGGAAATCCCGCCGGATTTGAGCGGCGGCACGCTGGACGACCAGCTCACCGTGCCGGACATGAACCCGGCGAGCGTTGCCAGCTACCGCGCCTACAGCCAGGACAACGCCGTGCGCGACAAACGCGGCTTCATCGAAGTGCTGCCGCAACTCTACGGCGTGCAAGTCATCGAACAACCCGGCACCCTGCCTTACATCCTCGTCTCCGCCGACACCACCACCACCTGGACGGCGGTTAAAAAATACTGGGAAAACAACGGTATTCGCCTGCGCACCCAAGAGCCGGCGATTGGCCTGATGGAAACCGACTGGCTGGAAAACCTCTCCGACCTGCCGCGCACCGGCATCAGCGGACTGCTCGATGGCATCATCCGCCTCACCCACGACAGCGGCACGCGCGACCGCTACCGCGTCCGCTTCTCGCGCGAAGGCGACAAAACCGGCGTCAGCATCGTTTACAGCCAAGCCGAAGAAAAAGCAGTACGCGATGGCAACAACAAAGACCCGCAAGGCTTCCGCTGGCAGCAGTCCGACAACGACAACCCCGAACTGCAGCTAGAAATGACGCGGCGCATCGCCCTCTTCATCTCCGCCGAGCTGCGCCGCCAAAACGAACTCCAGCAAAAACACGGCGACGCTGGCGCAAGTACGGCAGCAAGCGGCGTGCGTGCGCAACTGACTACCGCCGACGGCAAACCGGCACTTGCCATTCAGGGCAACTACAGCCAGGCATGGCGCGTGCTCGGCATCGGCCTCGACAAAGCGAGCTTTTCCCTGGAAAAACAGGACTACAACAGCGGCACCTACCAAGTGCAGTACCAGCCACAAAGCGCGGAAAAAGCAGAAAAAACCGGCTTCTGGGCGCGCCTGTGGGGCGGCAAAAAACCGCAAAAAGCGGATAACGCGCCGCGCTACCTCATCCGCCTCGCCGACCAGGGCGACCACAGTATCGCCATCGTGCAAACCCCAAACGGCAAAGCGGCGAGCGACAAAGAAGCGCGCGCCCTGCTCGAAACCGTACAAAGCGCGCTGTAATGCTGCCCCGCACCTGACAAACCTAAAGGGTGCGCCTCGGCGCACCCTTTTTTATGTGGTGGGGCAGAACAACCCCGCCAATTTACATACACCATCGCGCTAAGGGCGTGTTGACAATTCGGCGAACGAGCCCCTCTCTCGCTACGCGAGCAATGCTTGTCCCTCTGGGA
>CAUVOF010000138.1:0-4321 GCA_963553325.1 uncultured Cardiobacterium sp.
CCATCCACTCAAAATTTTACACAAAGAGCAACGCTGAAGGTGATACGTGGCTACACGGCGAGACGACATAGTGCAAAACTTTCGGTGGAAGGCTATATTAACGCTGCTGCGAACCGCCAAATGCACCCTGAAAGTTTTCCGTAGGATTCGCGTAATACCCAGCAATATCTTTGGCATTGTCGCCATAGAATGTCCCATTAACCGTAGTTTCATTCGTCTTACCCGTAAATTTATTGCCATCAATTGTTGCATCGAGTGAGCGAGGCGTGAAATTACTTTGGTCTCCCGGCTTAGTAAAATCCAGTTTTAATTTCTTGTCGCCAAAATTCACATGCGCAAACATAATGCCATTGCTGTATTCATTATTGGCATTGTTTATATGGACAACATCGCCAACATACTCTGCTGTTCCCTGCGTTGGCATATTGCCTGTTAAATGTCCTTGATGGAAGACAATATTATTACCCTGATATGTAAGCGCGCCGTAGCGGGCATTGGAACCGCGCGTCAAACCGCTAACAAATTTCTTGTAGGAAGTACCGCCCAAGGTCAAATTATCCACATTGGCTAATCGTCCTGGCTTAACGCCATCAATAACCAGCGGCAATTCCACACCATTAAAACTCAGCGTATCCATACTTGGCGCATCATGTGCAATTGAACCACCAAAAGAACCTTGCTTCGCATTATAAAAACTCATATGACGATAGACATTTTTCCCTGGCTGCGGTGCAGGCTAGGCTAATTAGGATGTGGCTTGGGGTCAGGCGTTAATTTAATATCACTTCCCCCGCCGCCGCAGCCAGCAAGTAACAAAACAACACAAATTCCACTAACAGATTTAACCAACATGACAATCTCCGAAAGAACATAACAAACAATGCGAACGGCATAGTGCAAACCACTTGTCATAACGCAGAAATTATTATCCGGCACTACAATAGGTTGATTCAATATAACGAAATGACATAACGTCGCCTCCCATCAGTCAACCATCTGTTATAACAGGCTGATTTAACACTGTTAAACTTTTATCATTAACTAACGGCATAAATTTCCCGGATTCCAGCGCCGATGACTATAAAATTCCGCCCCTCTCACAAAATACAAGGAACACCGATGAACATCACCCAAATACTCGCCACCGAACTCAACGCCAACGCCGCGCAAATCACCGCCGCTATTGACCTTTTAGACGACGGCGCGACCGTGCCCTTCATCGCCCGTTACCGCAAAGAAGCGACCGGCGGGCTGGACGACAGCCAACTGCGCCTCCTCGCCGAGCGCCTGCAATACCTGCGCGAACTGGAAGCGCGCAAAGAAACCGTGCTGCACAGCATTGAAGAACAGGGCAAACTCACTGACGAACTGCGCGCCGCCATCGACGCCGCCGACAACAAAACCGCGTTGGAAGACTTATACCTGCCCTACAAACCCAAGCGCCGCACCAAAGCACAAATCGCCCGCGAGCACGGCCTGCAACCACTCGCCGACACCCTCCTCGCCGACCAGCCGCAAGACATCGAAACCCTCGCCGCCGCTTACACCAACGACAACGTCCCCGACGCCAAAGCCGCGCTGGATGGCGCGCGCGCCATCCTGATGGAACAGTTTGCCGAAAACGCCGAACTCATCGGCGCCCTGCGTGAAAAACTGTGGGCAGAAGGCGAATTGCACGCGCAAGTCATCGAAGGCAAAGAAAGCGAAGGCGAAAAATACAAAGACTACTTCGACCACCGCGAAGCCATCCGCGCCATGCCCAGCCACCGTGCGCTTGCCGTGCTGCGCGGGCGCAACGAAGGCGTACTGCAACTCGCGCTCAAATACCAGCCGGACGAAACCCCAGTAACCGAAGCCAGTGCCTACGAACAAACCATCGCCGCGCACTACCGTATTGGCGAGCACAAATGGCTGCGCGACAGCGTCCGCCTCGCCTGGCGCGCCAAAATCTACCTCTCGCTGGAACTGGACGCGTTGAACCGCCTCAAAGAAGCCGCCGACAGCGACGCTATCACCGTGTTTGCGCGCAACCTCAAAGACCTGCTGCTCGCCGCGCCCGCCGGTCGCCTCACCACCCTTGGCCTCGACCCCGGCTACCGCAACGGCATCAAAAGCGCGGTCGTCGATGACACCGGCAAACTGCTCGACACCGCCATCGTTTACCTGCACCAAGAAAACAACGCGCTCGCCACCCTCGCCCGCCTCATCAAAACGCACGGCGTCAAACTCATTGCCATCGGCAACGGCACCGCCAGCCGCGAAACCGACAAACTCGCGGGCGAACTCATCAAAGCGCTGCCGGACGCGGGCTTGCACAAAATCGTCGTCAGCGAGGCGGGGGCATCCATCTACTCCGCCTCCGAACTTGCCGCCAAAGAATTTCCCGAGCTGGACGTTTCACTGCGCGGCGCCGTCTCCATCGCCCGCCGCCTGCAAGACCCGCTCGCCGAACTCGTCAAAATCGACCCCAAATCTATCGGCGTCGGCCAGTACCAGCACGACGTCAATCAGTCGCAGCTCGCCAAATCGCTCGATGCTGTCGTCGAAGACTGCGTCAATGCCGTCGGCGTGGACGTCAACACCGCCTCCGTACCGCTCTTGGCGCGCATCTCCGGCCTAAACCAAACGCTGGCACAAAACATCATCGCCTGGCGCGACCAAAACGGCGCCTTTGACAACCGCAAAACCCTCTTGAAAGTGCCGCGCCTCGGTGAAAAAACCTATGAACAAGCCGCCGGCTTCCTGCGCATCCACGGCGGCAGCGAACCGCTGGACGCGAGCGCCGTGCACCCCGAAGCCTACCCCATCGTTGCCAAAATGCTTGCCGACAAAAAACTTGCCGCCGCCGAACTCATCGGCAACCGCGAACAAATCCGACAAATCAAAGCAAGCGACTACACCACCGCCCAATTCGGCCTGCCAACCATCATGGACATCCTTGCCGAACTGGAAAAACCCGGCCGCGACCCGCGCGGCGCATTCCAGACCGCAACCTTTGCCGAAGGCGTCCACGAAATCAGCGACTTACAACCCGGCATGATTCTCGAAGGCGTGGTCAGTAACGTTGCCAACTTCGGCGCATTTGTCGATATCGGCGTGCATCAGGACGGTCTCGTCCACATCTCCGCACTCGCCGACCGCTACGTAGAAGACCCGCGCGACATCGTCAAAGCCGGCGACGTCGTCAAAGTCAAAGTGCTGGAAGTCGATGCCGCGCGTAAACGCATCGCCCTCACCATGCGCCTAAGCGACGAAGCGGTCGGCGACCGCAAAGCCGCCCGCGACAACAACCGCCCCACCCGCCCGCAACAGCGCCAAGAAAAACCAGCGAACACCGCAATGGCAGATGCCTTTGCAAAGATGAAGCGGTGAACCCCTTAACCACCACAAAACCATGACCGACAACACCCTCATCCTCTACACCACCCCGGACGGACAAGCTCAATTCGTCCTGCGCGAACTGGGCGGACAACTGTGGTTGACGCAGGCAAAAATCGCCGCGTTGTACCAAACCAGCAAACAAAACATCAGCAAGCACATCGCAGCCGTTTTAGCCGAAGGCGAGCTTTTACCGGAAGCAGTTGTCAACTCACAGTTGACAACTGCCGCCGACGGCAAGAATTACCAAACCCAGATTTATGCCCTACCGATGATTATCGCCATCGGCTACCGCGTACGTTCCAGTCGAGGAACCCAATTCCGCCAATGGGCGACACGCACCCTCGGCGAATACCTGCAAAAAGGCTTTGCCATCGACGACGAGCGCCTGAAAAACCCGCCTGTTGGCACCGTCGCTGCCCCTGACTACTTTGAAGAATTGCTGGAGCGCATTCGCGACATCCGCGCCAGCGAAAAACGGGTTTATCTGCGCGTGCGAGAAATCTTCACCCTCGCGGCGGACTACCAACCCGACTACAAAGAAACCACCCAATTCTTCAAAGTCATACAAAACAAACTGCACTTTGCTTGCACCGGATACACTGCCGCCGAAATCATCCATGCCCGCGCCGATGCCAACAAACCGATGATGGGACTAACCCATACCGCAGGCGACGAAGTACGCAAAAAAGACATTACCGTTGCCCAAAATTACCTGAACGAAACAGAGATCACCAACCTAAACCGCGTTGTAACCATGTGGCTGGACTTCGCCGAAGACCAGGCAAAACGCAAAAAACAAATATTTCTGCGCGATTGGCAAGAAAAGCTGGATCAATTCTTGCAGTTTAACGACCGTGAAGTATTACAAGGCGCAGGTAACATCAGTAGACCTCTTTCCAAACTAAGCCATTTCAAAATTGCAGATAGCGGCAATGAGTGT
>CAUVOF010000139.1:0-4248 GCA_963553325.1 uncultured Cardiobacterium sp.
GCGAAATCATCACCACCCGCAACTACGACGACCGCCTGCACACCCTGGAAAACGTACGCCGCGCCGGGATGAAAATCTGCTCCGGCGGCATCCTCGGCATGGGCGAGGGCGAAGACGACCGCCTCGCCATGCTGGTAGAGCTTGCCAACCTCGACCCGCCGCCGGAAAGCGTGCCGATTAACCAGCTGGTGCGCGTCAAAGGCACGCCGCTGGCGCAGGCGGACGACCTCGAACCCTTCGACTTCATCCGCGTCATCGCCGTCGCCCGCATCCTCATGCCGAAATCGGCGGTGCGCCTCTCCGCCGGGCGGGAAAGCATGAACGAACAAATGCAGGCGCTGTGCTTCATGGCGGGCGCCAACTCCATCTTCTACGGCTGCAAACTGCTGACCACGCCCAACCCCGAAGAAGACCGCGACGCCGCGCTCTTCGCCAAACTCGACCTCAACCCGCAAATGCGCGCAGCAGCAGAACCCGCACCACCAACCGCCGCCGTCGGCATGTACTACCCGCGGAAAAAAGCGGCGGTTAGCGACGCATAACCTGCCCTGCCCTGCCCGGCTCGCCACGACAAACGACGCTCCCATGCCCATCCCGCAAAGCCTCTACATCCACATCCCCTGGTGCGTGCGCAAATGCCCGTACTGCGACTTCAACTCGCACGCGCTGCGCGGCGCCATTGACGAAGCGGGTTACGTCCGGCACCTCCTCGCCGACCTCGCGCACGACCTTGACCCGCGCCCGATAGAAAGCATCTTCATCGGCGGCGGCACACCGAGCCTCTTTAGCGCCGCAGCCATCGCCGCGCTGCTGGACGGCATCAACCGGCAAAGCCCGCTACCAGACACTTGCGAAATCACCCTGGAGGCCAACCCCGGCACCTTCGAACAGGCCAAATTCGCCGACTACCGCGCGGCGGGCGTGAACCGCCTTTCCATCGGCGTGCAGAGCTTCGACGCGGCGCAACTGCACGCGCTCGGCCGCATCCACAACCGCGACGAAGCCATCCGCGCCGTCACCATCGCCGAAAAAGCGGGCTTTCAGCGCATCAATCTGGACCTCATGTTTGCCCTGCCCGGACAGGACGTCGCGGGCGCGCTTGCCGACCTCCGCCAGGCCACCGCGCTCGCCCCGGAGCACATCAGCTGGTACCAGCTCACGCTCGAACCAAACACCGCCTTCTACGCCAACCCGCCCGCACTGCCGGACAGCGACACACAAATCGACATCTACGAGGCGGGCAGCGCGCATCTCGTCGCGCACGGCTACCGCCAATACGAAACCTCCGCCTGGCGCGCGGGCGCGCCCTGCCGCCACAACCTCAACTACTGGCAATACGGCGACTACCTCGGCATCGGCGCAGGCGCGCACGGCAAACAGACGCGCGACGGCGTGATTAGCCGCAGCAGCAAATACCGCGCACCGGGGGCGTACCAAAAAGCGGCGGGCAACGGCGAAAACCCCTACCGCGACCAGCGCTTCACCGTGCCGCGCGACGAACAACCCTTTGAAATCATGATGAACGCCCTGCGCCTCAAAGACGGCATCCCGACCGCTTACCTGCACGAGCGCAGCGCCCTCACCCTAGATGACCTGCGCCCGACGCTCGCCCGCCTCATCGCGCAAGGCCTCATCGACCCCGCCATCGAGCAGCGCCTGAAAACCACCGAACGCGGCTTCGCCCTGCTCAATAACGTGCTGGATGCGTTTCTGTAAAACACGCGCCCGCCTGTGATTTTTCACTTTCTTTTTTGTGCTTTTGAGTGAATGTGCGCGCTTTTTTCTTTTTCGCGGTTGATTGTAACGTCGAGTTAATGCATGATGCAGTTAAGGTCGCTTCAGCCTTTGCATGAAGTGACTGTGGGGGTGTCTTCTGCCATGCGGTTCTGACCCCGTCCGTTTCCCTGACCGCATCGCTTTCGGCATTCCCGCGCGGGGAATGCCGCCTGTTTGCCGCTTTCTCCGCCTCAACTTCAGTTTTCGGGAGGAAGTATGTTCAGTCAATGCAAAAACCGCGAAAGTTATCCGTTCTGGTTTGAGATGGCGCCGCTCTTGCTGATGGTCGCTTTGCTCATGGTGCAGTTCTTCGTTTTCAAGGATTACACGCCGCACGTACCGCTGGTCATCGGCATTTGTATCACCGGCATGTTTATGGCGCTCAAGGGGCGCAAATGGGCAGGCATGGAGCAGCATATGTACCGCGTGATGAAGGTCGCGCTGCCCACCACGGTGATTATTCTCTGCGTCGGCATGATGATTGCCGCTTCCATCGCCGCCGGCACGGTGCAGACGGTGCTGGTGTATGGGCTGTCGATTTTGAAGCCGACGGTGTTTCTGCCCGCAACCTGCATTTTGACGACGGTGGTCTCGCTCGCCACCGGGACTTCCTGGGGTACGGTCGGCACGGTCGGCCTTGCCATGGTCGGCATCGGTGAGGCGCTCGGCGTGCCGATGCACTGGACGGTCGGCGCGATTTGTTCGGGTGCGTTTTTCGGCGACAAGATGTCACCGCTCTCGGATACCACCAACCTCTCCCCCGCCGTCGCAGGTACCGATATTTGGGCGCATATCAAGGCGATGCTGCCCAATACGATTCCCGCATATGCCATCACCATCGTGGTTTATACGCTGGTAAGCCTGAATTATGGCAGCGAGGGCGGTGCGGAAACGCTGGCCACGCGCGATCATTTTCTCGCCGTGCTGCATGCGCATTACAAGATTGGCTGGCTGACGCTGATTCCGGCGGTCGTCGTCATTTATATGGGTTTCCGCAAGTATTCGGTGATGGGCACGCTTTGCACCGGCGTTTTCCTCGCCGCCCTCATTGCCATCGTTTATCAGGGCGTCAAGGTGAGCGCGGTCTCCGATATTTTGATGAACGGCTTCAAGGCGGCAACCGGCGACACTTACATGGACAAACTGCTGTCGAAGGGCGGCATCATGTCGATGACCTGGGTCATCATGATGATGATGCTCTCGCTCGCTTTCGTCGGCTGTCTCGAAGCCTACGGCACCTTCCGCGCCATCCTCGCCAAGCTCAATGCGCTGATTAAGTCGCGCTTCTCGCTGGTGGCGACCGCAGCCAGCGCGGTGCTGATTGTCGGGCTGGTCGCGGGCGAGGTTTACACCTCCATCGTCCTGCCCGGCCGCCTGATGAAGGGCAAGTTCGCCGAGATGGGCTACGACCGCGCCATTTTGTCGCGCACCCTCGAAGATTGGGGCACGCTGGTCTCGCCGCTCATTCCCTGGAACAACGGCGGCGCGTTTGTCGCCGGCGCCTTGGGGATGACGGCTTTCGTTTACGCGCCGTTTGCCCTCTTTTGCTGGCTTTCGCCGTTGATTGGCCTGATTTATGCGGCGTTTGGCTGGTTTACGCCGCTTGACCCGCGCGGCCCGCAAACGCTCGCCGATGAGAACATGGAAGAAATCGCCGACGAAGTTGATGATTACATGGTGTAAGTGGAGGTTTTATGCACTCTGAACGTTATTCCTGGTGGAGCCTTTTCCGGCACGGCCTGCGCCACAACCGCGACTGGCAGCCCGCCTACCGCCGCGCGATGCTTGCCGACAGCTACGACGTCATCATCATCGGCGGCGGCGGACACGGCCTTGCCACCGCCTACTATCTGGCGAAAGAACACCGCCCCGGCCGCATTGCCGTCCTCGAACGCGGCTGGCTTGGCGGCGGCAACACCGCGCGCAACACCACCATCGTCCGCTCTAATTATCTTTGGAGCGAAGCGGCCGCGCTGTTTGAACACTCGCTGCGGCTGTGGGAAGGGCTGACCGCCGACCTCAATTTCAACGTACTTTTCAGCCAGCGCGGCGTCTATAACCTCGGCCACACCCTGCAAGATATGCGCGACATCGAGCGCCGCGCCAACGCCAACATCCTGCAAGGGGTGGATGTGGAAGTAGTGGACGCGCAAACGCTGAAAGAACGCATCCCGCTGCTTGACTGCTCCCGCCGTGCGCGATACCCGGTGATGGGGGCGAGCTTCCAACCGCGCGGCGGCATCGCCCACCACGACGCGGTGGCGCGTGGCTTTGCCCGCGCTGCCAGCGACCTCGGCGTGGATTTGGTTGAAAACTGCGAAGTCACCGGGCTGGACATCGAAGGCGGACGCATTCGCGGCGTACAAACCTCGCAGGGATACGTCAAAGCCGGGCGCGTCGGCTGCGTCGTCGCGGGACATTCCGGCGTGTTGGCAGGCATGGCGGGGCTGCGCCTGCCGCTGGAAAGCCACC
>CAUVOF010000140.1:0-4108 GCA_963553325.1 uncultured Cardiobacterium sp.
CATCGAAATTGGCCACGCCTACGATATCCGGATGACGGCTGACATCGCCGCCATCCTGCGCGGTGAAGCCATTGACGAGTCGGGAGAAGTCGCGGGATTTGAATGATGACACGCCCGTTCCCCCTACCTCTATAAGGAAGGGGGAACGGGGTTATAGATGTTGAATGTTCTTAACGTTCGCGCGCGGTAGTACGCTGTGCCAGCGAAAAGAGCGCGTCTTTGTAGGCGCCGTCGGGGAAATCCGCCAGCGCCTGCATCGCTTCTTCGGCAAGGCGGCCAGCAGCGGCGCGGCTGTAGGTCAGCGCGTCGGTGGCTTGTAAAAGGGCAATCACTTCGCCAATCGCCTCGCGTTCGCCCGCTTCGATAATGTCGCGCAGACGTTGTTTTTCTGCGGCGGGCAGTTGTTGCTGCGCGCGAATGAGCGGCAGCGTCGGCTTGCCTTCGGCGAGGTCATCGCCGAGCGATTTGCCAATCAGCGCTTCATCGCCGGTGTAGTCGAGCAGGTCGTCCATGATTTGAAATGCCATGCCGAGTTTGCGCCCGTAAATGGCGAGCTGCTCGCTGCGCGCTTCCGAAAGCCCTGCCAACAGTCCGGCAGTTTTGCAGGCGGCGGCAAAGAGTACCGCGGTTTTTAGCTCAATCACGCGGTAGTAGCGCGGCTCATCGACGTCCGGGTCGTGCATATTGCCGAGCTGCATCACTTCACCGGCGGCGATGAGATTGACCGCGTCCGCCATCATCGCAATCAGCGCGCTGTTGCCGGTGCGCACCATCAGCTGGAAGGCGCGGGTGTAGAGGAAATCGCCAACGAGGACGCTGGCGGCGTTGCCGAAGGCGATGTTGGCAGAAGGCTTGCCGCGCCGCAGCGCCGATTCATCGACGACATCGTCGTGCAGCAAAGTGGCGTTATGGATGAATTCGATGAAGGCGGCAGCGGTGGTCGCGTGTTCGCCGCGATAGTCGCAGAGGCCGCAGCTAAGCAGGGTTAGCAGCGGGCGGAAACGCTTGCCGCCGTCGCCAATGGCGTATTGCATCACCAGCTCCGCCAGCGGCACTTCGGATTGCATTTCCGCGCGCATCAGCGCTTCGGTCGCCTGCATGTCCTGCTGTACCAGTTGTTGTATCGCTTCGTCGCTTAGTCGCTTGCTCATGAGGTTTTGGGGTAGTGGTGGCAAAAGAGGCGCTATTGTATAGCCGCCGCCGCGCGGGCGCTATACGGCAGCATCTGCTTCTGCAACGTAGTCGTCGCTTTTTGCAGGCATGAAAAAACGCCCTTGTGGGGCGTTTTTAGGAATTCTGTAGCTTGGCTCCCGGAGACGGGCTCGAACCGCCGACCCAGTGATTAACAGTCACTTGCTCTACCGACTGAGCTATCCGGGAATACCGTGTGTCGTTTTCTCAATCTGGCTCCCGGAGACGGGCTCGAACCGCCGACCCAGTGATTAACAGTCACTTGCTCTACCGACTGAGCTATCCGGGAATGATTGAGGCGGCGAATTCTAAGGAGATTGCCCCATGCCGTCAAGGCAGGGGGTTGCTTTTTTTACAATGAGCTATTTTTGCTGGTAAATTTTCAAAAAATCCGCGACTTTATCGAGCGCAGTGCTCAAATCGTCCTTGTATTGCAGGAAGACGATGCGGAAGTGATCCGGCGCGTGCCAGTTGAAGGCGCGGCCGTGTACCAAGAGGATTTGTTTGCTGCGCAGCAGGTCGAGGATGAAGCGCTCGTCGTTGCGGATGTTGAAGCGCTCGGTGTCGATTTTGACGAAGCCATAGAGTGCGCCCATCGGCTTGGTCATGGAAAGACCGGGGATGGCGTTGATTTTTTGGTAGGCGAGGTCGCGTTGTTCGCGCAGGCGGCCGCCGGGGCGGGTGAGGTCGTAGATGCTTTGGTAGCCGCCGAGCGCGGTTTGGATGGTGTATTGCGCCGGTACGTTGGCGCAAAGGCGCATGGAGGAGAGCATTTCCAGCCCTTCGAGGTAGCCGCGCGCGATTTCGAGGTTGCCGGACAGTATCATCCAGCCGGAGCGGAATCCTGCGGCGCGATAGGCTTTGGAGAGGCCGTTGAAGGTAACGCACAGGGTGTTTTCAACGAGCGTCGCGACCGGGATGTGTTTCGCGTCTTCGTAGAGGATTTTGTCGTAGATTTCGTCGGCGAAGATGACCAGCCCGTGTTCTTCGGCGATGGCGACGATTTCGCGCAGGATTTCTTCGCTATAGACCGCACCGGTTGGGTTGTTGGGGTTGATGAGGACGATGCCTTTGGTGTTGGTGCTGACTTTGGCGCGGATGTCGTCAATGTCCGGGTTCCAGCCGTTTTCCTCGTCGCAGAGGTAATGCACCGCCTTGCCGCCGGAGAGGTTGATGGCCGCCGTCCACAGCGGGTAATCCGGCATCGGCAGCAGTACTTCGTCGCCGCTGTCCAAGAGCGCCTGCATCGCCATGACGATGAGTTCGGAAACACCGTTGCCGAGGATAATGTCATCGACGGTAACGCCCTTGATGCCGAGGCGTTGGCTTTCGTGCATCACCGCTTTGCGTGCGGCGAACACGCCTTTGGATTCGCTGTAACCCTGCGCCTTGGAGAGGTTGGCAATCAGGTCTTCGCGCACTTCATCGGGGGCGTTGAAGCCAAACGGCGCCGGGTTGCCGATGTTGAGTTTGATGATGTCGTAGCCTTGACGTTCCATGCGTACCGCTTCTGCCAGCACCGGGCCGCGAATGTCGTAGCAGACGTTGTCCAGTTTGTGCGATTTGCCGATTTTGCGCATGGCGTTCTCCGATAGGGTGGGTGAAAAGGCGGCAAATATACGCCGCCGCGCGACTTTCAGCAATGCGGTTGTGCCGCAAATGGGCGCTAGCTGTGGTCGCGGATGAGGTAGTAGTGGTCGTCATGAAACTGCTCACGACGCAGCTCGGTCAGCGGCAGCCAAAAGGCGGCAGCGGCGTCGTCCATGCCCTTGACCGCAGGCGGTTCGCCGTCCAGGCGGATGATGTGCAGCTGGGTGATGACGCGGCCGATGGCGCTGCGGTCGGGTTTGTCTGCGGTGAAGACGGCCGAGATGGCGTCCGGCGTGAGTTGCAGCCCGGTTTCTTCTTCTAATTCGCGCAGGCAGGCGGCGTGCAGTTTTTCGTCGGGATTGAGAAATCCACCGGGCAGGGCGAGCAAACCATGCCCCGGCTGGCCGCCGCGCCTGACGACGAGGGCGTGTTCGCGGCAAATCACCAGCGCATCAACGGTAACGAATATCGGCGGATAGGGTGCGGCTGCCCACGCCTGTTTGTAGTCTTCGACGTAACGCGCCTCGGCGGCAACGCGGCGGTAGGCGTCGCCCGTGCGAAAGTCTTGCAGGATGGCGGCAACGGCGGGCGGCAGACGCGGCTCGTCCCAGGCTTCATCATCGCCAAGCAACAGGTAACGGCGGCGGATGGGGGTAGCGCTGATGCCGTCGGTGTCGGCTTCGGCCAGGTAATCCCATTGCGGGAAGAGGCGCAGATAGAAGGATGTGGCGTCTTTTTCGTGGCCAAAGAGACCAACGCGCGCCTCCGGCGTGCCGTGCTCGGCGAGGACGGCAGCGACGGTTGCCGCGACTTGCGCCGTCCAGCGTTCGTCGTGGTACGGGTCGTCGTGAAGCGGGCGGATGGTGGTGTGCGCGTTTTCGTCCGGCGTGAGCGCGGCGCGAACCATCGCTTCGCGTTCGGCAAACGTCCACGGATTGCGCGCACTGCGTGGCGCGTCCGCGGTGCCGATGAGGAGAATGAGGCGTTTGCCGCGCGCGAGCGCACTGCGCACCATGCGCAGATGGGCGTTGTGGAAGGGCTGAAAGCGGCCGATAAAAATGAGGTAGTCGTGCATGGGGTTCTCGCAGTTAATCAAGGTTGGGGCATATTTGTGGCGGCTCGTCTGCGCGCGTGTGCATGAAATTGTCGCTGCCACGTAGCGCAGCAACCAAAATACCATGCCAGGGTGTGCATTTACATACACGAACCCCGCTACCCTGTATGTAAAACGCCCCGTGCAACACCATCCGAGTAACGCTAGGGGCTGTTTATAATTCAACCCTACGAAGTACATACCAACAAGCACAGGCTGAACGGCAGCCAATGC
>CAUVOF010000141.1:0-4081 GCA_963553325.1 uncultured Cardiobacterium sp.
GCATGGCGCTGGAAATGAGCCTGCTGCGCATGATTGCCCTGCAACCGCTGCTGCCAACCAGCGACCCGGTAAAAGCACGCCCGGTCGCTGAAGCAGCAGCGACAAGCGACGACCTCACCGCCCCGCTTGCCGATTTAACAAGCGGACTGCAAGGACAAAGCGCTGCCGTCGCCAGCGAAGCGCCCACAGTTCCTGACGAAACACCCGCCAACGAACCGCCAGCGGCGCAACAAGAAGCTATCGCGCCCAGCGAAACAGCCGCTCACGAACCACCAGCAGCGCAGCAAACGCCCGACGAACCGCCGCCACCGTGGGAAGAAGCGCCCGCCCCCGCTGATAACGATAACGACGTCCCGCCGTGGGTCAGCGAAACCATCCCGGACGACAGCGGGAGCATTCCCGCAAAAAAGCCTGAACCGGCCGCCGTTGCCGCACCCGCCGCGGTCGCTGCCCCTGAACCCGCCGCGGCAACCAACATCGCGCCTGCCACGGTCGTCCCACCTGAACCCGTCCCAGCGGCCAACACCGCGCCCGCCGCGCACAAACCCTCGCCAACACGCGAAAAAAACGCCGCCCGCACACCCGCCCCGGTCATCGCCCCTGCCGACCTCATCGACAACCCCGAACGCTGGAGCGATTTCCTTACCCGCCTTGACCTGCACGAATACCCGCTGCTCTTGCTAGAAAACAGCCTGCCCGCCAGTTGGCAAGCGCCGCTGCTCAGCCTGCAAACCGCGCCAAGCGGCATCATCTTCGACCAGGCACAAAACCGCGAACAGGCGGCGGCAGCGATTACCCGCGCCCTCGGCGTCCCCTGCACCATCGAAATCCGCCCCGGCGATGGCGACCTCAAAACCCCGATTGAATACCGGCGACAAAAAAACGCCGCCGCACAGCAGCGCGCCGAAAAAGAATTCCTCAACCATCCGCAAGTACGGGCGGCACAAGCCACCTTCGGCGCCGCCCTGCAAGTGGACAACATCCAACCCTTAAACACACAGGAGTAAAAATGATGCTACCCGGCAAACTCGGCACCATGATGAAAAAAGCGCAGGAAATGCAAGAAAACATGCAAAAAATGCAGGCAGAACTGGCAAACCGCCACATCGTCGGCATTGCTGGCGCAGGCGCGGTGAAAATCACCCTGAACGGCCACTACGCCTGCCAAAAAGTCGAACTTTCCGCAGAAGCGCTGCAAGAAGACAAAGAAATGCTCGAAGCGCTGATTGCCGCCGCCATCAGCGACGCCAGCAGCAAAGTCAATGCCATGACCCAAGAAGAAATGGCGAACCTCACCGGCGGCATGGGACTGCCCGGCGGCTTCAAACTGCCCTTCTAATGAGCTTCTCGCCCGCTTTCGACCAACTGGTGCAGGCACTCACCTGCCTGCCCGGTGTCGGCAACAAAACGGCGCAGCGCATGGCGTTGCGCCTTTTGCTTGAGCAGCCGCAAAAAGCGCAGGATTTGGCGGACTCGCTCAACCACGCCCTGCACACCGTCGGCCGTTGCCGTCAATGCCGCAACATCAGCGACGCCGAAATCTGCCTTATCTGCGCCAACCCGAAACGCGACCACAGCACCATCTGCGTCGTTGAAGCGCCCGCCGACGTCCTCGCCCTCGAACAATCCACCGACTACCGCGGTCTCTACTTCGTGCTGATGGGCTTCATCTCGCCGCTCGACGGCATCGGCCCCTACGAACTCGGCATGGATATCCTCGACGAACAACTGGCGACAGGCGAAATCAAAGAGCTGGTGCTTGCCACCAACAGCACCCTCGAAGGCGAAACCACCGCCTACTTCCTCGCCGAACTCGCCGCCAAACACAACGTCCCCGCGACCCGCCTCGCGCACGGCGTACCGATGGGCGGCGAACTCAGCTACCTTGACAAAGGCACCCTCTCGCTCGCCTTCAACACCCGCAGCCCGTACCGCAGCGAATGAACGCCCGTCAAGGGCTGTTTACAATTTGAATCTCCCTCCCCTGCAGGGCGAAGCCCGCAGCGGGGGAGGGACGGGGAGGGGGCGGACGATGTTGTTGATGCATAAAAATTCCGATTTTTCAATTTGTTGCTGCCCTAACCCCGTTTACATACGCATTGAGCGCACTCATGAAAACCCTCTTGACCGCCCTCTTCACCCTCAGCACCACCGCCGCCGCACAAGACCCGCTCGTCGCACAAACCCTGAACCAGCACTATCCCGTCAATACAGACGCCAGCGAACGCCTTGCGCGCAGCAGCGACGGCGCGCCGCGCGAATGCCATTACATCCGCAGCGGTAACGATGAATACTGCATGACCCTGCACAGCGAAAAAACCGTTGATGGCGCGCGGGACAAACGCCGCTACCTGTTCTTTCGCGGCGACAATCTCAGTGGTGCGCACGCCGCCAGCGGACTGGTCGTCCTTCATGCCTTTACCGCCGAAAACGGCGCATGGCGGGAAACCGCGCGCGTGCAAAGCGAAGTGGGCGAGTTGGGACGCGCGCCGGAAGCATGGCAATGGCAAGAATTGGGCGCCGGATACTGGGGTGTAAGCGGACAAAGCAGCTTCACCGCCAACGGCGAAACCACTGGCAGCCTGACCCTGCTATATGACGACGGCGAGCGCCTCGCCAAAAGCCACATCCCGCTCACCTACAGCCTGGACGCAGACTTTTGCGCCCCTGCCGAACCAAAAACCTGCGATAACGCTTGGGAAGACGAAAACGGTGCAAAAGAAACCCTCGCCAACAGCGCCGACCTGCACGGCATCGCCACCATCCGCCGCGACCTCGCCCCAAGCGACAACCATTGGCCGTTGGAAATCAGCATCAGCGGCTTCAAAGGCCGCAAAATTACTGGCCACGAAAGCAACGGCGCCTACCGCATCGCCCCCATCAAACAATACTGGCAAGACAAATACCTGTTCCGCTACGACGCGGCAAAACACGGCTACCAAATGCCGAGCGACTACCCGCTAAATAAACCATGACTCACCCGCTGCACACCTTCCGCTACTGCCCGCGCTGCGGCGCGCCAGAGTTGCAACACCCGCACGGTCGCGCCCTGCATTGCCCGCAGTGCGAGCTCACTTATTTCCACAACGTCGCCGCCGCCGTCGCCTGCATCGTCCTCGACGACCACGGACAAATCCTCTCCGTGCGCCGCGCACGCGAACCGGCAAAAGGCACGCTGGACTTGCCCGGCGGTTTCGTTGACCCCGGCGAGACGACAGAGGCCGCCGCGCAGCGCGAACTCTACGAAGAAACCGGCCTTGTCGCGCAAAGCCTGCGCTATTTGTTCTCGCTGCCTAACACCTATCCCTACAGCGGCATCGACGTTTTCACCGCCGACCTCTTCTACCTCGCGCGCGTTGCCAACTTTAACGACGCACGCGCCGCCGATGATGCCGCCGCGCTCGATATCCGCCCGCTTGCTGCCCTGCGCGCGGAAGACTATGGCCTCGCTTCCATCCGCGCTGCTGTTGCCACCATCATCCGCGAGCCGGCGCTATTGCAGCAGTCTTAAGCATCTAACTTGTCCTGTTTTCCGCAGAAGAAAAGGCTTTCTTCTGCGGTTTGTTGTATGGCATACAAGCGGAGCCGCTATAAATGGTTTACGCCGCGCTGGGTCTGTGCCGGTGCGTTTGTAACCAGTCAATGAGGCGGGATGGCAGGAATTGTTGCCAGCGCCAATCGACGCAGTCAAGCAGGTTTTTCGTGGTAAGCCCCAGCGCGGTGTCGCCTTCGATTTGCAGTTCGCGGTTGAAAAAGAGGGTGTCCGGGTCTTCTTCGCGCAGAATCATGCGCAGGTAGTCGGCGCTGTTGGCGGCAAGGCGCAGGTCGGGTTTGCCGGGGTAGTCGTCCGTGGTGAAGCGCTGTTGGTTGGCGCTGAAGCGGATGCTGATGCCGGCGTCTAATACGTCAAGCTGGAAGTGGCGGCCGGCGAATTTGTTCATGTCTGCCGGAAGCAGGCCACGGCGCAGCATGTAGTTCAGGGTTTGCACGAGGATGAGGCGCGGCGGCAGCGCGGGCAGTTTGCGCCCGATGCGCGCCACCCAGGCGGGCAGGACGCGGCCGGGTTGGCTTTTGTCGTGTT
>CAUVOF010000142.1:0-4013 GCA_963553325.1 uncultured Cardiobacterium sp.
TCAGGCAGGCGCCGATGCGGTTGTTCTGCACGCGGTCGCTGGGGCAGCCGACGTTCAGGTTGATTTCCTGATAGCCGTAAGGCAGGGCGATTTCGCAGGCGCGCGCCAGCGCTTCCGGCTCGCCGCCGCCCAGTTGTAAGGCGCAGGGCGCGTCCGCCTGGTGCTGTAAATGGCGTTCGGCATCGCCGTAAATCAGCGCGCCGGTGGTAACCATTTCTGTATAAAGAAAGGCACGGCGGCTGAAGAGGCGATGCAGGGCGCGGCATTCGGCGGTCGTCCAATCGAGCATCGGCGCCACGCAAAAACGGTGCGGGTTGCTCATGCGCGCACCTGTCCCGTGCCTTGCACGATGTATTTGTAGGTGGTCATTTCTTCCAGCCCCATCGGCCCGCGCGCGTGCAGTTTTTGCGTGGAAATGCCCATTTCGCAGCCAAGACCGAATTCGCCGCCGTCGGTGAAGCGGGTGGAGGCGTTGATGTAAACGGCAGCGCTATCAACGTGCGCGGCGAAGTAGTCGGCGGCGGCTGTGTTGTTGGTAACGATGGCGTCGGAATGGTGTGTGCCGTGCGCTTCGATGTGGGCGACGGCGGCTGCGACGGAATCGACGATTTTCACGGCGAGGATGTAGTCGGAAAATTCGCTGTCAAAGTCGCTATCGGCAGCGGGCGTGCCGTCAATCAGGGCAAGGGCGGCAGCGTCCAGGCGCAACTCTACTGGCACAAGCCCCTGCGCCTGCCGTGCGGCGACCAGGCGCTGCTGCAACTGCGGCAGGAAGGCGGCGGCGATGTCGCGCTGCACCAGGCAGACTTCGGCAGCGTTGCAAACCGAAGGGCGGCTGGTTTTGGCGTTGTCGATGATGTTTAGCGCCATGTCCAAATCGGCGTCGCGGTCGATGTACACGTGGCAGATGCCGGTGCCGGTTTCGATAACTGGCACGTGTGCGTTTTCAACGACGGCGCGTATCAGCCCAGCACCGCCGCGCGGGATGAGCAAATCGAGGTAGCCGCGGGCTTGCATCAGCGCCTGCGCGCTGGCGCGGCTGGTGTCGCTGACGAGCTGGATGCAGTCGGGCGAGATGTCGCCGCCGAGGGCGCTTTTCAGCGCGGCGACGATGGCAGCGGCGGAATGCCAGGCTTCTTTGCCGCTGCGCAAGACCACGGCGTTGCCGCTTTTTAGTGCCAACGCGGCGGCGTCGGAAGTTACATTCGGGCGGCTTTCGTAAATGATGCCGATGACACCGAGCGGCACGCGCGTTTTTTCGATGATAAGACCGTTCGCCAGGGTGCGACGTTCAAGCGTTGTGCCGACGGGGTCGGGCAGCGGAATCAACGCGCGGATGCCGTCGGCCATTGCCGCGAGCCGCACGGCGTCGAGGCGCAAACGGTCAAGCATTGCCGGCGACAAATGCGCGGCGGCGGCGGTCATGTCGCTTTGGTTGGCGGCGAGAATGGCGTCTTGTTGCGCGAGCAGGGCGTCTGCCATCGCGGCAAGGGCGCGGTTTTTCGTGGCGCTGTCGGCGGTATTGACGGTTTTTTTCGCGCGCTTGACTTGTTCGAGCAGGGCTTGCGTGCTGGTCATGGGATTCTCCTAAATTTCATGCAGGAACAATTCGAGTTCGGGGGTAACGGTTATCCAGTCGTCGCGGTGGATGACCACGCCTTGCGGCTTGGGCGTGGCGAGCAGTGCCTGCAATTCGCCGTGGCCGCTTTTGACCCGCCCTTTGCCGAGGATGTGGCCGCCGTCGGCGTTATATACCGTAACCACATCGCCGGCGAGAAATTCGCCTGCCACCGCGCTGATGCCGGAGGCAAGCAGGCTTTTGTCCGCGCGCAGCAGCGCTGCTTCCGCGCCCGCATCGACGCGCAACGCGCCACGGCTTGCGGCGTAAAACGCCAGCCATTGTTTCTGCGTTTTCATCGTTTTTTGGGCGGCAAAAAGGGTGCCGTTGTCCTGCGCGGCGGCGGCTTGTAACAGCGCGTCATTTTGCAGCGAGGAGCAGATGTAAACCGGCACGCCGGCGTGCGTGGCAAGGGTTGCCGCCTTGATTTTGGTGAGCATGCCGCCGGTGCCGTTGGCGCTGCCCGCGCCGCCTGCCATCGCTATCAGCTCGCGGCTGATGTGTTCGACGTGGGCGATGCGGCGGGCGGCGGGGTCGTGCTTGGGATTGCCGCTGTAGAGGCCATCGACGTCGGTGAGCAGCACCAGCAAATCGGCCTGCATCATCCCCGCCACTTGCGCGCTCAAGGTGTCGTTGTCGCCGACTTTCAGCTCTGCCACCGCGACCGCGTCGTTTTCATTGATGATGGGCACGGCGCGACGGTTGAGCAGCACGGTCATCGCCTGGAAGGCGTTTTGGTAGCGGCGTTTGTCGGCGAAATCGTCGCGGGTGAGCAGGATTTGCGCCGAGATGATGTTTTTTTGCAGGAATTGCGCGGTGTATTCTTCCAGCAAGCGCCCTTGTCCGACCGCCGCCGCCGCTTGTTTGTCGGCAATGTGCGTCGGCCGTTTTTTGAAACCGAGCGAGGAGTAACCCGCGGCGACCGCGCCGGAGGTAACCAGTATCAGCTCATGCCCGGCATCGTGCAGCGCGGCAAGCTGGCGGGTGATGTTTTGCAGCTTGCCGCGCGACAGGCTGCCATCGGCGTGGGTCAGCGAGCTGGTGCCGACTTTGAAGACGATTCTGCGGTGGTTCATCGTGCTGCTCCTATATGTAAGCGGGCTTGCTGCGATTATACATATAGGGTAGCGGGGTTCGTGTATGTATAGCGAAACACCGTATGAAGCTTTCGGTGTATCGCTATATTTTGTAGGTCGGGCATTTATGCCCGACCTACTGCTGCGCGAAATGCAAACGGCACCTAGCCCGTATTGCGCAAGCCCGCTGCAAGCGCGTTGATGGAACGGATGAGCGGATCGTTGATGTCCGCGTCTTCGCCGTTTTTCGCGCGGCTGCGGCGCAGCAGCTCGATTTGGATGTGGTTAATCGGGTCGAGGTAGGGGTCGCGCCAGCGCAGTGAGGCGGCGAGGCGCGGCTGGTGCTCCAGCAGGTGGTTCTGCTTGAGGATGGTGTTGAGGCCGGTCAGCGTTTTTTGGTATTCCTCGCTAATCGCGCCCATTACGGTTTGGCGTAGCGGTTCGTCGGCGCAGAGGTGGCTGTAGGCTTCGGCGGTCGCGGGTTCGGTTTTGGCAAATGCCATTTCGATGTTGCTGATGAAGGCGTCGAAGAACGGCCATTGTTCGCGCATGTCGTCGATGAGCGGCTGGTCTTCGGCGCGGATGGCGGCAAGCGCGCTGCCGACGCCGTACCAGGCGGGCAGGGTGATGCGGGCGAGCGACCAGCCAAAGACCCACGGGATGGCGCGGATGGTTTGTTTGGTCGGCGTGCCTTTGCGGCGGTGCGCCGGGCGTGAGCCGATGTTGAGCAGGCTGATTTCGCGCACCGGGGTGGCATCGGCGAAGAATTGGTAGAGGCCCTCGGTGCGGTCGGTGAGGTCGCGGTAGCGGTTTTCGCAGGCATCCGCCAGGCGTTCGACCAGTTGTTCGTATTGGGCGAGTTTCGCCGGGGTTTTGGCGAAGCGGGTGCTGCTCGCCTTGAGCGCGCCGGTGATGCCCATGGTGAGTTCGTACACCGCGGTTTCGGGGTTAGCGTATTTGGCGTAGAGGACTTCGCCCTGTTCGGTGAATTTGATTTCGCCTTGCAGGGTGCCGGGCGGTTGCGCGGCGATGGCGTGGTGGGTGGAACCGCCGCCACGGCTGACCGAGCCGCCGCGTCCATGAAAGAGGCGGGTTTTGATGTGGTAACGACGGGCGATGGTGAGGATGGTTTGTTGCGCGCGGTAGAGTTGCCAGGCGCTGGTGAGGATGCCGCCGTCTTTGCTGCTGTCAGAGTAGCCGAGCATGATTTCCTGGGTGTCGTGCTGATTTGCGAGCAGGGCGCGATAGCTGGGGTTGTCGAGCAGTTGCGGCAGGATGGTGTCGATGTTTTTCAGGTCTTCGATGGTTTCAAAGAGCGG
>CAUVOF010000143.1:0-3924 GCA_963553325.1 uncultured Cardiobacterium sp.
ACAACAATCTTCTCTGGCAGCAGCCTGCCCCTATCTCAAAGACAAAGGAACCCTAGGGCGTGTTGACAATTCGTTGTGAATGCCGTCGCTGCGCGATTTTTTCACACCCCCACCCCGACCCGCCCCCGCTTCGCAGGGGCGGGGGTATTTAATTGTCAACAGCCCCTAGACCCACACCCTCGACTACGCCGCCCGCAACCCGCTGCCGCTGGATGTCATCAGCATCCAGTCACAAGTCGTCTATGGCACTGTCGGCAACAACGCTGCCCTGCCGACACTCGCCGCGCACGGCCTGTGTGCCGCTGCCGTGCCAACCGTCCTTTTCTCCAGCACCCCGCACTACGACACGATCCACGGCGGCGCCATTCCCGCCGACTGGTTTGCGGGTTATCTCGCCGACCTCGATCGCCGCCTGCAACAAGAAGGGCGCAGCCTCGACGTCTTCATCCAAATCAACACTTCAGACGAGCCGCAAAAATACGGGATGACGCCGGACGCCGCCGACGCCTTTATCCGCGCCCTGCCGCAGTACAACAGCCTGCGCCTGCGCGGCCTCATGACCCTCGCC
Organism: uncultured Cardiobacterium sp.; assembly: GCA_963553325.1. Taxonomy (GTDB): domain Bacteria; phylum Pseudomonadota; class Gammaproteobacteria; order Cardiobacteriales; family Cardiobacteriaceae; genus Cardiobacterium. Next base: position 569 of record CAUVOF010000143.1, read on the forward strand.
CTCTTTTCCGACGACAAGGACGCGGTGCGCCGCTGCTTTATCCGCCTGCGCGAACTGCGCGATGGCCTGCAACAACAAAACCCCGCCGTCGCCGAACTCTCCATGGGCATGTCCGGCGACTTTGAACTGGCCATCGCCGAAGGCGCGACCACCGTGCGCGTCGGCCAGGCTATCTTTGGCGCGCGCCGCACCCCGGATAGCGAATACTGGCCGGGACTCGCGCCGGGTTAATTCGGGACGCAAAAAAACGCCGCGAGTTGCGGCGTTTTTTGTGCGTAGGCGCTTATTGGCGCTTGAGGCGGTAGTTTTCGTCCGCAAGCGGGCGCTCGCCTTTGCTGCCGTCCGGCAGGCGGACTTCGAGGAAGCCTTCGCCAACCATGAAGACGAGAGGGGCGTTGTTGTCCAGTTGCAGGTATTTTTTGTCAGGGGTAACTCGATAGAGGCCACGCGCGTTGCGATTTTCTTTTTTGCCGAGCTTGATGGACTGGATGGTGTAGTTGCCGGCGCCGTCCAGGGTCAAGCTGGTTTGCAGCCCGTCGCAGTCAGCACAGGGCAGAACGCCGTTATAGGTGCCTTTGAACGGGTCGGCGGCTTGCTGTGCCGGCGGCGGGGTTTGGGTGTTGGCTTGCGGGGTAGCGGGGGCGGTTGGCTTGTCGCCACCAAAGCTGATACAGCCACCAAGCAGCAGGGCGGTGAGCAGGCCGGCAGGCTGGATGATTTTTTTCATGCAATGTTCTCCATGGGTTAGGTTTTGTCGGGCGCGTAATGTACCCCGGCAGTTAAGTTTGGGCAATGTGGCGTTGCCTTTCCGTTATTTTAGGAAACGCTCAAGATAGTGCCGGTGCGCGGCAACGATATGGTCGTAACCGCGCATATAAGCGGCAATGGCGGTGCCGTGTGGGACGGCGTGCAGAGCGAGTAGCGCGGCGGCGAGGGTTTCGGCGCGGTTGTCGGCGAGTTCGCGCGCAAAGGGTTCGCGCACGAGGCGGTCGCGGATGTGCTGGAAGTTGTACATGCTTTTGCCAAAGGTAACGGGGATGCCCGCGTGCAGCGCTTCGAGCGGGTTGTGGCCGCCGTGGGCGATAAGGCTGCCGCCGATAAAGGCAAAATCGCTGATGCGGTAGTAGTGGGCGAGTTCGCCGAGGGTGTCGAGGATGAGGACGTCGCGCGCGCCGTCGGCCGCCTCATTCTGGCTGCGCAGACGTGGCTGGTAGCCGGCATCGCGTACCAGTTTGGCGATGGCGTCGCGGCGTTCGGGATGGCGCGGCGCGAGAATGAGGCGGGCTTGCGGCAGGGTTTGTTGCAAAAGGCGGTGCGCGGCAAGGACGATTTCGTCTTCGCCAGGGTGGGTGCTGGCGGCAATCCAGGTGTCGGGCGCTCGCGCAGCGGTGATGTCCGGCGGCAGCGGCGTCTCGGGCGGGGTTTGGTATTTGAGGTTGGGGGTGATGGTGATGTTTGCCGCAGGCACGCCAAGTTTGCGGAAGCGGCGGGCGTCTTGGCGGGTTTGCGCGTTTATCTGCAATGCGGCGAGCGGCTCGCGTAATAGGCGGCGGGCAAAGCGATAGTAGCCGCGCAGGGATTTGGCGGAAAGGCGGGCGTTGGTGAGGATGACCGGCACGCCGGCGCGGGCGGCGAGGCGGATGAGGTTCGGCCAGATTTCCGTTTCCATGAGGACAAGCGCGCGCGGCCGGACGTGGGCGAGGACGCGGCGGCAGTTGGCGCGGGTGTCGTAGGGCAGGTAGCTGTAGGCGATGCGCTGCGGGTGGCGCGCTTGGTATTGGGCGATTTGCGCGCGGCCGGTCGGCGTGGTGCAGGTGAGCCAGAGGTTGAGGTTGGGATGGGTGGCGAGCAGGCTGTCGAGCAGCGGACGGATGGCGAGAAATTCGCCGACGCTGACGGCGTGTACCCACAGGCTGTTTGGTAGGGTAGGGGGGAGGCGGTGGGCAAAGCGTTCGCTAATGTGGCGGCGGTAATCGCGGTTTTGCCGCGATTTGTGCAGCAGGCGGAGTAGGGCGAAGGGTGCGAGAAGGTGCAGCAGCAGGTTGTACAGGGTGTTCATGTAGAATGCCGGTTTTTGCGCGGCATTATAACGGAGGACGGTTATGGCGATTTTGGCGGTTGGCGATGTGCATGGGCATCGTGAGGCGCTGTTGCGTTTGCTCGACAAGGCGGGCTACGGCGATGATGACGAGTTGTGGTTCGTCGGCGATTTGGTTAATCGTGGCTCGGATTCGGCAGGAGTGCTGCGTTTTGTGCATGGCGTTAAGCGTAAGCAGGTCGTGCTGGGCAATCATGATTTTTCAATTATGGTGCAGGCGCAGCGCTTCCCGGGAAACCGGATGCAGCAATCGACGCTGGATGTGCTGCGTGCAGATGACGGCGAGGAATTGATTGATGGGCTGCGGCAGTTCCCGCTATTGCACGCCGATGCGCGTTTGCAGACGGTGATGTCGCACGCGGGATTGTTCCCGCAGTGGTCGCTAGAGCAAGGACAGGCCGCAAGCGATGCGGTATCGGCGCAGTTGCGCGGCAGCAATTATCGCGATTTTCTTCGTGAAATCTTTGGTGATTGGCCAAATCAGTGGTCGCCGGCGTTACAGGGCATGGATTACTGGCGCTTCGCCGTCAATGCGTTTTGCCGCATGCGTTACCTGAATGCGGATGGCAGCCTGAATTTGCACGCGAAAGACCAGCCAGAGCGAACGGCGGGGTTACGACCGTGGTTCACATGCGCGCAAACCTGCGATTGGCGGCAGATTTTCGGCCACTGGGCGAGTTTGGGCTTGCATACCGAAGGAAATATCGTTTGCCTAGATGGCGGATACGCCTGGGGCGGACAGATGGTCGCTTATGATGTGGAGAATCATTGTATCGCTGCGAGTGTTGAAGCAGGCTAAACTGCTAGCAATATAAAGCAGTTAAAAAAACCAGACACAAAAATGTCGAGTTACGCTTGACGTCGTAATCGCGCTGTATATAATGCGCGCCTACTTTCCTGGAGGGGTTCCCGAGCGGTCAAAGGGAGCAGACTGTAAATCTGCCGGCTCAGCCTTCGTAGGTTCGAATCCTACCCCCTCCACCATTTAACTTGCGGGTGTAGTTCAATGGTAGAACCTCAGCCTTCCAAGCTGATGGTGTGGGTTCGATTCCCATCACCCGCTCCAGTGTCAAAAGTAAGTCCATATAGCTCAGCAGGTAGAGCACTTCCTTGGTAAGGAAGAGGTCACCGGTTCAAATCCGGTTATGGGCTCCATCTACCTTAATTCCCTTTTATTCCATATCATTTTCTGGACGGATTGAGATGTCTAAAGAAAAATTTACCCGAAGCAAACCGCACGTAAACGTAGGGACCATAG
>CAUVOF010000144.1:0-3818 GCA_963553325.1 uncultured Cardiobacterium sp.
CTAGGTGTGCGGCTATGGCTCTTTCTCTCATGGCTTGCGGGTATGGCATGGCTAGGGGCTGTTTACAATTCATGGTAACGAACTGATTCCATTAGGAATGCGCAAATAGCTTAAAATTAATATTTCTATTCAAAATCAATGTATTACGCTCAATTGTAAACACGCCCTAGCAAAATAATGAGCAGCTTCGACCAAAGTTCATCAGTGAGCAATGTTCGGGGCACGGCAGGGTAACGGGTTGTTGAGGAACTTCCTTTATCCTGCCGTTTTTCGTTTTTTCAAGTACTTAGGTGAATTGTAAACAGCCCCTAGCCCAGCCAGGAAATAACCGCTTCGCCGTTGGCAGCGGCAGTGGCAAAAAATTCCTGCAACGTCGCAAAATAGCTGGCGATATAGGCGAAATCGTCTTCCGTCCACGCCTCGTCAAAGGGGTAACACTCCGCCAACACCGCCGGGTCAGCCTGCTCGAAACGCTCACGCAGATTGACCGCGGCAAGCTGTTTACTGGCACCTACGACCTGTTCCGCCGTCAGGTAATGCGCCGGGCCGTAGCCCAGTTCCTGCTCCGCATCGACCAGTTGCCCGCTATAGCCGGGGAACAGTATCGCGCGGAAGGGGCTGTCGCTTTCATCATCGGTGGCGGGATTGGCCATGCTGTCGCCGACCAACAGGCAATAGATGCCGTCCCAGGCTTTGTCCAAATGGCTTGCCGCCGCGTCCTCTTCCTCGCTAAACAAGCGAGCCTCCAGCAGCTCGCTGTTTTCTTGATAACTTGCCAGTTCTGCCGGGCTAACGCGCAGCAGACTATAAATCATTGACATAAGAACCCTCTCGTCATTTGTTAAAGATTCAGGCGAGTGCCTGTGGATAGCCCCTAGCCCGCCTTTGCCGCCGCTTTTATCGCCAAAATCTGGCGCACGAAGGCGGCGAGTTTGTCAGCAAAGTCGTGGTCATCAAGCGCGGCAATCAGCGCGAAGTCGTCCGTTTTGCCGCCATCGTCAGCGACAACCGTCGCGCCGGTGTAGTGGCGGAAGAAGAGCGCTTTGCCGCCACGGATTTTGCCGCGATGCAGGACAAGCACACGCCCGTTTTCTTCGCGGGCGAAGGCGCCAGAGAGGGCGCGGTTGATGCCTTCTGCCGGGAAATTGATTTCTGCGGCAAGCGATACTTTTTTGCCCGCCACCGGTGCGCCAATGCCAAAGCCGTTCCAGCTTTTTTTCTCCTGATTTTGCTGCGCGTACCACAGCTCAAGCGCCGGCGCGTAATGCACGTCGCAGGTGAAGCCGCCGCCAACGCCGGCGACGGTGCAGGCGATGGTTTGCGGCATCGCCGCGGTCAGGGTATCGCGGAAGGTTTGTTGGGCTGCGGCAAGGCTTGCCGCGTCGTCGATGATTTGCATCATGAATGCGCCTCCTTAAAAAGCGGAATCTGGTTGTTGTAAGAAGGCGATTTCCGCCGCGCTGCTTTCCCGCCCCAAGATGGCGTTGCGGTGCGGGTAGCGGCCAAAGCGGTCGATAATGGCTTTGTGCTTTGCTTCAAACTCAACGGTGAGCGCGTCGGTGTATTGCGCAAAGGATGCGCTCGCCACGGCGTGAATGGCGGCGCTTTCGCTGTGCATCAGCGGCATCAGCATGAATTTGCGCTCCAGCATCGGCATCGCGGCGAAGCCGTCCTGCTGCATTGCTTCTTGCGCGAGTACCAGCGCCATGCCGTCCTGGGCGAAGGCAAGCGGGCTGCCGCGGTGCAGGTTGCGCGAGAATTGGTCGAGGACGATGATTTCGGCGAGGCGGCCTTTTAGGGTAGCGCGCCAGGGGTACAACTCGCCTGCGGCGGCTTGCTGCCAAACGGCGAGGAATTGTGCGCGGATGTTGGCGTCGAAGGCGTCGCTTTTGGCGAACCAGTACGGCTCGCTCTCGGCTGAGAACCAGAAGGTGAGGATGTCTTGCGGGGTCATGTTTGCTCCGGTATGGGGGAAGGTCAGCTGCGCTTACGGCAGTAGTTCCAGTACCCGCTCCGCCGGGCGGCCAATTCGTACCGCATCGGCGCTGCTCGCGACCGGCCGCTTGAGCAGTTGCGGGTGGGCGGTAAGTGCATCGAGTAGCGCCGCATCGTCGCGCGCGTCCAGTTGCAGCTCGCGGTAAAGCGCTTCTTGCTCGCGCAGGAAATCGCGCACGGGCAAGCCGCTGCGGGCGATAAGCGCCGCCCATTCGGCACGGCTCGGCGGCGTTTGCAGGTAGTCGATGATTTGCGGCTCAACGCCGTGCGCGCGCAACAGCGTCAAGGCGCTGCGCGAGGTTGAGCAGTGCGGGTTGTGGTAGAGGGTGATGTGCATGGCTGTTCCTAATAAAAATGCCGGTTTACCCGGCGTTTTTGTTTAGTTTGATGTCTGACAACCGTTTGCGTTCGGCGCGCAGACGGGCGCGGGTAGTGCGGAAGTAGGTGCGGCGGCGGCGGCGGCGCCAGAGGAAATAGGCGATGACGGCGGCAACGATGGCGAGCAGCGAGAAGGTTACGTATTTGAATTCATGCATTTTTTTCAGCATCCATTCGTGGTTTTCCGCGCCGTAGTAGCCGATATAGACGAATATCGGGATAGAGATAATGGCGGCGAAGCCGTCCATCAGGGTAAAGCGCAGGAAGCTGACGCGGCGAGTGATGCCGCTCATCACGTATATCGGCGCGCGCAGGCCGGGCAGGAAACGGGCGCCGAAAATGACCCAACTGCCATAGCGGTGGAAGAGCGCTTCGGTGCGAATCATTCGCTCCGGCGTCAGCAGTTTGGAGAACCAGCGCGTTTGCCGCAGATGCGGCCCGAATTTCCAGCCGATGAGGTACATCATCCAGTCGCCGCAGAGGACGCCGAAGTAGGCGACCACCAGCATGATGTGGACGTTTTGCTCACCCAGCTGCGAGATGATGCCGGCGGCGATGAGGGTGATGTCTTCGGGCAGCGGCAAGCCCATGCCGCAGAGGATAAGGACAGCAAATACAGCGTAATAGCCGTAGTTAAAGAAGAATTCTTGCAGGAACGAGAGAAGCATGGCAGGCGGGGTCGAGGAAGGAAGGCGCGCATGATAGCAAAGCGGCAGTTTTTTGTCGGTATAGCGGTGTTTGTATATTTTTCAAGCGTAACCCACCGCCGCTAACGCACGCTGGAAGACGTCAATGCCGGCATCGAGGGCGCGCGCTTCTTCGCTCAAGATGCGGCGGTAGTGTTTGGCACCGCGCACACCGGGAAACAATCCCAACAGGTGGCGGGTGTAATGCGTGAGCATTTCGCCACGTGCCAGGCGTTCGGCGATGAGCGCGCTGATTTGCGGCAGTACGGCAGCGAGCGTTTGCGCCGGCGCGCCGTAGAGGGTGTCGGCAAGCAGCAGCAGTTCCGGGTTTTGGTAGGCGGCGCGTCCCAGCATGACGCCATCGACGTGTTGCAGGTGCGCCTCACATTGCGCGAGGTCGCTGATGCCGCCGTTAATAATGATGGTGAGTTCGGGGAACTGGCGCTTGACTTCGTACACCAGCGGGTAGTTGAGCGGCGGTACGTCGCGGTTCGCCTTCGGGCTCAGTCCCTGCAACCACGCTTTGCGCGCATGAATGATAAAGAGGCGGCAGGGGCTACGGCTGGCGACGGTTTCGACGAAACGCAAGGCCTCGCGCTCGTCCTGCTCGTCGATGGCGAGGCGGTGTTTGACGGTAACGGGCGTGTCGCCCGCCGCCTGCTGCATCGTGCTGAGGCATTCGGCGACCAGTGGCGCGTCGTCCATCAGGCAGGCGCCGATGCGGTTGTTCTGCACGCGGTCGCTGGGGCAGCCGACGTT
>CAUVOF010000145.1:0-3814 GCA_963553325.1 uncultured Cardiobacterium sp.
CTGCGCGCCGCGCTGCGTGAAGACCCGGACATCATCCTCGTTGGTGAGTTGCGCGACCTGGAAACCATCCGCCTTGCGCTGACCGCCGCCGAAACCGGGCACTTGGTGTTTGGCACCCTGCACACCTCGTCTGCGGCAAAAACCATCGACCGCATCATCGACGTCTTCCCCGGTGAAGAAAAACAGCTGGTGCGCTCCATGCTTTCCGAATCACTGCGGGCGGTTATCGCGCAGACGCTGTTGAAAAAAATTGCCGGCGGCCGGATTGCCGCACACGAAATCCTGGTTGCGACCTCGGCGGTGAAAAACCTCATCCGCGAGGACAAAATCGCGCAGATTTACTCTTCCATCCAGACCGGGGCGCAGTACGGCATGCAAACGCTCGACCAGTGCTTGCAAAAACTGGTGGCGCAAGGCCTTATCGACCGGCAGACCGCTGCCTCAAAAGCGCACGACAAAACCCTCTTCATGCACAGCTAAGCCCGGAGTTGCCTTATGGGACACGTAAGCCTTGATACTGCTTTTGAACTCACCCCCATCAGCCGCGAAGAAATCGCGCAGAAAAAAACCACCATGCCGCGCGAAGAGCTGCGGCCGATGTTTGACAAACTGGTGGCGCACGCTGCTGAAAAGAAGGCCTCGGATATCTTCATCAACACCGAGAACTACATCAGCATCAAAACCGACGGCCAGCTCAACTACACCAAAAAATACATGGAAGAGGGCGACGTCTATAACCTGATTGAAGTCATCTCGCGCCCGGAAGCCTTCCGCGAATTCCTGCGCACGCACGAACTCAACATGATGGTGGAAGTGCCGAACGTTACCTACCTGCGGGTCAACGTTTACCTGCAAAAAAACGTTCCCGGCCTGGTGCTGCGTCTGATTCCAGCGAATATCCCGAAGCTGGACGACCTTGAGCTGCCGGTGCCGGACATCCTGCGCAAAATCGCCATGGTCAAACGTGGCCTGGTGATTGTTATCGGGGCAACCGGTAACGGTAAATCGACCACGCTCGCCTCGATGATTGACCACCGCAACGAAAACTCCAACAACCACATCATCACCGTTGAAGACCCGATCGAATTCGTGCATAAGCCGAAAAAATCAGTGGTTATCCAGCGTGAAGTGGGCATTGACACCGCCTCCTATGGCTCGGCACTGAAAAACTCGCTGCGGCAAGCGCCGGATGTCATCCTCATCGGGGAAATTCGTGACGTCGATACCATGCAGTACGCGATGCACTTCGCCGAAACCGGTCACTTGTGCCTCGCCACCCTGCACGCCACCAACTCCGTACAAGCGCTGGAGCGGATTTACAACTTCTTCCCGCGTGAGCAGCGGCACCAAATCCAGCCGGAGCTTGCCGAGAACCTGCACTGCCTCATCACCCAGCGCCTGCTGCCGCGTTCCGACCGCCCAGGGCGGATCGTGGCGATGGAAATGATGATGAACACCCCGTACATCAGCCACCTCATCTCCGAAGGCGACCTCGGCTCCATCCCGGAGGCAATGGAACGCGGCAACCCGGCAGAAGGCGTTTTCACCTTCGACCACAGCATCTTCGAGCTGTACGAATCCGGCGTTATCTCCTTCCAGGACGCCATCAACTACGTCGAATCCGAAAACAACTTCCGTATCCGCATCCGCGCCCAGTCCAACCGCCGCCTGCCGCCGGAAATGCAGTCGCGCGGCGAAATCTTCAGCGTCAAGAGCGACGACGCCCTCTCGCGCGAACTCATCCGCAAAGACCGCGAAGAACGCGAGCGTCTGCGCAAAGAAGGCAAGCTGTAAGCACCATTGCCCCGCCTCTAACGAGGCGGGCAGATTGCATAGCGCCCTGAGCAAGCAATGACACCTGAAGAACCAAACCGTAAAGCCGCCTTTGGCGGCGCGACCTTTTTCATCCTTGATGGCCTCTTTCTCTGCGCCACACAAAGCGGTTGGCGACATTGGTTCGGCGTGCTTACCATCCTCTTGGGAATTACCGCTTACGTGGTTCTCCTGTGGCAGACCTTACACCAAGCGCAGAAAAAAGCGGACAATTCACCGCGTACCGCAGCCACATCGCCACACACGTTCACCCCCGACCCGCCGGTACAGCCGCTTATCATCGATCCGCCGGCACGCACGCTTACCCCCGCAGAACAGGAAAAACTGCGCGCGCTCATCGCTATCCTGCACCAAGCCGGCATCTTTGCCCCGGAAGCGCCGGCGGCGACAGACCTCGCCGCGGCGGTGGCCGACTGGGGCGAAGTTACGCTGGAAGCGGTACTCATCGCCGTCCAGGAAGCGGGCTATTACCAGCCAGAATTTCAGGAAAGCCGCTATAACGCCAACCTCGCCCATATAGAAACAGACTGTGAACAAGACGAATCTTCCCTGCGAGATGAAATCGACGACCTGCTCCGCCTTGCGGATTGTAAGATTCACTACACCTTGCACTGCGACGAAACTAACCACCACGCTAACGGTTTCATGCTCCATCTGCATATGACACATGGCGAACATACCCTCAACCTCAGCGAATACCATCCCTGCAAGGCGATGAGCGAGACATTGTATTCAGGCATCGCTCGCTTCCTCTACGAAAGCGGTGCGCCGCGCCGCCTTATTTGCTACTGGTCGGACACCCTGTGGTTGAGTAGTTTGCCCGCGACCGACCCGCAGGCGCTCGCTTACCTCAATCAGCAGCTTGGGCTGGATGCAGAAAACGCCTGGCGTTACCTGGATGACGAAAGCCAATGAAAAACGCTGCCTTGCTCTGCCTATTCGTCATTTCCCTCGCTCGCGCCGCCCCTGACCTCATCCTCGCCGAAAACTGGCGCGGTCAGGACGTCAGCGGCTGGGCAATGAGCGAAAAGCTCGACGGCGTGCGCGCTTACTGGGACGGACAGCAACTCATCAGCCGCGCCGGCTACCCCTTCCAGCCACCCGCCGGCTTCCTTGCCGACTACCCGCCGTGGCCGCTGGACGGTGAGTTGTACAGCGGGCGGGGGCAATTTGAAGCCATCTCCGCTGCGGTGCGAACTGCCGGCAGCGATTGGCGCGGCATCAATCTGCACGTCTTCGACGTGCCGCAAGCGAGCGGCGACCTCTACCAGCGTCTCGCCACCCTCGAAGACTGGCTGCGCGCGCACCCGCAGGCGCGCATCCGCATCATCGCGCAAACCCCGGTGCAAAATCGCGAAGACATCACCAGTGCGCTGCACGCCATTGAAGGTCAAGGCGGCGAAGGCCTGATGCTGCGTGAGCCGAACCAGCCCTATCGTGGCGGGCGCAGCCCGTATCTGCTCAAAGTCAAAAGCGCGCCGGACGCCGAATGTACCGTCATCGCCCACCACCCCGGCAAAGGCAAACACAGCGGTCGCCTCGGCGCCATCACCTGCGAAAACGAACACGGCCGCTTCCGCATCGGCAGCGGCTTTAGCGACGCCGAACGCGCCCAGCCGCCCGCCATCGGCAGCACCATCACCTACCGCTACCGCGGTTTCACCCGCAAAGGCAAACCGCGCTTTGCCACCTACCTGCGCCCACGCGCAGACACCCCGCCCGCACCATAAAGCAAAACCGCCATGCTCCTCGAATACGCCCGCCTCACCCTCGATGCCAACGGCCAACCGCGTAGCGACCACTACCAAGACATCTACTACAACCCCGGCGCCGGCTTCGCCGAAAGCGAGCACGTCTTCATCAACGGCAATCGCCTGCACGAACGCATCGCGCAAAGCCGCGGCCACCTCACCATTGGCGAAATCGGCTACGGCACCGGCCTCAACTTCATCCACACCGCCGACACCTTCCTGCGCGAAGC
>CAUVOF010000146.1:0-3722 GCA_963553325.1 uncultured Cardiobacterium sp.
GCTACGGCACCGGCCTCAACTTCATCCACACCGCCGACACCTTCCTGCGCGAAGCGCCGCCGGACGCGCGCCTGCACTACCTCAGCTTTGAGCTGCACCCCATCGCCACCGACACCCTCGCCGCCCTAAAACGCGACTGGCCACAGCCCGCCATCCGCGCCGCCGTCCTCGCACAAAACCCGCACAACCACCCTGGCCACCACCTGCTCAAAGTCCACCCGCGCATCCACCTGCACCTCATCCAGGGCGACATCCGCGCCACCCTGTCACAACTGCGCGCGCAAATAGACGCCTGGTATCTGGACGGCTTCGCGCCAGCGAAAAACCCCGCATGCTGGACGCCCGAAGTCCTCGCCGAAATCGCCCGCCACAGCGCGCCCAACGCCACCGCCGCCACCTTCAGCGCCGCGCGCAGCGTGCGCGACGCCCTCAGCCAAGCCGGATTCCACGTCGAAAAAATCCCCGGCTACGGCACAAAACGCGACATGCTCACCGCCACCCTTAGCGTCCCGCCCGCGTCACAACCACACTGGACGAACCAACCCGCTGCCGCGGCCGGCAGCATCGCCATCATCGGCGCCGGCATCGCGGGCAGTACCACCGCGCGGGCGCTCGCCGAAAGCGGCCGCCGCGTCGTTCTCTATCACAGCGATGCCCATCCCGCCGCCAGCCACGTCCCGCTCGCCGTGCCCTACCTCAACCCGGACAGCGAAGCGACCCCGCACCGCCCCTATCAAATCGCCGCCTGGCACCACGCCATGCGTGCCCTGCAACAATACCCGCGCGCCATCTACAACCCCTGCGGCGTTTACTGCCACGCCAGCGACGACGACGAACAGCGCCGCCAACAAGCCATCCTCGACGCCACCCTGCTAAACGAAAGCGAACTGCGCGGCGACGCCAGCACCCTCTATTACCCACGCGGCGGCGCCATTCACCCGCCGGCGCTACTCGCTGCGCTTGCCGACCACCCCAACATCGAACGACGGCAGGCGACACTCAGCGACCTGCGCCCGCTCGATGAACACGCCGCCATCATCCACTGCTGCGGCTGGCAAACCGCGCTCGTCCCCGAACCCGCCTTGCAGCACGCCATCCGCCCGGTGCGCGGCCAGGGCAGCCTGTTTAACAGCGACACCGTGCCAGACGCCGTGCACTGCGGCGACCGCACCCTCATCCCGGACGGTGCGCACCTCTACAGCGGCGCCAGCTTCGGCCCGAACGACCATGACCTCGCGCCACGCAGCGCAGATGACGATGCCAACCAGCGCGCCATCACCGCACGCTACCCCGACGCCAAACTACAACTGCAGGCACACTACACCGGCATCCGTGGCGCCAGCCGCGACTATCAACCGCTGGTTGGCGCGATTCCGGACGCCGCCGACGTCGCCGCAAAATACAGCGCGCTGCGCCACGACGGTGGCAAGCAGGTTGCGCGCGACATCGCCTACCACCCGCGCCACTACATTCACCAAGGCCTCGGCAGCAAAGGCTGCACCCAGGCATGGCTGAACGCCGACATCCTCACCGCCATCTTGAACGGCACACCCATCCCGCTCCCCGCCGCCCAACTGGAACGCATCGTCCCCGCGCGCTACATCCTGCGCGCGCTGAAACGCAACCAGCTTTAAGCAGGCAAGAAAAAACCCCGTCAGCGGGGTTTTCACTAAAACTTTGTGGCAAACGATGGTGCCTTACCGCGTTTGCGCGCCGTCTGCGGCGGCGTTGGTTTTATCAGCGCGTTTGCCGGCAGCAGTAGCGCCAACTCGTCTAGTGCCTGGCGATAGACTTTGCGCTTGAAATGCACCACTTCGCCCGGTGGCGCGTAATAATCAATCCAGCACCAGTCATCAAATTCCGGGGGCTGATTTGAGGCATTGAGATTTACCGCCGGGTCGCCGCTTTCCAGGCGCAGCAAAAACCATTTCTGCTTCTGCCCGATGCACTGCACCATGCCGGGTTGCCGCTTGCGGCGATAGCGCACCGGCAGGCGGTAATAGAGCCAGTTGGCGGTTTCGCCCAGCAGGGTTACATCCGTCGGCCGCAATCCCGTCTCTTCAAACAGCTCGCGCCACATCGCCTGCTCGCTTGACTCGCCCGCATTGATACCGCCCTGCGGGAACTGCCACGAATTCTGTCCGCTTCGCCGCCCCCAAAACGCCTGATTGCGCTCGTTGAGCAATACGATACCGACATTAAAGCGGTAACCTTGCGCGTCGAAAATATTGTTGTCCACATGATCTCTGTCCATGCAATCTATTGTTTCATAAACGCTGCTTGCGCACAACGCGCCGCCTGGCAAAAAGGTTTTGACCCCATTGGGGTATTCACGTTAAATTAAAACCTATTAACAACTCTTCCTAATACCATCAACATGTACATTTGTATTTGCCAAGGCGTTACCGACCGTAAACTCATTACTGCGATTGAAAACGGCCACGACAGTAGCGCCGCCCTTGCCGATGCCTTTGGTGTTGGCACTTGCTGCGGCCGTTGCCAGGAAAGCGTGGAAACCCTGGTGCAGACGCATCGCAAGCCGCAGGTCTATCAAGCCGCTTAACCGCCTGCCGCGCTTAACACTACCCACAGAAAATTCCGCCGCGAGAAAGCATTCTCTGCGCGCGGTGGTGTAGAATTGCGCCCTTTCTTTTTTCGGAGATGTCCCGATGAGCGCAGTTCCTGCATTGCAAGCGGTTGATATTCACAAATCCTTTGGCGCGGTTGAGGTGTTGAAAGGGATTTCCCTGACGGCGCACAAGGGCGATGTGGTCTCGATTTTGGGCTCGTCCGGCTCGGGCAAGAGTACCTTTTTACGTTGCCTCAATTTTTTGGAAATGCCCGACCGGGGTGAGGTACGCGTTGCCGGCGAGGTGGTGCAAATCAAGGAAAAGCGCCGTGGCCGCGAGGCGGGCAATATGCGCCAGATTCAGCGGGTGCGCTCGAAGCTGTCGATGGTTTTCCAGAATTTCAATTTGTGGCAACACATGTCGGTCATGCAGAACCTGATTGAAGCGCCGACCCAGGTGCTGAAAGTGCCGAAAGCCGAGGCGATGGAACGCGCGGCGGCGCTATTGCACAAGGTTGGGCTGTATGAACGGCGCGATTATTATCCGAACCAGCTTTCCGGCGGGCAGCAGCAGCGGGTGGCAATTGCCCGCGCGCTGGCGATGGAGCCCGACGCACTGCTGTTTGATGAACCGACTTCGGCGCTCGACCCGGAACTGGTCGGCGATGTGCTGCGGCTGATGCAGGAGCTTGCCGCCGAGGGGCGAACGATGGTCGTGGTTACCCACGAAATGGGCTTTGCCCGCGAGGTGTCTTCGCATGTGATGTTTTTGCATCAGGGGCAGATTGAAGAAGAAGGGCGACCGGAAAAGCTGTTTTTCCACAGCGATTCAGAGCGGGTTCGCCAGTTTTTGTCCAACAGCCTGAAGGGTTAGAGACATGAAAAAATTACTCATGACCGCCATGTGCGCCGCGCTTGCGACGCAGGCATTTGCCGACGGCAAGTCGCTGGTATTTGCCACCGACGGCACCTATCCGCCGTTTTCCGAAATGGACAGTAACGGCCAGATGGTCGGTTTTGACATCGACATCGGCAAGGCGCTGTGCGAAGAAATGAAGCGTGAATGCCGCTTTGAGCAGCTCGACTGGGAAGGCCTGATTCCGGCGCTGAAGACGAACAAGGTGGACGTCATCCTCGCTTCCATGAACGACAC
>CAUVOF010000147.1:0-3675 GCA_963553325.1 uncultured Cardiobacterium sp.
GCGCCGCCAGCGGTTTCCCCAGCCAGCCTTCGGCGGCAAAGAGGGTGGCAAGGGCGATGCCGGCGACTGCGGTCGGCAGGGCAAAGGGCAAATCCACCAGGGCATCAATGAAGACGCGGCCGGGGAAGCGGTAGCGGGTCAGCACCCAGGCGAGCAGCAAGCCAAAAAGGGCGTTAAACAGCGATGCCCACGCCGCCGCCCAAAAGGTGACGCGCAAGGCGGCGAGTGTTTGCCCGTCGCTAATGATTGCCCAGTAGTCAGCGAGGGTCAGTTGGGCGAGGTTGATGGCAAGGCCAGACAGCGGCAGTAGCAGGATGAGTGCGACAAAGAACAGGCTCATGCCAAGCGAGATGCCAAAACCGGGCAGGACTTGCAGGCGGCGGGGGTGGGTCATGGATGGGGTTGCCTTTTGCTGGTGGTTAAAAAAGAAATTTAGTGCAAAAAATGGTTGTATAAATTGCGTGAGATTTCGCAGGCTAAATCTATTTGACAATATAATTTTTCGTTTCCTGTTTGATTGTCATAAATCATTCTGGCATCGTCGCTGAGATACTTCGCTATATTTTTAATTCCTTGTCTGTCATTGTTTTCCACGATATGCATGGCAGTTCTAATTCCTTTGTAATCGTGTAAATTTAATTTCCTTTCGGCATTTAATAGCAATAAGCTGTCTTGAATATCTTTCATTATTTTTTTTAGGGCAGAAAACTGCTTGTCGTAGGATTCCATGATTTCTCTGATGACTTTAGAAGATTAGTGTCGCCGCTGCGCGGGGTGGGGGCAGCGGATAAATCGCGTAGCGTCCGATTCATTTGGCTTTGAGTTCTTCCAGTTTATGCAGGATGGCGGTCAATACGGCGTCAGTTTGTTGCAATACTTCGTTGTTCCAGAAGCGGATAACGGTGAATCCCAGGTTTTGCAGGTATCGTGTCCGCATTTCGTCATAAGCGGTTTGTTCGGCGTGTTGCCCGCCGTCTATTTCGATAACCAGTTTGGCGTTCACGCAGACAAAATCGAGGATGTATTGACCAAGCGGCTGTTGGCGGCGGAAGCGGTACCCGCCTAATTGTTTGCCGCGCAGGTATTGCCACAAGCGCCATTCGGCAGGTGTCATGTTTTTACGCAAGTTTCTGCCGTTGTGCATGAGATGCGGGTCATCATGCGGGAAGAGCTTGTCGTTCATTTGTGGTGATTTTGCGGCAGCCGTTTTACATACGCGATAGCGGGATCCGTGTATGTAAATGGCGTTACCGCTTCTGCAACTGGTCCAGCAGGCCGCCGTTATTGAAGTGCGTCTTCATCACCGCTTCCCACGAGCCGCCGATGTCTTCCACCGTTTTCAGCTGCACGTCGGGGAAGCGGTCTTTGTATTCCGCCTGCACTTTTTCGTCGCGCACGCGGAAGTAGTTTTCGGCGAGCAGGCGTTGCGCCGGTTCGCTGTACAAATATTGCAGATAGGCTTTGGCGGCGTCGGTGCTGCCTTTCGCCTCGGTGTTTTTGTCCAGCCACGCCACCGGGAATTCGGAAATGACGGAGGTTTTCGGCACGACGACTTCGTAGTCTGCCGCGCCGTATTCTTGGCGGATGCCATTGACTTCGGATTCGAAGGTAATCAGCACGTCGCCGATTTTGCGCTCGACGAAGCTGGTGGTCGCGCCGCGGCCGCCGGTGTCGAAGACGGCGACGTGCGCCAGCAGGTCTTTGAGGTAGGCGTGCTGTTCGGCTTCAGTTTTGAAGGTGTCTTGCGCGTAGCCGAGCGCGCCGAGGTAGGTGTAGCGTCCGTTGCCGCTGGTTTTCGGGTTGGGGAAGACGACGCTCACGCCTTCTTTGGTCAAATCGCCCCAGTTTTCGATGTGTTTCGGGTTGCCTTTGCGTACGAGGAAGGCGGTGGTGGAGTAGTAGGGCGAGCTGTGGTGCGGCAGGCGGTCGCGCCAGTTTTCCGGCAGCAGTTTGCCTTTGGCGGCGAGGATATCGACGTCGGTGACTTGGTTGAAGGTGACGACGTCCGCTTTCAGTCCTTGCAGGATGGCGGTCGCCTGTTTTGAGGAACCGGCGTGAGATTGCTTGACCTTGGGCGCGTCGGGGTGCTCCTTCTCATAAAGCGCGTTATAGCGGGCAAAAAGCTCGCGCGCGACATCGTAAGACGCATTAAGCAGTTCCTTTTCGGCGGCAATCGCAGGCAGGACGAGCGCAAAGAGCGCGGTTAGCAGGGCTTTTTTCATGATGATGCTCCGTTAGAGTGAAAGCGCGGCATCGTAGGGCATCGCATGGCGCTTGACTAAGAGCGTGTTTGCATGGGGGTATAACCGGATTGCATACCCGGCTTGGTGTATTATTAGCCGCTTTCTTACAACCCATTCAGGAAACCCCATGCAACCGCATTACCAACCACAAACGCTCGAAGCAGCCATCCAAAAAGCCTGGGAAGAAAACCAGACCTTCCGCGCGGTAACCGACCCCAGCCGCGAAAAATTCTACTGCCTGTCGATGTTCCCCTATCCGTCTGGCCGCCTGCACATGGGGCATGTGCGCAACTACACCATTGGCGACGTCATCGCCCGCTACCAGCGGATGCGCGGCAAAAACGTGCTGCAACCGATGGGCTGGGACGCCTTCGGCATGCCGGCGGAAAACGCGGCGATGAACCACCAAGTCGCGCCCGCCGCCTGGACCTACAGCAACATCGACTACATGAAAAAGCAGCTGAAATCGCTCGGTTTCGCCATCGACTGGTCGCGCGAACTTGCTACCTGCAAGCCCGATTACTACCGCTGGGAACAGTGGCTCTTCACCCGCCTCTTTGAAAAAGGGCTGATATACCGCAAAAACGGCACGGTGAACTGGGATCCGGTGGACCAAACCGTGCTTGCCAACGAACAAGTCATCGACGGCCGCGGCTGGCGCAGTGGCGCGCTCGTCGAAAAACGCGAAATCCCGATGTACTACTTCCGCATCACCGACTACGCCGAAGAACTGCTGCGCGATTTGGACACCCTCGACGGCTGGCCGGAGCGCGTCAAAACCATGCAACGCAACTGGATTGGCAAATCGCGCGGCATGAACGTGCGCTTTATCCTGCGCGAAGACAGCCGCACCGGCCTCAACGCCGAGCAGCACATCGTGCAAGTATTTACCACCCGCCCCGATACCCTGTTTGGCGCAACCTACCTGGCAGTCGCCGCCGAACACCCGCTGGCGACCGCTGCCGCTGCCAATAATCCCGACCTTGCCGCCTTCATTGCCGAATGCAAAGCGGGTTCCGTCGCTGAGGCAGACGTGGCAACGATGGAAAAAAAAGGCATGCCGACCGGGCGCTACGTCATCAACCCCATCAACAATGAGGCGCTCGAAGTATGGGTTGCCAACTACGTCCTTTGGGGTTACGGCGACGGCGCGGTGATGGCAGTCCCCGCGCATGACGAGCGCGACTTCGAGTTCGCCCACAAATACCACCTGCCCATCCGTCAGGTTGTCGCCCGCGACGGTGAAAGCTACGACAACGCACAATGGCACGAATGGTACGCCGCCAAAGAAAACACCCGCCTCATCCACAGCGGCGACTGCGACGGCCTCGACTTCAACGCCGCCTTCGATGCCATCGGCAAAAAACTGCAAGCCCTCGGCGCGGGCGAAGAAAAAACCCAATACCGCCTGCGCGACTGGGGCATCAGCCGC
>CAUVOF010000148.1:0-3606 GCA_963553325.1 uncultured Cardiobacterium sp.
ACGTAAAAAAATCGCCTTGAAACAGGCGATTTTTGGGGTGTTGGCGGAGAGAGGGGGATTCGAACCCCCGATAGGGCTATAAACCCTATACTCCCTTAGCAGGGGAGCGCCTTCAGCCTCTCGGCCATCTCTCCACAAGTGAGGCGCGCATTATACGGTTTTTCATCGTGGTGTAAAGCGCATTTTTACTCGTTGCCGGCACGATTTTCGGGGGCGTCGTTCATCAATCGTTGATAGATTTCTTCGCGGTGTACGGCGATATGGTCGGGGGCTTTGATGCCAAGCCTGACCTGGTTTCCTTTAACCGCCAATACGGTGACTTCGATATCGTCATCGATAATGATGGTTTCCCCTACTCTGCGAGTGAGTATTAACATAACAGTGCTCCTAGATTGTTCTCGTAATTCTCTGTTTATGCATAAAAATCGCACAGTTACTGGCTAATGCCGAAACGCTGTTATTTTTATGCCAGGCGCGCCGCGGGAGCGAATGGCCACTTTCGCTCTTTGTTTTCCGCGCCTGTCTGTTGTCTTGGTGAGGTGCGGGTATCAAGCGATGATGCCCACGTCGTCTTGCCCATGCTGCAAGCAGCTGTATTTAGGTCTTTTTATCCTGGATTCTGTTGTAATCCTTTGTGTTACAACAGGTATTTTTGGCAAGCTATTTTCCTCATCCTTCCACAGAAAAACACAGCATGGTTGCCGCGGAATTGATGTGAGTTTAGCCTGTTTCCAAGCAGACAGCATTGTATGCAAAATTTTTTTTTCTTCCAAATGGATTTGGTGATTTATCGGTAAGCTGTGTTATTTTCTATTTTATTCAATGCATTGTTGTATATATTTTTAGCGTTTTTCTGGCGCTTTTGCTGTTTTTGTGCCGTTTTGTCGTTTTTGTGTGGGCGCTGGCGCGCTAATGTGAAGTTGCTCACAGTGATTCACACATGTTTTTTGTTTTTTAGGTTTTTTCCTGCCAATTCACGTCTTTTTCTCGCAAGTTGTCGCAGGAATAGCGGGCTTAGGCGTCGTCATGGTAGTCGTCGTCGTAGCCGTAATCATCGAAGTTGTCGCGCTCGTCGCCGTCGTCGTAGTACCAACCGTCTTCGCTGTTGCGCTCGAAGCCATCCCAGTCTTCTTCGTAGTCTTCGGCGTTTTCTTCTTCTTCCATTTCTTGCCATTCGCGTTCGAGTTCGGCTTCGCGGTCGAAGTTTTCGTCATCGTAGTCGTCTTCAGGGTGCATGGTTGTCTCCGGTTATTAGGGAATGGTGCCAGTCAGGATGGGCGACGGGCTGGATGTTTGCAGCGTTGCAGCGGGCGAGGTATTCGCGCACGCGCTGTTCGCCGAGGGGATGTTCGGGGTCAAGGTCGGCAAGCGGTCGCAGGACAAAGGCGCGTTCGTAGATGCCGGGGTGGGGCAAGGTTAGGCGCGGGTGGTTGAGGTGCAGCGCATCGTAGCAGAGTAAATCGAGGTCAAGGGTGCGTGGCGCGTTTTTGAAGGGACGTTCGCGGCCTTGTTGTTGTTCGACGGTTTGCAGCAGGTCAAGCAGCGCCAGCGGTTCGAGGGTGGTGCGGTAGCGGACGACGGCGTTGATGAAGTCGGGTTGTGTGGTGTAACCCCAAGGCGGGGTGCGGTAAAGGCGCGACGCGCCGCTTTCTTCGAGGTGGGTGGCGAGGGTCGCGCGGGCGCGGATGAGTTGGGCGACGGGGTTATCCTGGTTGCTGCCGTAAGCAATCCAGGCGGTATGTGTGGCGATCATGTTTGGTTATGGCGCCGCTCGTAACGGCAGAAGCTCAGCGGGTAGGGGTTTTGCGCGTCAGCGGGGTGGGTTTCGCGTTGTGTTTCTTGCCATTCGCCGGGGGCGAGCGGTGGGAACCAGGTATCAGCGGGGGCGATGTGCGCGTGAATTTGTGTGATGAGCAGGGTGTCGGCGTGCGGCAGGGCGAGGCGGTAGGTTTCTGCGCCGCCAATGATGAAGATTTTGTCGCCACGGGCGCGGGCGATAGCGGTGGCAAGGTCGGGGCAAATGTCGGCATCGGCCAGGGTCAGCGCCGTGTTGCGGGTAATCACCAGGTTTTGCCGCCCAGGCAGTGCGTGGCCGATGCTGTCGTAGGTTTTGCGCCCCATGATGACGGGATGGCCGAGGGTTTGCGCTTTGAAGTATTGCAGGTCGCGCGGTAGGTGCCACGGCATTTTGCCGGCGTGGCCAATGGCGCCGTTGTCGTCCTGCGCGACGATAAGGATGATTTCGGGCGTGCTCATGGGGATAGGGGGCGCTTCATGCGCCTTGTCCTTTGCGCAGGTTTTCCAGCTCGTCCAACAGTTGCAGGATGAGGGCGGTGGCGGGGGCGCTCGCTTCAAAGTCGCGGCTGATGCGCTGCGCGCGGCGGATGCGTGCCAGTTGGTAGCCGCTGTAGGTCGCCTGGGTCGGGTCGCCGTGGACGCTGATGATGTCCGCTTCGATGATGCTGACCAGCCAGGCGGCATCGTGGTTACAGGCGCGGATGATTTCGTGGTAGCTGAGTTGGATGTCTTGTTCGTTCATGGGCTTAGTCTTTGGCGTAGTGGTCGGCGAGTTGTTGCCACAGGGCGCGCGCGGCGGCGTCGTTTGCTTGCGGCAGTTCGATGTTGAGCATGAGGTAGAGGTCGCCCGCTTCTTTGGCGGGGATGCCTTTGCCTTTCAGGCGCAGGTTCTGCCCGCCGCGGCTGTTCGCCGGGATGGTAACGCCCAGTTTGCCCGCAGGGGTTGCGACTTCTACGGTGCCGCCAAGCACCGCCGTCCACGGCGCGAGGTCGAGGCGCTGGTATACGTCTTTGCGGTCTTTGACGTAGCTCTGTGGTGTTTCGCGGAAACGTACTTTGAGGTAGAGGTCGCCGTTTTCGCCGCCGTTGTAGCCAGGCAGTCCCTGGCCGCGTAGGCGGATTTGCTGGCCTTCGCTGATGCCTTTGGGAATTTTGACGTGCAGGGTTTTGCGGGTGTAGGTCATTTCGCCGCTGGCGGTGATGGTCGGCATTTCGAGGGTGAAGCCGCGCTCGCTGCCTTCGTAAGCAGCGGCAATGTCGATGGTGATTTCTGCGTGCTGGTCTTCGCCGGGGATGGGCGTGTTTGGCCGCTGCGCGCGGTGTTGTTGGGCGTGGCCGAAGGCGCTGAAGATGTCGTCGAAGCGGAAATCGCCGCTGCCGAAAGGCTGGCCGTCGCCGAAGTGGCGTTCGTCGAAGTGGTAGCCGCCAAAGTCGCCGTTGAACCCCGCCTGTTCGCGGCCGGCGTAGGGGTTGGCGAGCATGGCGTCGTATTCGGCGCGTTTTTCCGGGTCTTTGAGGACGTTATACGCTTGGTTGATTTCGCTGGTTTTTTTGTCGGCATCCGGGTCTTTGCTGACGTCCGGATGGTATTGGCGCACGAGTTTGTGGTACGCCTTTTTGATGTCGGCGGCGCTGGCGTCTTTGGCAACGCCGAGGGTGTCGTAGTGGTTTTTTTCGGTCATGACGTTATGGGGTGTTTGGATGTGGTTATGGTATCACCCGCAGCGCATTAGTTGCCTTGGTTTGTGGGCGAGGGCTGCGGGCGCGCGCTTTCGTTGTCTTGCAGGTTGCCGCCGAGGGCGAGGTGCA
>CAUVOF010000149.1:0-3599 GCA_963553325.1 uncultured Cardiobacterium sp.
TTTTCTATATCAATTACGGGCGCGTTTGAGGCAGCATACTTTTTAGGACACCACCTTCGTTTGTTGGGTTACGGCGCAAGCGCCTAACCCAACCTACGATAATCGCTTTATATACGCGGTAGCTTTGTAGGTCGGGCATTTATGCCCGACAAACCCCATTCGCAATGTCGGGCATAAATGCCCGACCTACTGTTGTTCCAGTCCCCCCACGGGGGCGGGCGCAGTTTGACGGCAGTTCGCCGTAAACGCGCCAACAGCGCTGGCTGCCCGGAACGTCGCCAATTTTCCCAGCCGTTTCTGCTATCATCCGCACCGTTTTTCTTACAACTTCAGGGATTTTTTATGACAATCACCGACACCCACCGCCGCATCACGCTTGCCCTCTGCGGGCTCGCTTCCTGGGCTTCTATTGCCTTTGCCTACTATTATTTGGAAAAGACGCTCTACCTCACGCCGTGCAGTCTCTGCATGATGCAGCGGCTGGCGTTTGCCCTCATCGGCTTTTTCTTCCTGCTGGACGCGATTTGCTGGCCAAGCCGCCCGGCGGCGCGTTATTTGCTGCGCCTGGGCAAATATTTCTCCATTTTCTTCGGCATCGGCCTTGCCGCGCGCCATCTTTATATTCAAAGCCTGCCCGCCGACAAAGTCCCCGCCTGCGGCTTTGATTTCTACACGATGATGGAAAAATCACCGACGGTTTTCCACGGCCTTCTCAAGGCAATGCAAGGCGACGGCGACTGCGCCTCCCGCGATATTGTTTTCGGCCTGCGCATCCCGGTGTGGTCGATGATTCTTTTTGTCGGCCTGCTTGTCGTCTGCGTTGTCTGTGAGCGCGCAAAAGCAGCGAGGAATGCCTGATGCTGCGCAAACTTCCCCCTTTCGCCCTTATCACCGCGCCGTTGCTCGGCGTTTTTTGCATACTGGGGCTGTATTACAGCGACCGTTTATTGCCCACGCTTATTAGACGCGACTGGCAGTTTTTCCTGCTCAATGGCGGGTTGATGGTCATGCTCAACTGGCGTTTACTCTCAGAACCCGGCCTGCGGCGCCGGGTGTGGACGGCAACGCTGTTGCTGCTGGCGTTTACGTCCCTGTGCCACGCTTACACGCAACACCGTTTTCACGCCTTTAGCGGCAATTACCCCTACGATTTCGGCGCGGGTATTCTTCTCTCTACCGTGACGCAAATCGGCGCACTGTTCATTGCTGCCTTTAGCGAGAAAAACACACGCCGCCCTGCCGACGTCGCGCTTGCCGTCTGCGCCAACCGCTTCATTTTCAACGCGCTGCTGTACGGGCTGTTCATCGGGCTGACGCTGCTGGTATTCGTCCTCGGCTTTGCCCTGCTGCGCCTGGTTCATCTCGACCTTTGGCAAATGCTGGAAGGGGCGGGTCAGGAAATTCTCATCGGCCTCTGCCTCGGGCTGAATCTGCTCATCTTGAACCTCGCACCTCTACCCGAACGTGAACGCCCCTTCCCCTACCTGCACATCTTCCAGTACATCGCCCTCGTCTTCGCGCTGTTTTACCTCGTCGTCCTGCCCTTCGCCGGTACAACGTTCGACAGCGGCCAGCGCCTCGCTATCGCCGCCGTGCTGTGGTTGCTCGCCATTTGGCTCTATGACCGCGAACAGCCGCGTGTTTTGACCAATCTGCTCACCGCCGGCACGGGTATTGCCCTTGCCCTGCTCAGCCTGCGCGGCATTGTCATCCGCATTGACGCCTATGGCTTGAGCGAAGACCGCGCCTATGCGCTCTTCCTCGCTTTCGTGCTGCTTGTCGCCCATGGCGGTTTGCTGCTGAAAATACTCTTCCTGCGGCGGCACGCGGCCACCGCGCAGCGCACCTTCGCCGCCACCATCGTCCTGCTCATGGCGGCGGCTGTGGTGAACGCGCTGCTGCCGCTGCCGCACTGGGTGCTGGCAAGCCAGGTCGCGCGTTACACCACGGGCGGCGCCGACCCCAGCGAACTGCACGAATACAGCCAGCCCTTCTCTTCTTACGGCGAAGCGGGCGATCAGGCATTGCAGGACATCTACCACTACCATAACGGCAGCCAGGCGGTGGCAAAGCTGGGCGCGGTATATTTTCCGCGTGTCGAGGCGAACCTCTCGCGGGAAGCGCGCCACGCCAATGCCAAACAGCGCTTCCTGGCAGCCATGCAAACCTTCCCTGCCGATTTCCAGCCCGAAGACGCCGTGGTATCTGCCGCCAGTATCAGTTACAACGGCGATTACCAGCCGCTCTTGCTGCGCACCGATGCCGACCACGACGGCATCGCCGAAATCTTGCTGCTTGAACACAGGGTAATCGAGGGCGGGCGTTGCACCCTGTACCGCTACGACGACAAGCGCCAAAAGTTTAACTACTTCGCCGAACAGAATTGCAGCACCGGCACCGACCCCGCCGCCGCCCTGCGCCAACACGGCATCCGTTACGAACGCCCACGCTACGACGACCTCCTCATCGGCGAGCTGCGCCTCAAACTAAACAACTGACATGACGCCCAACCACCCCATTGCCGCCCGCCTGCTCGAAAGCCTAAGCGCGGGCGATGCCTTCATCCGCATGCCTTACCAGGGCGAAGCGCACATCCTGCCGGTGGCGCTGCGCGAAGACGTCCGCCTCGATGACCTGCTCGGCATCGACCAGCAAAAAAACGCGCTGCTTGCCAACCTCGACAACTTCCTCGCCGGCAAACCCTGCCAGCACATGCTGCTGTGGGGCGCACGCGGCACCGGCAAATCCTCGCTCATCCGCGCCGCGCTGCTGCACTACCGCGCCCGCGGCCTGAAAAGCCTGCAAATCGCCTGCGACGACCTCGCCGACCTGCCCTTCATCCTCTGGACACTGGCGCACAGCGCGAGCCCGTACCTCATCTACATCGACGACCTTTCCTTCAGCGCGGGCGACGGCAGCTATCGCGCGCTGAAAGCGGTGCTCGATGGCGCGCTCGGCGGTATCGCGCCCAACCTGCTGCTTTGTCTCACCTCAAACCGTCGCCACCTGCTCGCTGAATACCACCGCGACGACCGCGCCCTGCATCCGCAAGAAGACGAAGAAGAACAAGTGTCGCTGGCGGAACGCTTCGGCCTGCGCCTCGCCTTCCACCCACTCGACCAGGAACAATACCTCGCCACCGTCGCCCATTGGCTCGGCCGCCCGCTTGACCCGGCAACGCGACAAAGAGCGCTGCAATACGCCCTCGCGCACGGCTCGCGTAGCGCCCGCGTCGCCGCACAATGCGCCGGCGATTTGCGCTGAAGGGTAGGGCACGGGTGGTAAAACCATCCCACTATACATACACGAACCCCGCTACCGCGTATGTAAATCGCCCGCCGATGTACCCCCTCCCCCGCAGGGCGAAGTCCGCAGCGGGGGAGGGCTGGGGTGGGGGCAGCAAGTACACCGCGCTGCAATAACACCATCCCACTTATACATACACGAACCCCGCTACCGCGTATGTAAATCGCCCGCCGATATACCCCCTCCCCCGCAGGGCGAAGTCCGCAGCGGGGGAGGGGGTTGTCCAATTGTAAACACGCCCTAGGGCGTGTTGACAATTATGCGAGGCTCAAAATCGTAGCAGCCAGATAAAT
>CAUVOF010000150.1:0-3538 GCA_963553325.1 uncultured Cardiobacterium sp.
GCAAAATTTCTACAACTTTCTTCTCTTCTACCTGTTTTTGCTGGATTTGTTTTTGCATTAGGTTTTAGGCTTAGCCTGAATCAGCTGCCATAAGCTGAGTTTTTTGCTGATATCACCCGTCAGGTAGTGCTGGATTTCTTCATCACGCAGTTTGTCCGCGAAGTTAAGTTCCAAAACTCGATAAGCATCTTGCGACAGCTGTTGTTCTCCCAACTCACGGTAAGCACGAGTCATCAGTGCAAGCGCGTAGGGCGTACTCGGTGTTTGTTCGTATTGTTCCAGCACGCCTTTGGCACGATTGACCGCCGCGATATAGGCGCCTTTGCGCATGTAGTAGTCCGCGATTTCCAGTTCATGCTGCCCTAGCAGGTTTTTGATGAAGAGCATCCGGTAGCGCGCATCCTCGGCATATTCGCTTTGCGGGAATCGACGCACAAGTTCATCGAAGTGGTTGAACGCCTGCTTAAGCGGCTGCGGGTCGGTCTGCGCCATGTTAATCGGATTCAAGCGGTCAAAGATGCTGACGTCTTTTTCGTAGGCGAACACGCCGCGCATGTAGTAGGCGTAGTCAATAAAGGGATGCTGCGGGTAGGTGCGGATAAAGTTCTCTATTTCTGCCTGTGCTTTTTCGGTCTCGCCATCGCGATAGTAGGCATAGGCGAGATCAAGTGTTGCCTGTTGGGCGACACGACCGAAGGGGTAGCGAGCGAGCAGTTTGGTATAATATTTACTGGCGCTACCGTAAGCGCCGTCATTCATTTGGGTTTTGGCTGTTTGGTAGAGTTTTTCGGCGCTCCAATTAACGGTTTCGTCTTGTTCTAGCGATGAACAGGCCAAGAGTCCGCCCATCAGGCCAAATCCGAGAATCATTTTTTGCATGCGCTGCATTGCTCGCTCCAAGAGTTTGAAAAATACACATTATAGACGATGACCGCAGAACACCAGACGCTTTCTTGTGTCGCTGACGATGCCGTACGCGGCTGGCGACTCGATCAATTTCTCGCCCGTATCGCGCCTGATTTTTCGCGTAGCCGCTGGCAGACGAGCATCAAGGCCGGGCTGGTTCGGCTCAACGGCAACGTCGCTCGTGCCAAAGACCAGGTTTTTCCCGGCGACCATATCAGCGCGCAGATTGCGGTCGAGGCAGAAAACGATGCCCAATCGCAGGATATACCGCTAACCGTCGTCCACGCTGACGCCGACATCATCGTCATTGATAAACCCGCCGGACTGGTCGTCCATCCCGCCGCGGGCAATCCGGACGGCACCCTGCTCAACGCCCTTTTGCACCACTTTCTGGAAACCGCACAACTGCCGCGTGGCGGCATCGTGCACCGCCTCGACAAAGACACCAGCGGTCTGCTCGTCGTCGCCCGCAGCCTGCGTGCACACACCCACCTCGTTCGCCAACTGCAAGAACGGACGATGGGACGCACCTATCTCGCCCTCGTCCACCGCTACGTTACCGCCGGCGACAGCATCGACCAACCGCTCGGCCGCCACCCACGCGACCGCCTGAAAATGGCCATCCGCGCCGACGGCAAGCCCGCCATCACCCACTACCGCATCGAAGAACGCTTCGGCGATGCCGCCACCTTGCTGCGCGTCTCGCTCGAAACCGGACGCACCCACCAAATCCGTGTTCACATGGCAGCGCAACACTACCCGCTCGTTGGCGACCCGCTTTATGGTCTTGCCACCCCACCCGGCAAAGGCATCCCGGCAGACATTCGCCAAACGCTGCTCGCCTTCCCGCGCCAGGCATTACACGCAACTGAACTCACCCTGCAACACCCTGCCGACGACGGCGAAATCACCTTCCACAGCCCGCTGCCCGCAGACATGGAAACCCTGCTCGCTGCACTGCGCCCGCTTCAATCACGCACATAATCGCCAATCGCCGTGAGAAAATCCGGCGGAAAGCGCGTCGCCCTGCGTCTCACGGGGTCAAAACACACCAATTGCACCCGCGACGTCGCACAGACGCGCCCGCCCTCGCGAATCTCGGCGACTACCTCCAGACTGCCACCGCGCACATGTTGCAACGCCGAATGCACCTCGACCGTCGCCGGATACCTTAACTCCGCCAAATAGCGACATTGCACCTCGGCCACTACCAACATCGGCAGCGACTCGCCGCAGCGCTGCGCAAACAGCTCCACCCGCGCCGACTCCAAAAAACGCAAAAACACCGCATGATTGACGTGCCCGTAAGCATCCATATCGCCCCAACGCAGCGCACAAGAAAACACATGAAAAAAAGACGCCATCCACACACTTCCGCACAAAAAACACCAGCAATAATAGCCTCTGCTTAACAAATTTTGCTACCATTGCCGCCGCAAAAACCCTTAAACATCCAAGAGGAAAAACCCCTATGAACGTACATGAGTATCAGGCGAAAGCGCTCTTCCGCGAATACGGCGTGGACACCCCGCGCAGCATCCTGGCAAAAAGCGCCGACGAAGCCGTCGCCGCCGCCAAAGAACTGGGCGGCAGCGTTTGGGTCGTCAAAGCCCAAGTACACGCGGGCGGGCGCGGCAAAGCAGGCGGCGTCAAAGTCGCGAAAAGCCTGGATGACGTGCGCCAGTACGCCAGCCAAATGATTGGCAGCACCCTGAAAACCAAACAAACCGGCGACGTCGGCTTGCCAATCAACATGGTACTCATCGAAGAAGGCCTGGACATCGCCAACGAACTCTACGTCTCCGCCGTCGTTGACCGCGCCACCCGCCGCGTTTCCTTCATCGCCAGCGCCGAAGGCGGTATGGACATCGAAGAAGTCGCCGAAAAAAGCCCAGAAAAAATCCACAGCGTTGGCGTTGACCCTGCTGCCGGTTACTTCCCCTACATCGGCCGCCGCCTCGGCTTCGCGATGGGGCTGGACAAAAAACAAGTCGGCCAGCTCGCCACCCTGCTGCAAGGCCTCTACAACCTCTTCATCGACAAAGACCTCTCCATGGTCGAAATCAACCCGCTCATCGTTACCGGCGACGGCAAACTGCTGGCGCTGGACGCCAAAATCGGCATCGACGACAACGCCCTCTACCGCCACAAAGACCTCGCCGAAATGCGCGACCCGAGCCAAGAAGACGAGCGTGAAAACAAAGCACAAGAACTCGAACTCAACTACGTCGCCCTCGACGGCAACATCGGCTGCATGGTCAATGGCGCCGGCCTGGCAATGGCAACAATGGACATCGTCAAACTGCACGGCGGCGAACCGGCGAACTTCCTCGACGTTGGCGGCGGCGCGACCGCCGAGCGCGTCAAAGAAGCCTTCAAACTCATCCTCACCTCGCCCGAAGTCAAATCCATCCTGGTGAACATCTTCGGCGGCATCGTTCGCTGCGACCTCATCGCCGAAGGCATCATCAACGCTGCCAAAGAAATCGACCTTAAAGTACCCGTCGTCGCCCGCCTGCAAGGCACCAACGTCGAACTCGGCCGCAAAATGCTGGACGAAAGCGGCCTTGGCATCACCTCCGCCGACGACCTCACCGACGCCGCCAAAAAAGCCGTTGCCGCCGCCCAATAA
>CAUVOF010000151.1:0-3412 GCA_963553325.1 uncultured Cardiobacterium sp.
GTAGGTGATGACGGCGCGGTTGTTCCAGTTGAAGTAGTGGTTGTACCAGGCTTCCAGCGTCGCCAGCCAGACGGGCATGTTTGCCATCAGCGGCGCGGTTTGGAAGTGTTTGTCCATTTCGTGCGCGCCGGCGAGCAGTTCTTCGTAGGCGCTGTAGCCGTTTTGCAGGATGAACGGCAGGCTAATCGCTGACCAGAGCGAGAAGCGGCCGCCGACCCAATCCCAAAACGGCAGCACGCGCTCGGCGGCGATGCCGAAGGCGGCGGCTTTGGCGACGTTGGCAGAGAGCGCAATCATTTGTTCGTCGGCTTTTTCGCCACCGGCGGCGCGCAGCCATTCGCGCATATAGCCCGCATTCGATAGGGTTTCTTCGGTGCCAAAGCTTTTCGAGGCAACAATCAGCAGGGTGGTCGCCGGGTTGAGGCGGCGTTTGAGTTCGCTGATTTTGATGGGGTCAGGCGAGGCGAGGAAGTGGACGCGGATGCGGTCGTCGGCGAGGTGTTTGAAGGCGGTGCAGAGCAGACGCGGGCCGAGTTCTGAACCACCGATGCCGATGTGGATGACGTCGGTAATGGCTTGGCCGTCGTAGCCTTTCCAGGCGCCGCCGCGCACGCGCTCGCTGATTTCTTGCATGCGTTCGCGCACGGCGCGGATGTGCGGGCTGACGTCTTCGCCATTGACGACGAAGGGTTGGTCGGCGGGCGCGCGCAGGCGGTGGTGCAGCGCCGGGCGGTGTTCGCCGGTATTGACGTTGTCGCCGCGGGTGATGGCGGCGATGCCTTCGGCGACGCCCGCCTCATCAACCCACTGCTGCCACAGCGCTTTGGTTTGCGCGTTGATGTGGTTTTTTGAGAGGTCGAGGTAGATGCCGGCGTGTTTTAGTGTCCAGTCGGCGACGCGGTTCGGCTCGGCGGCAAACCATTCGGTCATGCGTTTGCCGAGGACGGTTTCTTTGTGCGACTTCAGTTTGTCGTGCAGGTTACTCATCATGGTTTTCCTCAAACGATGTTGTCGGGTTGGGTGCGGCCAACGTAATGCTCAAGGTTCATCATGCCTTGCGCCATGGTCGCCAGGGTGGATGTGGTACCAGCGAGCGCGGGCGCGGTGTTGATGTCTTGCTGCCAGTATTCGACGTACATGCGCATGGTCGCGCCGCGGGTGTCGGTGCCGGATAGGCGGCAGATGATGCGCGCCTGCGAGCCGAACTGGATTTGCAGGCCTTGGTTCGGGCTGGTTTCGCCGTTGGTCGGGTCGGTGTAGTTGAATTGGCGCGCGTCGGTGATGGGCAGGCCGCTCACCGTCTGGCCAATCATTTTGCCGAGTTGTACTTCAAATTGTTTGAGCATCTCGCCCGCCTGGTCTTTGTCCAGCCCGGTGTAGTCGAAGCGGTTGAAGATGTGGCGGCCGTAACGCTGCCAGTGCGCCTCGATAATTTCGTCCGGTGTTTTGCCGGTCGCCGCTTGCAGGTTGAGCCAGCACAGTACCGCCCAGATGCCGTCTTTTTCGCGAATGTGGTTGCCGCTGGTGCCGAAACTCTCTTCGCCGCAGAGGTGAATCATGTCGGCGTCGAGCAGGTTGGCGAAAAATTTCCAGCCGGTCGGCGTTTCGTAGTAATTGAGCCCGCGCGCCACGCAAACGGCATCCACGGCGCGACTGGTCGGCATCGTCCGCCCCACGCCCTTGAGCGTTTTCAGGCAGGGAATGCGCGCGTGGTTGTCGGCAATAATCGCCAGGCTGTCGCAGGGATTGATGAAATGCTTGCGCCCGGTGATGAGGTTGCGGTCGCCGTCGCCGTCGCTTGCCGCGCCCATGACGATGGCTTCATCCGCCGCAATAAGCGCGGTCAGTTCATCTATATGTGCCGGCGACGGGTCAGGGTGGCCGCCGCCAAAATCGGGCAACGGCTTGGTGTTGAGCAGGTATTTCTGCGGCAGGCCAAGACGGTGGGCAAACACTTCCACCGCATACGGGCCAGTGGCGGCGTGCATCGCGTCAAAAGCAAAGGGATGCTTGGCGATGTGCGCACGAATCGCCGGGAAGTCAAACAGCGTTTCCATCAAATCCGCGTAGTCGGCGGTGCTGCTGATGACGCGCAGCTCGGTGTCGCCGATGCGGTAATCGCCGGGCTTGGCAAACGAGGGCAACGCGACTTCGGCGATGGTGTATTCCGTCAGGGTTTTGGAAACGGCAAAGGCGGCTTCGGTGGCGTGTTCCGGCGCAGGTTGACCGGCGGCGAGGTTGAACTTGATGCCGAAATCGCCATCCTTGCCGCCGGGGTTGTGGCTGGCGGACAAAATAATGCCGAAATCGGCATGGTAGTGGCGGATGACGTGCGAGGCGGCGGGCGTGGAAAGCAGGCCGTTTTCGCCGAGCAGCACCAGCTTCGCACCCTGTGCCACCGCCATTCTCAGCACAATGGCGACCGCTTCATCGCAGTAATAGCGACCATCGCCACCGACGACAATCGTCTTGCCCGCCACCCCACCGAGTGAGGTAAAAATCGACTGGATAAAACTCTCGGTGTAGTGCGGCTGTTGATAATGCGGCACCGGTTTACGCAGCCCGGAAGTTCCCGGCCGCTGATCGCTAAAGGCGGTGAATTTTATCGTCTTGATATCCATAGAAATACCTCATCGGTGGTTAGTGGGTTTACCGTATTTTAACGCTTCGCCTGTGTATTTGATATGGCAGGCTTCACACGTTAATGTGGATTGCTGATGATGGTGAGGAAATGCGGCAGTATGCGGGCTTTATCCTGCGAATTTGCACAGGCGCTGAAAGCGTTTTTACATACACGAACCCCGCTACCCTGTATGTAAACCGGCAACATCCCCCCGTTTTTGCATCTCGCTCATGCGTTCCCGTCCGGCGTAGTCGCGGTGGGTGGCGATGTGTTGCCAGTCGCCGCTGGCGGCAGCGCGGGTGCGCAGGGTCTCGCCCTGTTGCCAGCCGTGTTCCATCAGTAGCCAGCCATTTGTTTTTAGCACGCGCGGCGCTTGCGCCAGGATGGTGTACAGGTCGCGGTAGCCATCGGCGGCGGCAACCAGCGCGCTTTGTGGTTCGTGGGCAAGCGCGGCAAGGTGCGGGTCGTCGGGCGCGATGTAGGGCGGGTTGCTGAGAATCAGGTCGGCGCTGTCGGCGGCAAAAGGCGTGAGCCAGTCGGCTTGGCGGAAGGTAACGTTGTGCAGGCGATGGCGGCGCGCGTTTTCTGCGGCAATGGCGAGCGCGTCTGCGCTTTGGTCGGTAGCGGTGATGCGGGCGTCGGGGCAGGCGGCGGCAATGGCGAGTGCCAGCGCGCCACTGCCGGTACCAAGGTCGAAAACAACCGGCGCGGTGAGGTCGCGCAGGTGATGCAGCGCGCGTTCGACGAGGATTTCGCTGTCGCTGCGCGGGATGAGGGTGGCGCGGCTGA
>CAUVOF010000152.1:0-3293 GCA_963553325.1 uncultured Cardiobacterium sp.
TCTAGTTCTCATCATTCAAGATTATCAAAAAATTATGTATGTCAACACGCCCTAGCGATAGAAAAACGCCCTCGTAAGAGGGCGCTTTGGCTGCTAATGGCGGTTTATTTAAACGGCAATTTACCCATCGGCAGCGCGCCTTTAGCGGCGCCGAGCATGCGCAGCATTTTGCCGCTGCGGAATTTTTTCATCTGTGTCTGCATTTCTTTGAACTGTTTGAGCAGACGGTTTACTTCCGGCACGTCCACACCCGCGCCGGCGGCGATGCGGCGTTTGCGTGAGCCTTTGATGATGTCCGGATTGCGGCGCTCTTGCATGGTCATCGAGAGGATGATGGCTTCTTGGCGGCGGATTTTTTTCGGTGAGAGGTGTTGGTCTTTTACTGCCTGCGGAATTCTGCCCATGCCGGGGATTTTTTCCAGCATTTTGTCCATGTCAATCAGCTGCATTTGGTGCAGTTGTTCGCGGAAGTCGTCGAGGTCGAAGGTTTTGCCCTTCGCCATTTTGGTGGCGAGTTTGCGCGCTTTTTCTTCGTCAACTTGGTGTTCGAGGTCTTCGATGAGGCCGAGGACGTCGCCCATGCCGAGGATGCGCGAGGCGATGCGGTCGGGGTGGAAGGGTTCGAGTGCGTCGGTTTTTTCGCCAACGCCGAGGAATTTGATCGGTTTGCCGGTGATGTGGCGGATGGAGAGTGCCGCACCACCGCGTGCGTCACCGTCGATTTTCGAGAGGATGACGCCGGTCAGCGGTAGTATGTCGTTAAAGGCTTTGGCGGTATTGGCGGCGTCCTGACCGGTCATGCTGTCCACCACGAAGAGGGTTTCGATCGGGTGCAGCAGGCCGTGCAGGTCGCGGATTTCGTCCATCAGCGCGTCGTCAATGTGCAGGCGGCCGGCGGTATCGACGATAAGGACGTCAAAGTATTGGTGCTTGGCGAAGTCGTAGGCGCGTGCGGTAATGTCTGCCGGTTTTTCACTCGCGTCAGACGGGATGAAGGTCGCGCCGACTTGTTCGGCCAGCGTTTTCAGCTGTTCTATTGCCGCCGGGCGGTACACGTCGGCGGAGACGAGCGCGACTTTTTTCTTCTCATTAATGAGTTTGCGCGCGAGTTTGGCGCTTGAGGTGGTTTTACCCGAACCCTGCAAGCCTGCCATGAGGATGACTGCTGGCGGCTGGCTGGCGAGGTTGAGTGCGCTGTTTTCTTCGCCCATGATGCGGACGAGTTCATTTTTGACGGTTTTGATAAATGCCTGGTCGGGCGAGAGTTTCAGGCTGACTTCCTGCCCGATGGCGGCGTTTTTGATGGTTTCGACGACTTCTTTGACGACCGGCAGGGCGACGTCGGCTTCGATGAGTGCCATGCGCACGTCGCGCAGCGATTCGCTGATGTTTTCTTCGGTGATGCGACTTTGGCCGCGCAGTTTTTTGAACGTCCCTTGTAGGCGCTCGCTAAGGTTGTCAAACATGGGCTTTCCTTGGTTAAGTTAAGATGAATTTTTGTTGTATTATAGCCGCCCTCTTTGTTTTTCAGGATGTTTTATGCAGCTTTGGCTGCCGCTGTTTACCATTTTTGCCTACTGCGCCGCTGCCGCCGGTTTCGTTCGCGTTTACCGCAAACCGCTGCGTCGCATCAACCCGCTTTGGGTGTTGGGCATTTTGGTTTGCGCCTGTCAGGGGCATGCGTTGTCGCTGATTGTCTCGCTGCAAGCCAATAATCATCTCAATCTTTCTGTCTTTAATATGGTTTCGGTGAACGCCTGGTTCGTCGCCTGTATTTCGGTTTTTTGGCTGTGGCGCTCGTCAATGGCGCTCGGCGGGGTGGTGATTTGTCTGGTAAATGCCGCTGCCGTTGCCCTGTCGCTCATTTTCATCAGCGACAAACCCTTCGCCTCGCATCTCTCGCCCGGCATGTGGTGGCACATTCTTACCTCTATTGCCGCCTGGACGTTCATCTCGCTCGCCTTCCTGCACGCCGCGCTCTACGGCTGGCTGTTCCGTCGCTTGAAACGCAAGCAACTGAAAGACATCAGCGTTTCTTCTTTGGTCAGCCTGGAACGGGCGATGATGCTGCAGGCGGTTACCGGCTTTATCCTTCTTGCCGTTGCCCTGCTCACCGGCTGGATGTTCGTTGATGACCTGTTCGCGCAGCATCTGGTGCATAAAACGGTACTCACCATTCTCGCCTGGCTTGCCCTGGGCTGGATGCTCTTTTCCTACTACGTCCGCGAACAGCGCGGCATGCCGCTGGTGCTGGAAATGTGCGCCGTCTTCATCCTGCTGCTCATGGGTTACGTCTTGAGCAATTTCATTTTGCAATTTGTTATCAACCATTAAGGAGCCATCGTGGACAACATTCCGATAGGGCTGTTAATCCTCGCTTTAATTATTTGTCTCGCCTTCTCGGCGTTTTTTTCTGCCTCGGAAACGGCGATGATGTCGCTCAACCGCTACAAACTCAAACACCAAGCGGACGAAGGCAACAAGCGCGCCAAATGCGCCAGCCACCTGCTCAAACACACCGACCGCCTCATCGGCACTATTCTCCTCGGCAACAACTTCGTCAATATCGCCGCCACCTCGCTCGGCACCCTCATCGGCCTGCGCCTCTACGGCGACCTCGGCGTGCTGCTTTCTACCATCATCCTCACTGCCGTCATCCTCGTCTTCTCTGAAGTCGCGCCGAAAACGCTGGCCGCGACCAACGCACAACGCATCGCCCTGCCCGTCGCGCCGATTCTCGCCTGGCTGGTGCGCATATTTTCACCGCTGGTTAGCCTGCTGAACGCGGTGGTGCGCGTCATTCTCCGCCCCTTTGGCATCAAAACCGAAAACGCGGTCGAGGAAGCGCTCAGTAACGAAGAACTGAAAACCATCGTCCAATCCAGCAGCGACGAAAAAAGCAGCGAACAACAAGAAATGTTGCTTGGCGTGCTGGAGCTGGAAGACGTCTCCGTTGGCGAAGCGATGGTGCCGCGCAACGAACTGGAAGGCGTCGATTTGAACGACGACTGGGAAGACATCCTGCGGCAAATCACCGACAGCCGCCACGGTCGCCTCGTCGCCTACCGCGACCACCTCGACCAGGCGGAAGGCATGCTGCACATCCGCGACATCATCCTGCCGCTGCGCGACAACACCCTCGACAAAACCCGGCTGCAACAAGTACTGCGCCCCTGCCACTTCGTCCCGGAAAGCACGCCGCTACGCAAACAGCTCTTGCACTTCCGCCAGGCAAAAGCGCGCAGCGGCCTCGTCGTCGATGAATACGGCGACATTCAGGGGATGATTACCCT
>CAUVOF010000153.1:0-3239 GCA_963553325.1 uncultured Cardiobacterium sp.
GCGAGATAAGATTTCGATTTTTCACGTTTGCTGCCCCCACCCTAACTTTCTCGCTGCGCGAGCTGTTCCAGTCCCCCACGGGGGGAGGGGACTGATTGGTTGAATTTCAAGCATTGGCTGCCGTTCAGCCTGTGCTTGTTGGTATGTACTTCGTAGGGTTGAATTGTAAACAGCCCCTAGGGGCTGTTTACAATTAGATACCCCCGCCCCTGCGAAGCGGGGGCGGGTCGGGGTGGGGGTGTGAAAAAATCGCGCAGCGACGGCATTCACAACGAATTGTCAACACGCCCTAGCCCCTGTCCCTGTGGGCTTTGCCTTGCTATAAAAAAACCCCGCTGATGCGGGGTTTTTTGTATCAAGGCGAAAAACTCAATACGCGGCATCGCTGCCGACTGCCTGTTGCAGATAATTCTGCATCCCAAGCGAGGCGATGAGGTCTTGCTCCGTTTCCAGCCAGTCGATGTATTCCTCAACGTCATCGAGCAGCGCTTCCACCAGGGTGCGCGAGACGTAATCCTGCTTTTCACCAAGCAGTTTGACCGCGGCAACCAAATCAGCGTATTGCGCACTTGCCGCCTGATGGTCGCAGGCAAGCACCTCGCTCACGCTCTCACCAATCAGCAGCTTGCCGAGGTCTTGCAGGTTGGGCAGTCCTTCCAGCAAGAAAATGCGGGCAATCAGCTTGTCGGCGTTTTTCATCGCGCGGATGGATTGCTTGTAGATGGTGTGACCGAGCGCGTCGTAGCCCCAGTTGTTCAGCATGCGCGCGTGCAGAAAATACTGGTTAATGACGGTCAGCTCGTGGCGCAGCAAGCGGTTAAGGCAGGCGCGCACTTCAGGGGCGATTTGCATGACGCCTCCTTAGCGCTGGCTTTGCAGATAGTTGGCAAGCCCCATGTCTTCGATTTGGCGCAGTTGCTGCTCGAGCCAGTGCGCGTGGTCTTCCTCGGTGTCTTTCAGCTGCTCAATCAGCATGTTGCGGGTAACGTAGTCGTGGTGCTGCTCGCAGAGGGCGATGCCTTTTTTCAGGGCGTCGCGCACCTTGTATTCGAGTTGCAGGTCGTTTTCCAGCATGCTTTTCACATCCGTGCCGATGTGCAGCGCTTCCGGCACCATGTTCGGCGTGCCTTCCAGCATGAGGACGCGCTTAATCATCAAAGTCGCGTGCTCAGTTTCGTGCTGCATTTCGTGGTGGTTCGCTTCAAAGAGTTTGCTGTAACCCCATTCCTCGTACATACGCGCGTGGATGAAATATTGGTCGCGGGCGGCGAGTTCGCCGGCGGTGAGTTCATTCAAATATGCGATAACTTCAGCATTGCCTTTCATAAAATTTCTCCGGTTGGAATTGATTAAGGGGCGGCGAGTATTGCGGCGGCTTGTGATAGCGTCAATTTGTATTTTCCAAAGATAATAATTCTGCCATTCCCGGATTTTACTTCATTGTTTATTAACGAATTTTTATTGCAGCGGATAGCTTTTATCATTTTACTTTTTAATTCGTGTTTCAGATTTCAAATAGGAATACTTATTGAAATAATACCGCGGCAAACTTTACGCATTTCAGTAAAATGAATGCGTATCCATTAACCCCGGAAACTTTTATGAAAACCCGTCGCCTTTTTCGCACATTAGCGGGAGACTGCCAATGAATGATGCCTGGAACGCCATGCGCAGCGGCGCGCCGCACCTGCCACACGACCCCGACCTCAAGACACGGCGCGCGCGTTGCCGCGAACTGCTGTGGCGCTACAACACACAAACCCCGCCGGGCGACCACGCCGCACAACAGGCGCTTTTGCGCGAACTCTTTGGCGAACTGCCCGCCGGCGTGCATATCACCCCGCCGTTTTACTGCGACTACGGCCGCGGTATCGAGTTTCGCGGTGCGTTTTACGCCAACAGCGGCTGCACCATCCTCGACAGCGCACCGATTACCATCGGCGACGGCGTACTTTTTGCGCCAAACGTCGCCCTCTACAGTGTCGGCCACCCGCTGCATCCCGAGCTGCGCCGTAAAGAATGGGAACACGCCGCACCGATTACCATCGAAGATGATGTCTGGCTCGGCGGCGGCGTTATCGTCCTGCCTGGCGTGACCATTGGCGCAGGCAGCGTGATTGGCGCGGGCAGCGTCGTTACGAAAAACATCCCGGCAAACAGCCTCGCCGTCGGCAACCTCTGCCGCGTCCTGCGCCCAATTACCGATGCCGACCGCGAACAATATGCGGCGTGGCATATCCGTGCAGATTAGGGCGTGTTTACAATTCTCACCCACAAAAAAAGCGGCACGAAGCCGCTTTTTAAAATCGCGCCAATCAGCGCTCAAACGAATAACCAAAATTCAGCCAAAATTGCGGCGAACGGTCATCGCTGAAGCGTTCCTTGCTGCCACGCCAGGCGACCTTGCTTTGCAAATTGAAGCCCTTGTAATACGTAGCGATGCCAAAACCACCGCCATGCAGCGACACCGAATTGCTCCCGTCGCCAAACGGCTTGTGGCGCAGCTTCGCTCAGCCCGCATCATAAAACGCCGACAGCGACACATACGGATTCACCGCATAGCGCACATCCACCTGGTCGATGATGCCATGATCGGCGGAAACATCATTGCTGTGATAGGCGGCGACCGCATACGGCCCGCCAAGGCTGAACTGTTCGGCAGAATCTAAGTTTTTATTCGCCCACTGCGCCGACACATTGGCAGAAGCGCTCCACTGCGGCGAAAAATAGCGAGTATGCCCGGCAGAAACATTCAGCTTGTAATAATTGCCCACCGTTTTTACAGAAGCGGCGTCAATCGCCTTGGCATCCGCGTTTTTGAAGTGCAAATCGCCAAACGTATTGCTGAAGCTGAAGCGCGTCTGCCCGCCAGCGAGCAGCGAATCCTGAAACGAGCCATTTAGCCCGACATTAACCGCGCCTAGCCCCTTGCGCGTAGATGTCTTCGTCGCGCCAACCACATCGCGCAGGCCGCGATACTCGGCACCGCCAGTCAGCCACAAGTTTTTGTCATTACTGCGCAGCAGCGGATAGCGCGCGGACAGCTCCGCCTTGTTGGCATTGCCATGCGCATCGAGCGCACGGAAGCTGCCGCCCAAATCGTAGCGGGTATGCGAGACATTGGCGCCGACGATCAAACCATCCGCGCCAACCGGCACATCCGCACCAAGCGAGAGAAAATCCAGGTGGTGTCCTAAAATGTATGCTGGTAAACGACGGGCAAACAAAAAGCAACGGAA
>CAUVOF010000154.1:0-3212 GCA_963553325.1 uncultured Cardiobacterium sp.
CCGCGCCGAATCATTACCCGCTGCCGCCCGCCGTCCGCGACACGTTAAAACAGGCGACGTGGTACCTCACTCTTGCCCCTGCCGACAATAGCTGGCAAATCAAGGGCAAACGCCGCCACCCGAAACACGGCGAACCCGCGCCCGTCAGTGAGCCGCTCATCCGCCTCGATAATCCCTGAGCAATCCCGGCAGCGTTATTCCCCGCCTTCTTGCTTGCTCTGCATCGGTGGCTTTCGTCTTATCACGATGGCGTATAAAGAAATGTTGCAAACGGCGTCTTTACTTGTTTCCGCTATCGTAGCGATGCCATATGTCATGCCCAGCGGTTGACGCGTACGGTTTTTCAGTAGCAATCCCAGTAGAACCACGCTTTGTCGAAGCGGCGGGCGGCGAGGTCGGCGCGGTCAATGAAGAAGGCGCCGACGCCGTTGTCGCCCCATACTACGTTGACGCAGTTGCCTTCTTCGGAGCTGTCAAGCTGGAAGAGCAGTACGCTGTCGGTGAGTGTGGGGTCATCCAGGCGTGGGTCGCGCTGGGTAAAGAAGGGGTAGCCGCCGAGGTGGTTGCCGTCCTGCGCGCGGCTGATGGCAGCGTGCCATTCGTCGTCATCCGGATCGATACCGTGTGCGGCCGCCCAGTCGTCGCGCGACATGCCGTAGTGGGCGGCAAAATCGGCGCTGTCGTCAAGAAGGTAGTGTTCAGCGGGCGGGCGGAAGATCATGGCGTATTCGCCGTCGTAGATGGGGAAGTTCCATGTTTTGTCCGCAACGTCGATGGGGAAGTTCCATGTTTTGTTCGCAACGTCTGCGGGCACGTTGTTGAGCGCGCGCATCACCGCCAGCAGTACCGGGTTGGCTTCGTGGTAGTGTGCGAGGTGGTGGGCGTTGCTGCCTTGTTGCAGGCTGAAGTTGAGCAGCAGGCTAAGCTGGGCGCGGTTGTCAATGTCGGCAGCGAGCAGTGCGGCGCGGTCTTCCGCCCAGAGGCGGCTGTATTCGTCGTCGTGCAGCGAGGCCACGTAGCGGTCGTTGTCGGCGATGTAGAGGTCGCGGTATTGCTGCGTGGTTTCCCGCTCGGCGGCGGTTTCTTCAGGGGATTCGCCGTCGTGCAGGGTTTGCGCGAGGAGGTCAAGGGCGGTTTGCAGCGGGTCGCTTTCGTCGCCGCTGATGTAGCGCCGGATGGCTGCTTGCGTGGCGGGGTCGTCGCCCAGTTGTTCGCCAAATGCTGTGGCAAAGAGGTCAATAGCGGCGTGGTCGGGGGCAGGCTGCGCGTCCGGATCGGCATAGAAGCCGAGGGTGGCGAAGTGCGCGGCGAGGCGTTCCATACGGCCGGCGAGCATGGTTTGTTCCAAGGCACTGATGTGGGCCTGGGTTGCGGGGTCGGCGGCGCGAAAGCTGGTGCGGAAAGCGGCAAGCGTGCGCGGGATATGGGTTTCGAGGATGGCATCGAGTTCGGAGGCGTCGTGAACCTGCTCTTCCTGAGCGGCAGCGATGATGGCGGCGGCGTTGTCCCGCATAACGCGCCATTCCTCCTGCCAGATGGCACTGAGGGCAGGGTCGTGGTAATGGGCGATGAGTTCGTCCTGCATCGCCCAGTCAACGGTGAGGACGGCCTGCGGGTCATGCCGCCAGTATTGTCGCCAAAGGTTTTGCGCGGCGGGGGCGTTGTCAACGGCGTGGCTGTGCAGGTAGCCGAGGACGCGGTTGAGTTCGGCGTACTGACGCGGGTAGTAGGCGGCAGGCATGGCATCAAGATCGTCCCAGCAACTGGCGCGGCTGATCCGGTTGGTGGCGGCGGCGCTGCCGATGATGTCGCGCACGCGTGCCTCGCTGCCACTGAAATGGTCCTGCACGAGGGCGGCGCCGAGGTCGGTGAGGCTGTCCATGCGCAGGCGGCGGTTGTAGCGGTGCGCGCAGCCGCCCTCAAAACCACGCAGGGTCCCGCGTTCCTGCTGCCAGCAGTGGCTGAGGGCGGCATCATCAATATAGGCGACGAGTTTGTCGCGGCGTGTGAGCCAGGCGGTGATTTCAGCGAGGGGGTCATGCTGCCAGCGCGCGGCAAAGGCGGCATCCATGTCGGCAAGCAGGGCATCATCCGTCCATTGGGTGGCGCGTACGTCATCCAGCGCGGTGATGCGGGCGTGAGTCCTGGGACAGGCGGCACGCAGCGCGGCATAGCCGACAGCGCGGTCGGTGAAATCGCGGTGTGCGGCAATCCAGGCACTGCTGTTGTTGTAGAGGGCGGTACTTTCGGTGTCCCAGGCGGCGTTCAGCGCGGGGTCATTGAGGGCGCTGACGAGCAAACCGACGGCTTGCAGCCAGCCGTTGAGGCAGGTTTGCGGGTCTTCCTGCCAGTTTTCGGCCCAGTAATCTTCATCATCGGTGTCGTTATCTGCCGTACCGTCGCCGTCATCTTGGTAGGCGGCGGGGTTTTGCGCGCGCCAGTGATCGCGGCTGTGCGGGACTGCGATGGTGTCAGCGAAGTAGGCGCAGCGATAGCCGCGATGGTTACGCAGGTCGGCGTCGTTCATGCCGAAGGTATCGGCATAACCATCAATGTAGAAAGCAAGCAGACCGTGTTCCGGCAGGCCGATAGCAGCGGCAGCTCCGGCGGGCAGTTCGCCAAGGTTGATTTGCGCGAGCAGGGCCAGCGGCTGACCGTGGGCGTTGACCGGCAGCGGCAGGTGTTGTGGCCAGTAGCCGATGCCGCCGACGCGCGAGGCAGTGAGCGGCAGATCGGCGACGGCCGGGGCGAGGCGGTAAGGCAGGAAGGGGATAGCACTATCCAGAATTTGCGCAACGGCAGCGGCGGGCAGGCGGCGTTCGAGCAGCGTAAGTAAGGCAGGGTGCATGGTGGTCTCCGTTGAGTAGGGGCGCCATTATGCCTTGGCCTATTGTTTTTGTGGACGTTGGTTTATGCCGGATAGAGGGCGCCGAGGATGCGTGGTTGGCCGCCGGTGGTCGCGGCGAGGGCCAGCGGGCGGCGTTGGACGAATTGTGCGGCGAGCCAGGCGAATCCAGCTGCTTCCAGTGCCTGGGCCGGAATAGGGCAGGGGGTACAGCGGTAGCCGTGCGCGACAAGGTGGTCGTTGATGCGTTCGACCAAGAAGGCGTTCTTGGCGCCGCCGCCAGCGAGAATGATTTCTCCGCCTGTCGGCTGGGCAAGGATGGCATCGCTGATGCTGCGCGCGGTGAGTTCGAGCAGGGTGCGCTGCA
>CAUVOF010000155.1:0-3148 GCA_963553325.1 uncultured Cardiobacterium sp.
TCGTAAAACTTACACTTTGCTATGTTTTTCAGCGGGTTTTGTTTTTTTGTCGTGTCGAAGATGTTTGACTATAAATTCCGCATCTTCCTGTACCGTCCATACATCATTACCGATCACGGTGTCTTCCTGTCAGTCGTTTTCCGCAATACCGGAAGGAGAGATACTGTGCCAGACCACGGCCAATACCAAGTTGTTGATACGGGATTTGCTGTATTCCCAAGTAATGCGGTCAAGGGTTACGAAATTGCAAATATTTTGGCAGAAAGTGCCAAAAGCCCTTCAATTTTTCCGATAGCGTTTTTTGGACTGCCGCCCGCGCCGTCAAGCGGGCAAAATAGCCGTTTTTCGGAGGGAAACGAGATGGATGTCTGGTTGCTGCTGGCCGGGGAATTTGCCCCACCGCCGCATCTGCCGCATCTGCCGCAGGCGGATGATATGGTCGTGGCGGTTGATGGCGGGATGCGTCATGCCGTTGCGCTTGGCGTCGTGCCGTCGCTGTGGCTGGGCGATTTTGATAGCAGCGATGCCGCGCTTGCTGCGCAATATGCCGCCGTGCCGCGTCTCGCTTTTCCCGCCGACAAAGACGAAACGGATGCCGAGCTTGCCCTTGCCTACGTTACCGGGCATTACCCGCAGGCGCGCACCGTGCAAATCATCGGTGCGGCGGGCGGCGAGGCGGATCATGCTTTTGCCAACCTGTGGGTGCTGCCGCGCTTTGCCCTGCCAACCTTGCTCTACGGGCGCACGGCGACATACGCCTTCGCGCACGGCCCCGCTGCCTGGGACATACACGGCCAGGCAGGCGACAAAGTCAGCATATTTGCCTTGACGTCAATCCACGGCCTTGCCAACAGCGGCCTGCGCTGGGCAGCGGAAGACCTCCATCTGACGCCGTTTCGCGCCCACGGTGCGCGTAACGAACTCTGCGCTGCGCGTGCCGCCATCCGCTGGCAAAGCGGCGCCGGGCTGGTCATCGTCCCCACCGCTGCAAGCGGCACATTACATTCATGTATCATTTCCCCTTCATTCGCCCGATAACGCATAACAAATGAAATACCTGACCTTCCTGTTGATTACCCTGCTCGGCGCAACCGTCGCCGCCAAAGATCCCAACAAAAGCAACGAATGGAGCCGTATCCCTGCCCCCATCGGCCACTCCCCGCAAGCCATCGGCAGCGCCGCAAACGGCTGCCAGCTCGGCGCACAGACCCTGGAAGCACAAGGCGAAGGCTTCATCAGCATCCGCCGCTGGCGCAACCGCTATTACAGCCAGCCCATTACCCTGCGCCTGGTGCGCCACGTCGGCCATGAAATCGCCAGCCTGCATCAGTCATCCATCCTCATCGGCGACCTCAGCCAGCCTGCTGGCGGGGAAATGCCCTTCGGCCACGGCAGCCACCGCAACGGCCTTGATGTGGACATCTGGTTCTACACCGTGCCGCGCGGCCACCAGCCTGACCCGGAAATCGAACCGCCGTCGATGGTGGATGCCGCCGCTGGCACCCTCGCCCCCGGTCAGTGGCAAACCGCCTACCGCGACGCCCTGTACGCCGCTGCCACCTTTCCGGAAACCAACCGCATCTTCGTCAACCCCGTCATCAAACAGCACCTCTGCGACAGCGAGTCCGATACCCGCTGGCTGCGCAAAATCCGCCCGTGGATAGGACACGACGCCCATTTTCACGTCCGCCTGAACTGCCCGCCCGGCAGCCCCGAATGCATCACCCAGCCCGCCATTCCGGCAGGCGACGGCTGCAATGCCGACCTGCGCAAATGGGTAGCCGACCAGAGCGATGCCGTCCTGAACCCCAGACCGCAACCGCCGCGCCCGCCCAAACCACCGAAAACCCCGCCTGATACCTGCATAACACTGCTACAAGGAAGCACACCATGACCAATACCCTGCTCACCCCCGAACAATTCGCACGCGACCTCGCCGAAACCATCAGCCGCCAGTTTCAGACGCGCGTTTCCATCCAGCTTAACCCCCATCAGCCGGAACATACCCAGCTGCACGTTCACCTCGCCCAACCGCTGACCCTACCGCTGCAACACCTCTACCGGCGCTACCAGGAACACCCGGAAGAACTGCAAAAACTCATCGCCTTCGAACTGCAACGCATCAGCGAACACACCATTCGCCAGACTCCGGCGGACGACCCTGAAGCCATCCTGCCGCAAATTAAAAGTGCGGGCTGGCTGCAAGAACTGCAAAAACAACTCGCCGAGCGCCAGCCGGAAAAAGAACTGAAAGACCTC
The DNA here is from genome assembly GCA_963553325.1 of uncultured Cardiobacterium sp. GTDB lineage: Bacteria > Pseudomonadota > Gammaproteobacteria > Cardiobacteriales > Cardiobacteriaceae > Cardiobacterium. Next base: position 2,260 of record CAUVOF010000155.1, read on the forward strand.
ATCACCGCCCAGCCCTACCTCGCCGACCTCTTCATCTGCTACGTGTACGAATGCCCGGCCGGGCTGCGCTACCTCTCGCAGGCAGAAAGCGAAGCGCTGGGCTACGGCAACCCGCTGCTGTTGCGCACCCGCGCCATCAAAAACCTGCGCAAACGCAAACACCGCAGCAAACTCTACCGCCTCGAAGGCGGCGCTTACAGCCTCGTACTGGACGGCGTGTACGACGCCTCACTACTGCTCATCATCGACGAAATCCTGCCGCCGGGCTGGCTGCACAGCGCCGTCTTTGCTGCCCCCTCGCGCGGCGAACTGCTCTTCGCCAAAGACGACAGCCCCGCCAACCTGCAAGAACTGCAAACGCTGGTCACCGAAGTCAGCACCAAAACCGCCCACCCTGTCAGCCCGCACCTCTACCGCTGGCAGGACGGCCAACTGCACCTCTACCGCGCCAATACTGAGCTCTGAGCATGACCCCAGCCGACGACCTCTTCACCCGCATCCGCCTGCCGGATAGCGCAGAAATCCTCGAAGAACACCGCTTCCCGCTCTACGGCCTCACCGGCCTCTACCAGAAACTGCGCGTGCCTGCAGCGGGCGTTGCCGTGGAAAGCATCACCGTCAACCTCGAAGAAGCAGCAGGACAGAACACGCAAGAACTGCTGAATCTCGTCCTCGCCTCCGGTTACGTCGCCGAAGACGCCGAACTGACCTTCCGCGAAAACCGCGCCGGCGGTTACCTCTACACCTACTTCAACATCGTGCCGCTTGCGGACACGCCATAAAAAAGCCGCCTGCGGGCGGCTTTCTAATGGCCGCCCGGCAGTGAGCCCAGTATTTACGCCGCTTATATATTCCGCATCGCGAGGAGTCAGCATAGTATGTTGATTTA
>CAUVOF010000156.1:0-3097 GCA_963553325.1 uncultured Cardiobacterium sp.
CGGCGCGGGCGAAGAAAAAACCCAATACCGCCTGCGCGACTGGGGCATCAGCCGCCAGCGCTACTGGGGCTGCCCCATCCCTATCATTCACGACGCCGCAGGGCGCGACCTGCCGGTGGACGACCGCGACCTGCCCGTCGTCCTGCCGGAGAACATCATCCCGGACGGCAGCGGCAGCCCGCTCGCCAAAGACCCTGCCTACTACCAGACGACCGACGCCAACGGCCAGCCCGCGCGGCGCGAAACCGACACCATGGACACCTTCGTCGAATCCAGCTGGTACTTCTTCCGCTACATGTCGCCCAACTACACCGGCGGCATGGTTGCGCCGGAAGATGCCGCCTACTGGCAGGACGTGGACCAATACATCGGCGGCATCGAACACGCCATCCTCCACCTCCTCTACGCCCGCTTCTTCACCAAACTCATGCGCGACGAAGGCCTCGTGCAAGTCAACGAACCCTTCAAACGCCTGCTGACCCAGGGCATGGTGCTCGCCGCAACCTGGTACCGCGAAGACACAAGCGGCAAAAAAACCTGGTACAACCCCGCTGAAGTCGAAGCGCAGACCGACGACAAAGGCCGCGTCACCGGCGGCACCCTGATGACCGACGGCCAGCCCGTGCAATACGGCGGCATGGAAAAAATGTCCAAATCCAAAAACAACGGCGTCGATCCCGAAGCCCTCGTACAAAAATACGGCGCCGACACCGCCCGCCTCTACACCATGTTCACCGCGCCGCCCGAATCCACCCTCGAATGGTCAGAAAGCGGCGTCGAAGGCGCGCACAAATACCTGAAACGCCTCTGGCACTACGCCTACGAACAGCGCGAACAACTCGACCCCACCCCGGTCGAACACGACGCGCTTGACGCCAAACACAAAGCGCTGCGCCACGCCATCCACGAACAACTGCGCTCGGCGCAATTCGACTACGAGCGCAACCAATACAACACCGTCGTGTCATCCGCGATGAAAATCTTGAACACCCTCGGTGAAATCGCACCGGAAGAAAAACGCCTGCGCTACGAAGGGCTGCGCATCCTGCTGCTCATCCTCGCGCCGATCACGCCGCACATCGCCGCCGCCTTGTGGCAAGAACTCGGCTACGCCGGCAACATCCTCGACACCGCCATCCCCGAGCCTGACCCGCAGGCACTAACCCGCGACAGCATCACCTACGCCGTACAAATCAACGGCAAACGCCGCGCCGAGATTGAAGTTGCCGCCAGCGCCAGCAATGATGAAATCATCGCCGCCGCCCTCGCCCACCCCGACGTACAACGCCACAGCGAAGGCAAAACGCCGAAAAAAAGCATCGTCGTCCCCGGCAAGTTGGTGAATTTGGTGGTGTAAGCGACCGCCCCATAAAAAAACCGGATGCCAAGCATCCGGTTTTTTTTATGTTTTGTCAGTGCTTCAGACCTTGTCTGCTGCTTTGGCAAGTTTCTCGTCGTAAACGCCGTAGAGAATCAAGCTGTGGTCTTCCAGTTCGTAGCCGTATTCGCGCGCAACTTCTTTCAGGCGCTTGGCAATCGCCGCGTCGTAAAATTCCACCACTTTGCCGGTTTTGACGCAGATGAGGTGGTTGTGGTGGTCACCGTTGTCGATTTCAAAAACGCTGTGGTTGCCTTCAAAGTTGTGGCGTTTGAGGATGCCCGCCTGCTCGAATTGGGTTAGCACGCGGTAAACGGTGGCAAGGCCGATGTCTTCGTCAGCCTTGAGCAGGATTTTGTAAACGTCTTCCGCGCTCAGGTGACGGTCGTTGTCGGTGGTTTCGCGTTCCATGATTTCGAGGATTTTCATGCGCGGGCCAGTCACTTTCAGGCCGGCTTTTTTGATTTGGGCACTCATTATGGGGTCTCCTGAATTTGTTGTTTGCATAGCGGTATTATAAGGGGGTTGGCGATGGCGGCAAACGGCGTTTTTCGTTTTTTTCCTTGTTTTTTCAGTTGAAAATACCGGATGCGAGCATCCGGTATTGGTTGTTGGTGAGCTGCTTAGTCTTCGATATGCGCGCGCAGTTGGTGCATCGCCTGCTGCTCGATTTGGCGGATTCGCTCGGCGGATACGTTGTATTCGCTGGCAAGAGTTTGCAGGGTCGCTTTGTTGTCTTCGTTCAGCCAGCGTGCCTGGACGATGGCGCGGCTGCGCGGGTCAAGCGCTTGCAGGCCTTTCGCCAGTTTGCGCTGCATCAGGTTTTCGTGCTCGGCGTGCTCGGTGTGTTCCGCCGGGTCAATGCTGTCATCAGCCAGCCATTGCGATGGGCTGAAGTGGTCATTGTCTTCGTCGTCATCGCCGAGTTCAAAGGCGATGTCCTGGCCGTGGATGCGGCTTTCCATTTCAAAAACGTCTTTGGTGCTGACGTTGAGTTCGTCGGCAATCGCCTTGGCTTCGCTTTCATTCAGCCAGTTCAGGCTTTTTTTCATGCTGCGCAGGTTGAAGAAGAGTTTGCGCTGTGCTTTGGTGGTGGCGATTTTCACCATGCGCCAGTTGCGGATGATGTATTCGTGGATTTCGCTTTTAATCCAGTGGACGGCGAAGGAAACGAGGCGCACGCCACGCTGCGGCTCGAAGCGTTTGACCGCTTTCATCAGGCCGACGTTGCCTTCTTGGATGAGGTCGCCCAGCGGCAGGCCGTAACCGGTGAAGCCGCGCGCGATGTGCACGACGAATTTGAGGTGGTGCACGATGAGGGTTTGCGCGGCATTGATGTCGTTGGTCTCTTGCAGGGCGATGGCGAGTTTGCGCTCTTCTTCGGCGTCCAGCGCCGGGATTTGGCGGACTTTGGCGATGTATTGGTCTATGTCGGTGCTTGGGATAAGCCAGTTTTTATGTGTTGTAATCAATGCGTTAGTCGTCATTTTATCTCCGTTTGTGTTTTGAATTTCTGTTTATTGGCGGCTTTATGTTTTATTCCGCATATAGTAGCGCCTGGACAAATTCTTGTGCATTAAAGGGCCGTAAGTCTTCCGGCTGCTCGCCCACGCCGATGTAGCGGATGGGGATGCCCAGTTTTTCACTGATGGCAAAGAGGATGCCGCCTTTGGCGGTGCCGTCCAGTTTGGTGACGGTGATGCTGTCGAGCTGCATCGC
>CAUVOF010000157.1:0-3048 GCA_963553325.1 uncultured Cardiobacterium sp.
GCCCAGAGGTCGCGCCAGCCGTAGGCGGTGCCGGTTTTGAGGGCGACGGGTTCGGCGCCATGTTTGAGTGCGCCGCTGCTGTCGCCGACTTGTTGCAGGATTTGGCTAGTTTGTAGGCAGGCGCGCTGGCTGGCAAGCGGCGCGGTCATTTCCGGGCGGTAGGTGCAGTTGGCGAGTTGGCGGTAGAGGTCGGCAAGTTCGGTGGCGCGGATGCCGACGCCGCCGAGGGCGATGGTGAGGTTGGGCGGGCTGTTGTGCGGGGTGATGAGGTGCAGGCCGTGTTGTTCGAGCCAGGCGGCGAAGGTGTCCGGCCCGATGCGTTCCAAGAGGCGCACCGCCGGGGTGTTGCGCGAGCGGCGCAGTGCTTCGGCGAGGGTGATGCGGCCGAGGTATTTTTGGTCGTAGTTGTCGGGGTTGTAACCGCCGGCAAGCGGGGTGTCGTCGATGGGGGTATGCGGGTGCAGGCGGTAGTGATCGAAGGCGTAGAGGGTGATGTAGGGCTTCAGCGTGCTGCCGGGCGAGCGCACGGCGGCAAGCAGGTCGTTGGCGCCGAGGCGGGTTTTGCTGTGGTAGTCGGCGCTGCCAAGGTAGGCGCGGGTTTCGCCGCTGGCGTTGTCGAGGATGAGCGCGGCGAGGTTGCTGCGCTGCGGGCGGGTCGGCAGGGCGGCGGCAAGGGTCGCTTCGAGGCGGCGTTGTAGCTCGCGGTCGAGGGTGGTCGTGCTTTCGCCGCGCTTCAGGGCGAGGGCGGCGTAGTGCGGCGCGTACTGCGGGAAGGGATGCGGGTGCGGCGCGAGTGCTTCGTGGCTGGCGTTGTGGTGGGTCTCGGCGTCGATGAGCTGGTTTTTCAGGGCGCGGTCGAGGACGCGGTTGCGTGCCGCCAGGGCGCGAGCCGGGTCGGCGAGGCGGTTCGGGTTTTGCGGCAGGGCAATAAGCCAGGCGGTTTCGCCGATGGAAAGTTCCGCCGGGGTTTTGCCGAAGTAGTGCCAGGCGCCGGCGGTGATGCCTTCAAGGTTGCCGCCCATCGGTGCGAGGCTGGTGTAGCAGTTGAGGATGGTCGCTTTGTCGTAGTGGTATTCGAGTTGCAGCGCGCGCAGGGTTTGGCGGATTTTGCCGGGGAAGCTGTGCGGCGTGCGGTAGATGAGGCGCGCTGCCTGCATGGTTAGGGTCGAGGCGCCGCTGCGGATGCCGCCGCCGCGCAGGTTTTCACCCAGCGCACGGACGATGGCGACGGCGTCGATGCCGTGGTGCTGGTAGTAGCGGCGGTCTTCGTAATTGAGCAAGAGCGCGCTGTAGGCGGCGGGCAGGGCGCCGGGCGGCAGACGGCGTTTGTCGTCGGCGGTGAGGCGGGTGTGTAGCAGTTTGCCGTGGCGATCGTGGACGGTCGGCGAGTAGTCGCTGCAAATGCTGATGTCGGGCGGGTAGGCGAGGTCGAGGCGCTTCAGGGTGAGCGCGGCAAGTCCTGCAAGGAGGCAAAGGGCGAGGCTTGTGTGGTATATGGTCTTTTTCATTTTTATGTAGGAGTGTGCGATGAAGTTCGTTTGGTTTTTGTTGTTGGTGGTTGGGCTGTGGGTTTGGCGCGACTGGCAACGGGTGCGGCGGATTCGCGAGCGAATGGCGCGGCGCAAGGCGGCAGAGGCGGCGTTTGAGCGGCTGGTGTTCACGCTGGAGTGTCAGCTTGCCAACGGCGAGATTGACGAGGCGCGTTTTCGTATTTTGCGCGATGAGGCGTTTCGCCGGTTGCAGGAGGGGATGGGGGATTAAGTTTTGTCATTTACATACGGGGTAGCGGGGTTGGTGTATGTAAATGGGGGTTTAGGGGTTAATTCAATTTTAGTATTTGTTGAGTTACGTGCGTTCCTTGTTAACCCAACCTGATTTCTTGTTTATAAATTAATCTTGCAAGATTTCTAATGTCCGCTCCACTAAGCGGCGGTTCCAATATTCATTATTATCAAATTTGTCCACAAATGCCAATGCCTGTTCTTTGTCTGCATCAGGGAAAATAAATCCGGTGTCTTTTAATTGTCGCAAAATCAATGCGCCTTCTGGAGAGCCATTTTTTGCTGCTTTCATGGCATGCGTAAAGATTTTTTGTTGACTTAGAACGGGTTCTAATTCCTCATCAAAGTAGTTGTTATAAATTTTATGACAGGCATGAATACTCTCCGGTTCATCTAATGTGCACGATTTTTTTAGCCATGCTATCGCTTGTTCTTTATCTTTTTTTACGCCATTGCCATCGAGGTATAATTGGGCAAGCATGTACATAGATGAAGCAGAATATTTCTTTTGCTTGACGCCTTTTTCATACCAGTATTTTGCTTTGGCAGAATCTTGGGCAACACCTTCACCATTTTTATAAAGTTGACCAATATTTTTCATTGCGGGTGCATAATCTTTTGCTGCTGCCCGTTCCCACCATTGTTTAGCCATTGTGTTGTCTCTCGCGTTATAGGCAATTAAACCCATATAAAATTGGGCAAAAATATCATCTTGGACTGCCGCCTTTTCAAACCATTCGCCTGCTTTTTCCTCGTTTTTTTCTACGCCGACGCCATAGTAATAAAACATTCCCAACGCTGTCCGTGCTTTGGCATTTCCTTGTGCGGCGGCTTTCTCATACCATTCCATTGCGCTTTTATAGTTCTGCTTGAAACCATGGCCGAGGGCGTACATTTGTCCTAGTTGGAATTGGGCTTCGGCATCGCCGGCTTCCGCTTGCGGTTGCCAGCGTTTCATTTCTTCGATGTAGTTCAGCGTGTCTTCCGCTAAAACCGGCACAACGGGCGCGGCGAAACCAAGAGCAAGCGCGAGAGCAAGTAGGGTGGTTTTGTTTTTCATGGTGTTTTCTCCGTGGGTTGTGGAAGCGGCGATTATAGCGGGCAGCGTCCGCGCATGAAAAAACCCGACCGAGGTCGGGCTGAATGCGGCTGGTGGTTTATTTTTCGCGGAAGATGATGCGGCCTTTGCTGAGGTCGTACGGCGTCATTTCAACTTTCACTTTGTCGCCGGTGAGGATGCGGATGTAGTGTTTGCGCATCCGCCCGG
>CAUVOF010000158.1:0-3034 GCA_963553325.1 uncultured Cardiobacterium sp.
GCTGCGGGCTTCGCCCTGCGGGGGAGGGGGTTGTCCAATTGTAAACACGCCCTAGACGACGTGCGGCTCATGCCAGTACGGTTGGTTCAATCGCCAGCGTGAGGCCGTAGCGGCTTTGCACCGCCTGCTGGATTTCGCCGGCGAAAGCGAGGATTTCCGTCGCCGTGCCGCCGTGGTTTGTCAGCACCAGCGCGTGTTTTTCCGAGATACCGACTTTGCCGTCACGTGCGCCTTTGTAGCCGCATTGTTCTATCAGCCAGGCGGCGGGAATTTTTACCGCCTCGCCCGCGGCAAATGACGGCATTTCCGGGTGCTTCTCGCGCAGGGCGGCGTAGTGTGCGGCGCTGACGATGGGATTGTGGAAGAAGCTGCCGGCGTTCGGCTCAAGCGCCGGGTCGGGCAGTTTTTCCTGGCGCAGGGCGCTGACGGCGGCGTGGACGTCTGCCGGGGTGCGCAAACTGTCTGCCTGTTCGCGCAGGCCGGGGTAGTCGCGGTGCAGCGCGCCGCGTTTGGACAGGCGCAGGATGATGGCGCTGATGATGTAGCGTTCGCGCCAGTCGTGTTTGAAGCGGCTGTCGCGGTAGGCGAATTGGCAATCGGCGGCGGGGATTTCGCGCAGGCGGCGTTCTTCGCGGTCATAGACTTGCACGCGGGCGAGGATGTGTTGCAGCTCGATGCCGTAGGCGCCGATGTTCTGCACCGGGGCGGCGCCGGCGCTACCGGGTATGCGGGCGAGGTTTTCCGCGCCATACCAGCCTTCGCTCACGCTCCAGGCGGCGACTGTCGGCCAGGGTTCGCCCGCTTCGACTTGCAGGAAGACGCTGTCGTCGTCTTCCGCGATGACGCGCTGACCGCGGTACTGCGGGCAGAGGATGCGCGTTGTGATTTCTTCGCGGCAGATGGTGTTGCAGCCGCCGCCGAGGATGCGGTCGCCGGGGGCAGCGGTGCGCCATTCGTCGGCGCTTTCGATGAGGACAAGTTCGCGCGCAATGGACGGGCAGGCGAGGCTGTGCCGCGCGGCAAGGTCGGTGTGGTGCAGGGTTTGCATGATATTTGAGGAATGGTGGTTGGGATTTACATGCAGGGTAGCGGGAAGGTGTATGTATAGCAATCCTTCAAGGCGTGATTGTTGCCAAACGAAAAAATCCCGCCAAGTGGCGGGATTTTTATGGGCAGATGAAAGCGCGCTTACAGCTTCTCGCCTTTTTTCACTGCCTCAATCAGGTCGCCATAGCCCGCTTGTTCCATCTCGGCGAGCGGGATGAATTTCAGGCTGGCGCCGTTGATGCAGTAGCGCAGGCCGCCTTTGTCTTTCGGGCCGTCGGGGAAGACGTGGCCAAGGTGGGCATCGGCGACGCGGCTTCTGACTTCGGTGCGGTGCATGTTGTAGCTGGTGTCGTCGTGCTCGGTGATGACCGCGCGGTTTATCGGCTTGGTGAAGCTCGGCCAGCCGCAGCCGGAGTTGTATTTGTCGGCGGAACTGAAGAGTGGTTCGCCGCTGACGACGTCCACATACAGCCCCGGCGCGAAGAGGTGGTCGTATTCGTGGCTAAAGGCGCGCTCGGTGGCGCTGTTTTGGGTGATTTCGTAGGCTTCGGCGCCCAGCTTTTTTTTCAGCGCGGCGGCGTCAGGCTTGTGGTATTTGCTGGCGTCTATCTGCGGTTCGCCGTTGGCGTCGGTTTTGGCGGGCGCTGCGGGCGCGGCTTTTTCCAGCGGGATGTCGGCTTTGCGGATGTCGATGTGGCAGTAGCCGTTCGGGTTTTTCGCGAGGTAGTCCTGGTGGTATTCCTCGGCGTCGTAGAAGGCTTGCAGCGGCTCGTTTTCGACGACCAGCGGTTTTTTGTATTTTTGCTGCTCGGCGGCGAGGGCTTTTTCGATGGTAGCGCGCTCGGCCGGGTCGGTGTAGTAGATGCCGGTGCGGTATTGCACGCCGCGGTCGTTGCCCTGCTGGTTAAGGCTGGTCGGGTCGATGACGCGGAAGTAGTAGCGCAGGATGTCATCCAGGCTGATGCGTTCGGGGTCGTAGGTGATTTTCACGGTTTCGGCGTGGCCGGTGCCGCGGATGACGTCTTCGTAGCTGGGGTTCGCGGTTTTGCCGTTGGCGTAGCCGGAGACGGCATCGACGACGCCGGGGACGCGCTCAAAGTAGGCTTCCATTCCCCAGAAGCAGCCGCCGGCGAGGTAGATGGTTTTTGTCTGCATGGGTGTCGCTCCTTTTGCTTTCGGTTTGTAGTAGTTCTTGCCGGGCTGGACGAGTTCGGCGCGTGGGTTCTTGAGCAGCGTCAGCGCTTGTTCGCGGTTCATGTGGCCTTTGACGACGCGGACGACGTTGCCGTCTTTGTCGAGCAGCGCCCAGCTGGGGTAAACGGCGACGCCGGTGTCGCGCGCGATGTCGCCGCCGTTATTGACCAGCACCGGCAGGTTCGGGTAGTCGAGGCCACGATACCATTCTTTGAAGGCGGCTTCGTCGTTTTCCCCAAGGTGGTCAGGCGAGGCGATGGTGATGAGGTTGATGCCGGCGAAGGCGGGGTCTTGGTGCCATTCTTGCGTTTCTTCGAGGGTGGCAAGGCAAAGCGGACACCAGCTCGCCCAGAATTTGATGAGGGTGGGTTTGCTCTTGTCGAGGTACGGTGCGGCGGGTTTGTCCTGCGCGTCTTTCAGTGCCAGCAGGCGTTTTTGTAATTGGTGCGGCAGTGGTGCTTCGGCGCGGCTGCGGTGGCTGTCGGCAAGGGTGGGCAGCGTGGTGATGGTCGCGGTGGCAAGGGCGATGAGGATGGCGGGGGTGAGGATTTTCATGGCGTACTCCGGGTTATTGGGGTGTTTTGATTATAGGTACGCGCAATTGTGCGGGTGTCTGAACGGGCTGCGGGATTGTCTAAATTTAAAGCCCCGCCATGCGGGGCTTTTTGCGGGTGGTGCGTGCATTTCAGCGGATAAATCCCTCTTTTTGCTACGCAAGCAAGATTGGGGTGAGGGCAGCAACTAGGGGCTGTTTACAATTCAACCCTACGAAGTACATACCAACAAGCACAGG
>CAUVOF010000159.1:0-2970 GCA_963553325.1 uncultured Cardiobacterium sp.
GCATCAGAGGCGGATGAGCAGGATGACGAACAGCACCACCATCACCATCAGGAAGACGAAGGTGCCCCAATGCTGCGGCGCGTTGCGCGAGCGCTCAAGCAGCGCTTTGTAGCCGCCGTTTTTGACCGTTTTGTAGAACATAAAGATGGCGAATACGCCGATGACAGCGGCGCCCAATTTATCCCAGTCCATATTGTAATCCTCGGTAAAATGAGCGCGCATTTTATAGCAATCTCCTGAAAACCTGCCTTGAGTCATAGAAGAATCATTCTATCGACGTCCTGTATAGTGAACTGAAGTGCAGTAACCCGCCGATATACTTCCTCCCCCGTGGGGGACTGGAACAGCTCGCGAAGCGAGAAAGCTGGGGTGGGGGCAGCAAACGTGAAAAATCGAAATCTTATCTCGTAAGCGACATTGCTCACCCCCACCCTAACCCTCCCCCGGGCCCCCTGCAAAATGCGTCCGCATTTTGCAGGGGAACCCGCCCGCTGCGGGCTTCGCCCTGCAGGGGAGGGAAGTACCTATCGCTATAACGATTTCACCCACATTGATAAAAACCATGCCCTATCAAGACGTCAGCCCCGCCGGGCAACATTTCATGAATTTTTCCCGCCCGCTCTCGCTCGCCGTGGTTGCCAGCGCGGCGGACACGCTTACTTTTGAACTCATCTACGGTTTCGGCGAATACCGCTTCAGCGCCCGCCATGACGCGCTCGCCGAATTGGCACGCTTGCGCGAGGCGCTCGCCGCCGGGGTGTCGCAGGCGGAAGTGTTTTTCCGCGACACGGGCGGCGACATCCGCCTGCACCTGCAAGGCGATGGCGAGTTGCTGCAATTTGCCTGTTTTGCCGACGACGACAGTCCCTGGTTGCAGGGCGAAGCCGCGCGGCAAGCGACTGTCGCCATACTGCAAAATTTATCCGTTTAACAGGAACCCACCATGACCCAAACCGCCTGGCAACGCGGCGTTGCCACCCTGACCGCCATCTACATCACGCGGATGCTCGGTCTTTTCATGATTTTCCCCGTCTTCAGCCTCTACGCCAACGAACTGGCGGGGGCGAACAAAACCCTGGTCGGCATCGCGCTTGGCATCTACGGCCTCACCCAGGGACTGTTGCAAATCCCCTGCGGCTGGCTATCCGACCGCTACGGGCGCAAACCGGTCATCGCTGCCGGTCTCGCCCTCTTTGTCGCCGGCAGCCTGCTCGCGGCGTGCGCGAACGACATTTATATGATGATTGCCGCCCGCGCCGTGCAGGGCATGGGGGCGATCGCCGCCGTTACCCTCGCTTACGCCACCGACATCACCCCGGCGGAAAAACTCGGCAAAACCATGGCAATCCTCGGCGCGAGCATCGGCATCGCCTTCGTCCTCTCGCTCATCCTCGGCCCGCTGATTGCCAACTGGAGCGGCGTTGCCGGCCTCTTTCTCATCATCGCGCTGATGGCGGCAGCGGCGCTTGCCGCCAGCTTGCGTCTGCCTGCCGTCGTCCGGCCGACTACCAGTGGCGCGCAGTACAACGCCAAACCCGTTTACCAAGCCGCCGCCACCATCTTCACCCTGCACGCGATTTTCACCGCCACCTTCCTCGTCCTGCCGCCGCTTTTGGTTGCCGGAGGCCTCGCCAAGGCGCAGCACTGGTGGCTTTACCTGCCCGCCAACCTCATCGCCCTTGCCTGTATGCGTCGCAAAAACGCGCCGCACCCGCTTAGTTTCGGCGTGAATTTCCTCATCCTCGCCGCCGGTGCCGCGTTGCTCGCCGTGCCGCTGGCGCACACCGCCTGGCTGCTCTTCGCCCTCTCGGTCTATTTCATCGCCTTCTACCGCCTGGAAACCGGCCTGCCGCATTGGGTCGCGCAAAATGCCGCGCCGGACAGCCGTGGCAAGGCGATGGGCATCTACAGCAGCGCGCAGTTCATCGGCAGCTTTATTGGCGGCGCGGTCGGCGGTCGCATCTGGCAGGCGCAAAGCCCAGCGACCGTGCTTATCGCCCTTGCACTCGCCAGCGCCGCCGCCGCGCTCGTTTTGCTGAAGATGGGCAAAACCGCTACACTACGCGGCGCAAAACAGCCTTAAATCACACATTACACACGAGGAAACACCCAACATGGCAGGCGTCAATAAAGTCATACTCATCGGCAACCTGGGCAACGACCCGGACATGCGCTATATGCCCAACGGCGAAGCGGTAGCCAACCTTTCTATCGCCACCAGCGAGACCTGGAACGACAAAAACACCGGCGAAAAACGCGAGCGCACCGAATGGCACCGCGTCGTCGCCTACCGCAAAACCGCAGAAATCATCGGTCAATACACGAAAAAAGGCAGCAAACTCTACGTCGAAGGCAAGTTGCAAACGCGCAAATGGACTGACCAAAGCGGTCAGCCACGCTACACCACCGAAATCATCGCCGACAGCATCCAGTTCCTCGACAGCCGCGGCAGCGGTGGCGAAGGCATATTCGGTGGCAATGGTGGCCACAACAACCGCAGCAACCCACAACCAGGCGACTACGGGCAGGGCGGCAATGGCGATTACCCGGACTACACCGCTGCCGGCGGCAACAACCGCCCACCACAGCCACCAATGCCCAACAACCCCGTGCCGCCGTCAAACGACAACGGTGGCTTTGGCGGCCCCGCCCTTGACCAGGGCTTTGACGACGACGACATCCCGTTCTAATCACAACAAAACAGAAAACAAACCGCGCTCCGGCGCGGTTTTTTTATGCCGGAACGCGGCCATCATCGTTAGGGGCTGTTTACAATTCAACCCTACGAAGTACATACCAACAAGCACAGGCTGAACGGCAGCCAATGCTTGAAATTCAACCAATTAGTCCCCTCCCCCGTGGGGGAGGGTTAGGGTGGGGGCAGCAAACGTGAAAAATCGAAATCTTATTCTCGTAAGCAATATCGCCCACCCCCACCCCGGGTTCCCTTGAAAAAGGCGACTGCCTTTT
>CAUVOF010000160.1:0-2930 GCA_963553325.1 uncultured Cardiobacterium sp.
GCAGGCGTGGGCGGCGGGCGCGGCTGTGCGGTTCGATTGCCTGGCGTTTGAGGTTTTTCATGTTGTTTTCGGTGTTGGATTAAGGGGCCCCCCCCCCCCCCGCAAGCGGGGCTGGTTTTTATGCAGGGTTGTCCGTGAGATAGCGAGGTATACAGACGACCCCCACCCCAGCCCTCCCCCACAGGGGGAGGGGGACTCTTAATGTCAAACCGCCCTAAACGTCGTAAGTGGTCGAGGCGGTGTCGCCGCCTTTGCCCGTCCAGTTGGTGTGGAAGTATTCGCCGCGCGGGCGGTCGGTGCGCTCATAGGTGTGCGCGCCGAAGTAGTCGCGTTGCGCTTGCAAGAGGTTCGCGGGCAGGCGGGCGCTGGTGTAGCCGTCGAGAAAGGTCAGCGCGGATGCCATGCACGGTACCGGGATGCCCGCTTCTATCGCTTTGGCGACGGTTTTGCGCCAGTGCGGCAGCGCGTTTTGCAAGAGGCTGTGGAAGTAGGGGGCGCTACCGAGGAAGGTGAGTTTGGGGTCTGTGGCGTAGGCGTCGCGGATGTCGCCAAGGAAGCGGCTGCGGATGATGCAGCCTTCGCGCCACAAGAGCGCGGTTGCGCCATAGTCGATGTTCCAGTCGTTTTGTTCAGATGCTTCGCGGATGAGCATGAAGCCTTGCGCGTAAGAGATGATTTTCGAGGCAAGCAGCGCCTGACGCAGCGATTCTATCCACGCTGTGCGCTCGCCCTCGATGCGGGCGATGCTTTTGCCGAAGGTTTGTGCGGCGGCTTCGCGCTGGTCTTTGAAGGCAGAGACGCAGCGGGCGAAGACGGCTTCGGTGATGAGGGTGAGCGGGATGCCGTGGTCGAGCGCGTTGATGCCCGTCCATTTGCCCGTGCCTTTTTGGCCGGCGGTGTCGAGGATTTTTTCGACGAGCGGCGCGCCGTCTGCGTCTTTGTAGGCGAGGATGTCGGCGGTGATGTCGATGAGGTAGCTGTCCAGCTCGGTTTTTTTCCAGTCGTTGAAGACGGCGTGCATTTCGTCGTAGGTGAGGCCGAGGCCGTCCTTGAGGATTTGGTAGGCTTCGCAGATGAGCTGCATGTCGCCGTATTCGATGCCGTTATGCACCATTTTGACGAAGTGGCCGGCGCCATCTTTGCCGACCCAGTCGCAGCAGGGTTCGCCGTCTTTGGTTTTGGCGGCTATCGCTTGCAGGATGGGTTTGACGTGCGGCCAGGCGTCGGCGTTGCCGCCGGGCATGATGGATGGGCCGTGGCGCGCGCCTTCTTCGCCGCCGGAGACGCCAACGCCGAGGTAGCGGATGCCTTGTTCGCGCAGGGCGGCGACGCGGCGGTTGGTGTCGGGGTAGTGGCTGTTGCCACCGTCGATGATGATGTCGCCGGGCTCGAGATACGGCAGCAGTTGGGCGACGGTTTGGTCAACGGCATCGCCGGCACGCACCATCAGCATGATGATGCGCGGTTTTTCGAGGCTGTCGGCGAGTTCTTGCAGGCTGTAGGCGCCGCTGATTTGTGTGTCTTTGGCGGCGCCTTGCAGGAAGGCATCGACTTTGTCGGTGCTGCGGTTGTAGGCGACGACTTTGTAGCCGTGGTCGTTCATGTTGAGGATGAGGTTCTGCCCCATCACGGCAAGGCCGATGACGCCGATGTCTGCTTTTTTCATGTTTACTCCGTGGGTTATGGTAGTTGGTCGGCCGCCAGGCGGTCGAGATGGTATTCGGTGTTGCCGTTTTCCGCGCGGATGCGGGCGGCGGGGTAGTCGCCGCCTTCGGCAATGGCGCGCAGGATGGCGGCTTTGCTCGCGCCGACGGCGAGGTAGCTGATGTGTTTGCTACGCGCAATCAGCGGCGCTGTCAAAGTGAGGCGGGTTTGCCCGCTGGTCGGGTGGCTGGCGACGTCCACCGTTGCCGAGGTGGTGTAGTCGGTCGCGCCGGGGAAGAGCGAGGCGGTGTGGCCGTCTTCGCCGATGCCCAAAATCGTCCAGTCAAAGCGGCCGTCCGGCAAGTGGGCGGCGAGGTCGGCGGCGTAACGCGCGCGTTCGCTGTTGGCGTCGTCTTCGCCGCGCATGCGGTGGATGTTTTCCGCCGGCACGGGTACGTGGTCGAGCAGGTAACGCGCCGCTTCGCCGTAGTTGCTTTCCGGGTCGGCAGGCGGCACGCAGCGTTCGTCGCCCCACCAGAGGTGCAGGTTTTGCCAGGTGATTTTGTCGCGCCACGGGGCGGCGGCGAGTGCCTGGTAGAGGGCTTTTGGGGTGCTGCCGCCGGAGAGGGCGATGTGTACCGGACGCCCTTCGCGGCTGTAGGCGGCGAGGGTGGCGGCGATGGCGGCGACGAGCGCGGCGCTGTCGTGATGGATTTTGGTTTGCATGGTGGTTATCTCAAGGGGTTTATTAAGGTGGTGGTTTACATACGCGGTAGCGGGGTTCGTGTATGTATATTTTGTCGCTGCGCGGTTTTTCGCACCCCGCTGCGGGCGGATTGAACAGAGGCTTTAGTTCTTATTCGGCTGTTGTCGCCAGACGCGGCCGCTGCGCGCAATCATTTTGTCCGCTTCGGTCGGCCCCCAGCTGCCCGGTTCGTAGTTGTAGATTTGGCCGCGGTTGGCTTTGTAGGCGAGGATGGGTTCGACGAATTTCCAGCAGGCGTGTACCGCATCGGTACGTGCGAACAGGGTGGCGTCGCCTTTCATCGCATCGAGCAGCAGGCGTTCGTAGGCGGTGAGGACGTTGTTCGCGGCGAGGTCGGCGTAGCGGAAGTCCATGCTGACTTCTTCGGCGTCAAAGCCCGCGCCGGGACGTTTCAGGCCGAAGCGCATGGCAATGCCTTCGTCTGGCTGGATACGGATGATGAGTTTGTTTTCCGGGGCGTGCTGGTTGAAGACCGGGTGCGGCGTGGTTTTGAAGTGGATGACGACTTCGGTGAAGCGCA
>CAUVOF010000161.1:0-2901 GCA_963553325.1 uncultured Cardiobacterium sp.
TCGCGCAAACCCGCGCCATGTTGCCTGCCGACTGCGACGTCACCTTCGGCGGCGATCACCTCGGCCCGAACCGCTGGCAACATCTGCCCGCCGATGAGGCCATGACGAACAGCGAAGAACTCATCCGCAGCTACGTCGCTGCCGGCTACGAAAAAATCCACCTTGATTGCAGCATGAGCTGCGCCGGCGATCCCGTACCGCTACCGGATGCCACCGTTGCCGAACGCGCCGCCCGCCTCTGCCGTATCGCCGAAGACACCCGCGCCGCCATGCCGGATGCCGTGCCGCTCGTGTACATCATCGGCACCGAAGTCCCCGTACCGGGCGGCGCCAAAGAAGCCCTCGACGGCGTCACCCCGACCACGCCGGACGCCGCCCGTACCACCTACCGCATCCACCGCGAAACCTTCGCCGCGCACGGCCTGGGCGATGACGTCTGGGCGCGCGTCGTCGGCCTCGTCGTCCAGCCCGGCGTCGAATTCGACCACCACGGCGTCGAAGACTACCGTCCTGAACGCGCACAGGCGCTGTCCGACGTCGCTGACGAATTCCCGAACGCCATCTTTGAAGCACACTCAACCGACTACCAGACCCCGGAAGCCTTCAAAAACCTCGTACGCGACCACTTTGCCATCCTCAAAGTCGGCCCGGCGCTGACCTTTGCCTACCGCGAGGCCCTCTTCGGCCTGTGCCAGATTGCCATCGAACTCGGCCTGGAAACCGACACCGACCTGATTGGCGAAGCCGATGCTGTCATGCGCGAAGACCCCGCCGACTGGCAGAAGTACTACCACGGCGATCGCCGCGAACAGCGTCTGCTGCGGGCATACAGCCTGTCCGACCGCATCCGCTACTACTGGACCAAACCGCGCCTTGCCAAATCCGTACAAGAACTGCTGGACGTCCTCGGCACACGGGAAATCCCGCTCGGCGTTGCGCACCAATACCTGCCGCTGGGAGCGGAAGCCTGCCGCGCACGTGGCGAAAAAATCACCGCCGACAACCTGATCAACAACACCATCAAAGCGGCGCTCGCCCCCTACTACGCCGCTTGCGCCTGACATAAAAAAGCCCTTCCTCCACCTGCGGGGGAAGGTAACTAAAGGCTGAAAGGGGGAATCCCGCCAAGCGGGGAAAAACCTGGGATTCCGGCAAATAAGAGAAAACCTGCCCTGCCAGACAAAAGCAAACCCGATGAAACCGCACCTCCTCGCCCTGAGCCTTGCCGCCCTCACCGCAGCGGCCATTGCTGAAGACCCAAGCGTGACGAACGACATCGCGCAACTCACCACGCAAGCGGAAGCAGGCGACGCCGAGGCGCAATACCGCCTCGCCTGCCGCTACAGCAAAGGCGACGGCGTCACGCAGGACTACGGCAAAGCGATTGCGTGGCTGGAAAAAGCAGCGGCACAAAACCATCCCGATGCCGAGTACAACCTCGGCGCCCTCTACGGCGACGGCACCGTGGTGCCGAAAGACACCGCCAAAGCACGACAATGGCTGGAAAAAGCCGCTGCGCAAGGCCACGAAGCAGCCCCCATCGCCCTGCATATCCTTGACGAACAGAGCGCCCAAACCCCACCAAGCGGGATAAAACCTGGCTTTCCAACGCGTGGAACTACCGCACAAGAAGGCGCACCATGAAAAAAACACTGCTTGTCCTTGCCCTGCTGCTCGTCGTCGCCGCTGCTACCTTCCTGACCTTTGGCGGCGAGAGCGATAGCGGTGTGCACAACAGCGGTACGAGCAGCAACTTCACCGTGTCAGACGAAGAAATTGCGCAAATCACCCAGGCCCCCAGTCTCACCCAAACATTCAGCAGTATCTCAACCCGTTACGACGCCAAAGCTGCCTACGACAGAGGCGATTACCAGACCGCACGCGAACTATGGCTCACCCTTGCCAATCGCGATGACGATGCCACCTTCGCCCAATACAACCTAGGCAAACTCTACGCCAACGGCCAGGGTGTCCAGCAGAACGACGACACTGCCCGCGACTGGTGGCAAAAAACCACAGGGGACAACGAAGAAGTCCGTCTGCTGCTCACCGTCCTGCCGACCGTCCCCGACCCGCAATACACCTACGCCACCCTCCACGAAAAATGGCAGCCTGCCGCCGCCGCAGGCGATGCCGATGCCCAATACAAACTTGCCGCCCTCTACCTTGCTGGCATCGGCGTGTCGCGCGACAGGAACGAGGCGCTGAACTGGTTAGAAAAAGCTGCCGCCCAAAACCATGCCGCCGCCCAATACCAGCTCGGCAGACTTTACGACAGCCTCAACAGCAGCTTCCGCAATCCGGTCAAAGCGCGCGAATGGTGGGAAAAAGCCTCTGCCTTGGGCAATGCCGATGCGCAAAACGCCCTCGCTCTGAAATACGCCATAGGCTACCTGATAGACGACGACTACCCGCAAGACCCATGCCGCGCTATTGCCCTGCGCGAACAGGCTGCCGCACAAGGGCATCCCCAAGCACAAACCTCGCTTGCTGCCAACTACATAGATGGTGAACCCGCTTGCAACCTCGCGGCAGACAAAACCAAAGCCCGCGCCCTGCTTGAACAGGCCATCGCCAATGGCAGCAAGCGTACGCGGGAACAGGCCAAACTTATCCTGTACGAACTGGAACGCGACACCCAGTAATCCCACTAACCCCCAACCTCAAAAAAACCATGACCTTCGGACAAGACCCCAGTTACTTCGCCACTTGCAGCACCACTGCCCGTGAAATCGCCCGGCAGGGTAAGTGCTGGCGGCACATCCCCACCCTGCTCGCCACCACCAGCCCGGCACTCAAGACGAAATTGCCCGAAGCCCTGCATATCCTTGACGAACAGAGCGTCCAAACCCCGCCAAGCGGGATAAAACCTGGCTTTCCAACGCGCGGAACTACCGCACA
>CAUVOF010000162.1:0-2862 GCA_963553325.1 uncultured Cardiobacterium sp.
ACGCAGCCCTACTACGCCCTCGACCTTGCCAGCACCTACCGGGGCCTTGGGCAAAATCAGGACGCCCCGCTTGAGCTGCATGATGCGGACGGCAAACGCGTAGCGACCCTCGTCCCCGGCGACAGCGTCACCCTGCTCCTCGCCGACGGCCAATACAACTGCCCGGCGGACGCGCGCGCGAGCGACAACCGCTGCCACGAAAACCGCCTGCTGCTGAAAACCGCTGACAACACCCTCGGCTGGGTCACCGTGAACGATAAACAGGACAAGGCCCCCAAATTCGACGGCCTGACCTCCTCAGCGGACTAAAAAGCCCCGGCCCGCCAGGCGGATGCAGGATCTATCCCGCTTGGCGGACCAAGCAATGATGCCGCTTGGTGCGCCTCAAACCGCAGGGCCGGCTGCTGCTGCGGTTCTGGCAAATTGGTGACCTAAGCGGTACGGATTATAATTGTCAAGAAATCCCATACCCGCAGGTGCTGCCATGACCGGAATCATAGACAAACACTACCTCTTCGCCCCCCTCTCTGAGGCGGACCGGCAACGTCTGACCCAGCGCAAAAACCGCCGCTCTTACCATGCGGGCAGCATGATCTTCACCCGCAACCAGGCTACCACCGACTTCTTCTTCGTCATCTCCGGCACCGTCCGCCTCTACTTCTCCGCCCCTGACGGCAAAGAAAAAACCGTCAAACTGTTCAGTCGCGGTCAGAGCTTCGGCGAAGCGCTGATGTTCATGCGTCACGACACCTATCCCGCCAACGCCATCGCCACCGAAGACACCGAGCTGCTGGTCATCAACAATCGCGAATTCCGCGAAATTCTCTCGAAAAACAACGAATTGTGCTTTGCCATCATGGGGGCGTTGGCCGAATACGTGCAATCCCTGAGCTCGCAGATAGAAATGTTGAGCGTCTTTGACGCCCGCACCCGCCTCCTGCACTACCTGCGCGAACATATGCGGGGCGAACGCAAGAACGGCGCGCTCTGCACGCTCGACATCAACAAAAAAGACCTCGCCGAATACCTCGCTATCCGTGCCGAAACCCTGTCGCGCCTGCTCAAACAGCTTGAGCAGGAACACGTTCTGGTTTGGGATCAGCGCGGCGTGATTGTGCATGACTGGAAGAAATTGCAGGACGCCTGAGCCGCCAGAATGATGACAGCGGGCTGCGGCCCGCTTTTTCATGCCGCTTCCGATGAAACCTGGCCTCGCCAAGCGGCGTGGTTGCCGGGTTTCGTAGAGACGTTGCCTGCAACGTCTCAAAATCAAAAAACGCGTCGTTTCCCCGCTTGGTACTTGCCTTTGCCCGAAACGCAAAAAGCAGACTACGCCCGCCAAGCAGCGTCAATACCGGGTCCGCCAAGCTGCTATGGAGAGGTTTTTGCCGGGTCCGCAGGGGGCGGGTGTAAAAAACCTTCTTCTTGTCACAGCCCCGCTATAAGATGCCGCCACGCCGCTTACGGAGCCCTCCATGTTCACCACCATCGCCCTCTGCCTCATCGACCTCGCCTTTGCCGTTTTCCTTATCTACGACAGCTACGTCCAGGCCAACCGCTTCGGCAAAACGCAAGTCGCCGTGCGCCTGCGCCGCCGTGTCGCCGACGCTGTCTTCCTCAACCTCATCGTCGCCGCCGGGCTGTACCACGAAATCAGCGTGCGCCACACCGTGAACAGCCTTGCCCTCGGCCTCTTTTTTCTGCTCGTCCTCATCCACGGCCTGCGTTACCCGAAATGGCGCCTGAAAAAAGACGGTTTCACCGCCGGTGGCCGCTACTGGCCTTACGACGCCATCGCCGCCATGCAACTCTCCGAAGACGGCGTGCTCGTCCTTACCCTGCAAAACGGCCAACCCGTTATCCTCCCCGTCGCCCGCATCGAAGATTTGGAAGCCGCCGCCGCCTTCTTCACCGGCGAAGAAGCGCTGCAACACCTCTTTAACCGCGCCGCGCCAGCAACCGGCGGGGATAACGCATCATGACAGCCGACCCCTGCCCGCAAATCCGCCGCCTCTACGCCCTCGATGATGGCGACTACGGTTACAGCGCCGCCGAACTCGCGCCGCTGCATGCACTCTGCGGCACCCTGCCCGCTGTCCTCGCCCACTACTACCGCACCCTCGGCAAACACCGCGAACTGAACCACACCCAGGACGACCTGCTCACCCCGGACAATGCCGCCCGGCATCAGGCTCCCGGCCACCTCGTCTTTTATACCGAAAACCAGGGCTGCTGCGTGTGGGGCATCCGCCACGACGACCTGCACTGCGCCGACCCGCCGGTGTGGGTCAGCGAAGACCGCCGGCACTGGCAGCGGGAAAGCGCAGCCACCAGCACCTTCCTGCTGGCAATGGCGCACCTGCAAGCGATGTTCGCCCTGCCCTGCGGCGGCGATGACGGCTTTTACCAACTGGATCGCGCGGCGCGAAACGAACTGGAACGCTACTTCCGCCGCAAACCCTTTGGCTTTGCGAACTGGCTGTGCGGCATCGCTATTTACGGTAACCACGACAGCGACAGCATCGTCCTGCTCAACGCCGACGAAACCGACACCCAGCTCAAATACGCCTCGTCAGACGCGGCACACTTCGCGGCGATGGACGCCATCCTCAGCGGGCTGGGCGAACCGCTGTAATGGCAGCAAGCCACCTCGCCCCCATCCCGCAAAAGCGGTAGCATGACGGTAATTGCTTCACACAGGATTGAGACAGAGCGGCGAGCCGCAGACAGTATGTTTAAATACGGCGAGGCTCGCCAACACAGTATCAGTCCTCTGAAACGGCTATACACCCACACACGGAGAATCCCCATGCTTTACCGTTTGCACGGCACCATCCAGCCCTACGCCTGGGGCGGCCACGA
>CAUVOF010000163.1:0-2852 GCA_963553325.1 uncultured Cardiobacterium sp.
CATTACCGCCGAAACCCCGGCACCACAAGAAAAAAGCCTGCCGGAACTGTAAACCTGCCAACACCCCAAGCCCCCGCATAACGGGGGCTTTTTCATAACCTTGCGACGACTGCCCTACCTGTCCTGAAAGCCAGGATTTATCCCGCTTGGCGGCGGTTTACGAGTCCAGTGTTTATCCCGCTTGGCGGCCATCAAGGCAAAGTAAAGCCGGATCGTGTCCGGCTTTTTGTGGGTTGGTTCAGTGTCCGCCGCAGCCGCAGCCTTTGTTATCGTCCGCCCAGTGTTTTTTCTTCGTGGTCTTGCCGATGCCGGGGTTCAGGCTGTTGGTCGGGTCTTGTGCGCGGTAGAAGTCTGCCAGGGCTTCTTTGGCGTGGTAGAGGTGGCCGACGTTGTGTTCTGCCGGGTATTCCGCGCCTTTGCCGTCGAGGTAGTCAAGCAGCAGGTGTTTGACGGCAGCGGCGTCGGTGCCGGGTTTCAGGATGTAGTCCTGGTGCATGACGTGGCAGAAGAAGTGGCCGTAGTAGAGTTTGTGCGCGATGTACTGGTCGATTTCCGGCGGCAGGCGTTCGAACCAGTCGCGTTCGTTGCGGCGCAGGGCGATGTCGAGCGCGAGCAGATCGCCGACTTGTTTGCCGTGTACGGCGTGGTAGCGGTTCGCAGCGCCAGCGGCAGCGAAGCGGTGCAGGGTCGCCTGTGCGCCTTCGGCGCCGTTGCAGGCGTAGTAGGCGCCGCGTTCGGGGTGGGCGCTAAAGTATTCGTCGAGGTAGGCGGCAGCTTCGTCCACACCGCCATCGGCCATTTTCAGGATGAGGTGATGTTCGTATTTTTGGTGCATGTCGCGCATGAAGGCAGGCAGGTGCGAGGGCAGGGCGTCGGTCATGCACTGGATGAGGCGGTCGCTGCTTGCTGCCGGCAGGTGCAGTTTGGCTGCCCAGCGGTCAAGGGTGTTTTTCCAGCGGAAGAAGCGCGGGATGTGTTTGCTGCCGAGGCGGTCAATGACGAGGTAGGTGTCGCGGCCGTAGCGTTCAGCGATGTCGTAGCAGTCGCGGTGCATGTATTCGCCGGAGACGGGCAGGTTTTTGAAGGTGCCGAGGATGTGGCGGCGCAGCTCGGTGAGGGTATCGGGGTCGTGTGCGCCGATGTAGTAGGTTTGTTGGCGCGCGGGTTTGGCGAAGGTGTCGATGCGCACGGCGAAGACGATAAGGCGGCCTGCCGAGCCAGAGGCTTCGTAGAGGCGGCGGCCATCGTTGTTGTAGCGCGCGGGGGTGTCGGCGTCGATGTCGCGCACGCGGGTCTGGTATTCGTGGTCGGAGGTTTGGCCGTTTGCGGGCTGGATGTCGGCGTCCGTGTAGTCGCCGTTTTGCAGGCGGTTGAGCAGGGCTTCGGGATGGCTGCCGAGGTCAAGGCCGAGGTGGTTGATGAGTTTGAGTTCGCCGTTTTCGTTCAGGCGGGCGTAGGCGGCCATTTCGGTGTAGGCGGGGCCGCGATGGATGAGCGCGCCGCCGCTGTTGTTACAGATGCCGCCAATGATGGAGGCGCCAATGCAGGAGGAACCGATGACGCTGTGCGGTTCGCGGCCAATGGCGGCAAGGGCGTCTTCGAGTTCGTAGAGGGTGGCGCCGGGCAGGGCGATGGCTTGTTCGCCGTTTTCGATGAGGCGGATGCCTTTCAGGCGGCGCGTGGAGACGAGGACGACAGGGCGGTCGTAGTCGCCGTAGGGGGAGGAGCCGCCGGTGAGGCCGGTGTTGCTTGCCTGCATGATGATGATGAGGTCGTGCGCGACGCAGGTTTCGGCGATTTGCCAGAGTTGGTAGAGGGTTTGTGGCTGGACGACGGCAAGCACGTCACCTTCGCCGTAGCGGATGCCTTTGCGGTAGGGCGCGGTTTTTGCCGGATCGGTGATGGTGTGGCGTTTGCCAACGATGGTGCGGAAGTCGGCGAGGGCAGGGTGGTTGGCGGTTGGTTTTTTCATGGGGGTTCCTGTTGCGGTGGGGTTATTTCAGTCCTGCCTTGTCTAGCCCCATGATGTTATCCATCCCCCCGGCGGGGGTGGCGAAGGCGGCGTTGAGGCGGTTCCAGGTGTTGATGGTGTTGATGACGTGGGTGAGGGCGACCAGTTCTTCTTCGGCGAAATGGGCGCGCACGGCAGCGTAGTCGGCATCGCTGACAGGGTGGTCAGCCAGGCGGGTGAGGGTTTCCGCCCATTGCAGCGCGGCGCGCTCTTTGTCATTGAACAGGGCGGATTCGCGCCAGACGGGCAGGTGGTAGAGGCGCAGTTCGCGCTCGCCGTGCAGTTTGGCTTCCTTGACGTGCATATCAACGCAAAAGACGCAGCCGTTGATTTGCGAGACGCGGATTTTGATGAGGTCTTTGAGGGGGTTATCCAGTTTGAGGCTGGCTTCAAGCGCGAGCAATGCCTGGTAGGAGGCGGTCGCGTGTTGGGAGTAATGCAGGCGCATGGTGATTCCTTGTTTTAGAGTTTTTTATTGATACCAGCTTGTTTCAAGATGGCGTTGGCGGTGTTGCGGCTGTTTACGGTTACAGAGACGGTAACGGGTTTCGGGGTGTGGGGGCTGTACCAGATTTCGTGACTGCCTTTGCCTTGTCGTATGACGCTACAACCGTTTTCTTCCAGCAGTTTTTTGAGTTCGGCGTAGTATCCCTGCCCCATCAAAGTACCTCGTGTAGCCGAGCCTCTTGTGTTTGTCGGAATGTCAGGCAGAAATTGTCATTCGCGGCGCCGTAGCCGCACAGTTCATACATTTCCGGCGCAACCGTCCAGACTCGTGCTGTCAGTGCTTCGTAGTTTTCTGCTTCGGTGACGATGCCGAGTGCTTCGCAAACGGCTGTCC
>CAUVOF010000164.1:0-2560 GCA_963553325.1 uncultured Cardiobacterium sp.
TATAATGCGCGGCACTTGGGGGCGTTCCTGGATTCGACGGGGATGACAAGGCTCCAGGTGCATGTCGAGGATGAAAGTCCCTCGTAAATCCCTTTCAACCTAATAGTTGCAAACGACGACAACTACGCTTTAGCGGCTTAATTCCCGCTGACGCTCACTTGAATGTGTCTGTACGTTCAAACTGAGTGGCATTTTTACAGAACCGCTGCTTATCGCGTCCGCCGGTAGGCAGTCAAATCAAGCGGAATCGTGTGCGGGTTGCCTGGCCGTTGGCTGCACGCCCATTAAATTAAAAACGAGCCTAAACATGTAGTACCGAAAGTTGCGTGTTCGCGGACGGGGGTTCAAATCCCCCCGCCTCCACCAGTTTTATAAAAGCCGCTGCGAAAACAGCGGCTTTTTTCATATCTCTGGCTGATATTTCGCAAAATCATAAAATATCTGTTTTATAGTCGCTGGCGATGCGGTTCTGCGCTTTGGTTTTGTAAATTTTGGTAAAACCAGAGTATTGCCTGCGATTAAATTCTGCCCAAAAATCCTGCAATCCCTTAAAATAAATCCGTGTCATCCTTCATTTTTAACCGGAAATTCTCATGAGTATAAAAAACGACCGCTGGATTAAACAAATGGCCGAACGGCAAGGCATGATTGACCCCTTCGAGCCGAACCTCATCAGCCATGATGAAAACGGGCGCAAAATCATCTCTTACGGCACATCCAGCTACGGCTACGACGTGCGTTGCGCACGTGAATTCAAGGTATTTACCAATATCAACAGCGCCGTGGTTGACCCCAAAGCCTTCGACCCACAAAGCTTTGTCGATATTGAAAGCGACGTCTGCATCATTCCGCCAAACAGCTTCGCCCTCGCCCGCACCGTCGAATATTTCCGCATTCCGCGCGACATCCTCACCATCTGCCTCGGCAAAAGCACTTACGCGCGTTGCGGCATCATCGTCAACGTTACCCCGCTTGAACCGGAATGGGAAGGCCATGTAACGCTGGAATTTTCCAACACCACACCGCTGCCGGCGAAAATCTACGCGCATGAAGGGGTCGCGCAAATGCTCTTCTTCCAGTCTGACCAGCCCTGCGCCATTTCCTACAAAGACCGTGCCGGCAAATACCAAGGTCAAACCGGCGTAACCCTGCCGCGCACCTAAGCCATGACCCCGGAAACTCGCAAAACCCTCGCCAACGGTTTTTGGCACAACAACCCCGCGCTGGTGCAAATTCTTGGTCTCTGTCCGCTGCTCGCGACTTCGACCGATACCATCAACGCCCTCGGCCTCGGCATGGCGACCATTTTCGTGCTGACGCTGTCAAACGTTCTCGTCGCCGCCACCCGCCAGTGGCTGCGCCCGGAAATCCGCATTCCCGTCTTCGTCCTGCTGATTGCAGGTGCAGTTACCGTGGTTGAAATTCTCATTCAGGCGCTCGCCTACCCGCTCTATCAGTCGCTTGGCATTTATCTCGCGCTCATCGTTACCAACTGCGTCATCATCGCCCGCGCCGAGGCCTATGCCTCAAAAAATGCGGTGCTGCCTGCTGCCATTGACGGCGCGGCAATGGGTGCGGGTTTTGCCTGCGTTCTTATTGTGCTGGGGGCAATGCGCGAGGTTCTCGCCAGCGGCACGTTACTGGCTGGCGCTGACCGCATTTTTGGCCACGGTATCGACTGGACGATTCGCCTCTACCACAGCGACAGCCACCTTATCCTCGCCGCGCTGCCGCCCGGCGCATTCCTCTGCTATGGCCTGCTGATTGCCGGCAAAAACCTGATTAACGCCCGCCTGCAACAGCGCAAGGCGAGAAAGCGGGCGCCGGCGGGTAATGTTCCGCTAGCACGCCAGGAATAGCGGGAAATCAGCTATCCAGCGCGGTGCCAACAGTTTGTAGGTCGGGCATTTATGCCCGACGTTTTTTAATTTGTCGGTGGTTGTCGGGCATAAATGCCCGACCTACTTACGTTCGCTCAAACCAACGGTGGCATGGGCACCGTTAAACTCAAACTGTCTTTTCTCGATTTCACACCAGCGGGCGCATACAGGGGAATTCAGGCGCAGAAGCGGCGGCGGTTTTGAGCAAGATGCGGCGGGTGAGCATAGTTTTTCCTTTTGCAACATACATCTAAGCGCTCAGCTGTATGTATAAATGGCGGGTTTAGCCGTTGGGGCGGAGGGCTTTGCCGAGGTGGTCCAGGGTGGCGTTGATGTATTTGTAGCTGTCTTCCGCGCCGAATTGTTTGGCGAGTTCTATCGCTTCGTTGATGGTAACGGTCGGGTGGATGTCGAAGCGTTCCAGCAGTTCGTAAACGCCTATCCAGAGAATGGCGCGCTCTACCGGGTCGAGGGTACTCGGCTTGCGGCGGGTGTGTTCGGCGATGCGGGTGTCGTAGAGGTCGCGTTTTTCGCTGATAGTGTTGAAGGCGGTGTCGAAGTAGTCGTCGTCGATGTCGCCTATTTTCGGATCTACGATGCGGTTGCGGCGCACGCTCCACGGGTCGTCGCCGCTGATTTGCCATTGGTAGAGGGCTTGCAGGAGTTGGCGGCGGGCGCGG